>JAJZAL010000281.1 GCA_021799405.1 Acidobacteriota bacterium
CTGGCCCCGCGCAAGATGCGCGGCCTGGTGTCGAACGGCATGTTGCTGGCGGCCTCGCTCGAAGGCGGCGCGCCGGTGCTCGCCGGATTCCTGGAAGAGGTGCCGCTCGGCGCGCGGTTGAAGTAGACCCGGGATTGTAGCAACGACTTTGCTACCTCGCTCTGCTCGAACGGCTCTGTCCCATACAGATCACCGCACGCTGGAGTTTTCCGTTGCTTATCGATTCCCACGCCCACCTCGACAGCCCCCGTTACACTGGCGATCGCGCGGAGATGCTCGCCCGCGCCTGGCAGGCAGGCGTCGGCGCGGTGCTGGCCATCGGCATTGGCGAAGGCCCGGCCGAGATGCATCGCGCGCTCGAGATCTGCCGCGAGTTCAATGCGCGCCCCGACAGTGGTTCCGGCATCCCCAGGCTCTATGCCAGCGCCGGGGTTTATCCGCACAATACCGCCGAAATCGACGATGCCGTTCTGGCCAGGCTGGACGAGTTGCTCGCCGAGCCGGAGACGATCGCCTGCGGCGAGATCGGCCTGGACTACTACCACGAAGGCGCGCCCCATCAGACACAGCGCAGAGAACTGATTCGCATGCTGGAGGTTGCCGCCGCGCGCCAGCGGCCGATTCTCATCCACTGCCGGCCGAAGGATGGCAGGACGGATGCCTGGGACGACCTCTTCAGCATTCTCGACGCGCACTGGTGGCAGACCGGCCTAGGCGGCATCATGCACTGCTTCGGCGGCGGCTGGGAGCAGGCGCGGCGCTCCCTGGACCTGGGGTTTCTCGTCTCGTTTGCCGGTAATCTCACCTATCCCAAGGCGCAGCCGCTGCGCGACGTGGCCGCGCAGGTGCCGCTCGATCGCGTTCTGGTGGAGACCGACGCTCCCTGGCTGGCCCCGGCGGCCCATCGCGGCAAGCGCAACGAGCCCGCCTATGCCAGCCTGACCGCGCAGACCCTGGCGGGGCTGCTGGCCGTGGAAGTGGAGGAACTCGCCGCCGCAACCACGAAAAACTTCTCCGGGCTGTTTCACATCCAGCTCGGCGTGTGAAACTGGTAGAGCCGGTCCGGCTCTGTCCGGCGGCCCATACGAGGGTAGAAGGCCATGGCGCAGGAAAATTCATTTGACGTCGTCAGCAAGGTGGATATGCAGGAGGTCCGCAACGCCATCGATCAGGCGATGAAGGAGATTCACCAGCGGTTTGATCTCAAGGACTCGCACTCGGAGATCAAACTGGAAGGCAGCGACACCATCCAACTGGCCTCGGCCAACGAGTACAAGCTGGAGGCGGTCAAGGATATTCTGGGGAACAAACTGGTGAAGCGCGGAGTTTCGCTGAAGAATCTAACCTATGGCAAGGTGGAACCGGCGGCCGGTCAAAGCGTGCGCCAGAAGGTATCATTACAGCAGGGAATCCCTACGGAAAAGGCCAAGGAGATTGTTCGCCTGATCAAAGATTCGAAAAAGAAGGCACAGGCCAGCATTCAGGGTGATACGGTCAGAATATCGAGCAAAGACCGCGACGTTCTGCAGGAGATCATCGCTTTGCTGCGGGGGAAGGACCTGGGGTTGGATCTGCAATTTACCAACTACCGCACGTTTTAAGCGGATGATGGATGGCTCCTCCGGGGCGAGCCCTTGCTTTCACGAATAGTGTGGAAAGCGGCTAAGCTGTGGCTGTGCTCCGCAATGGGAATTACATGAATCAGGAAGTCAGAGAAAATTGAGCACACTGACGATAGCTTCGGCGAGGGAGGTCTTCGATCTGCTGCGGGAGGATCTCGTAGCGGTCGAGCAGGAGTTGGGCCGCGACGCTGCCTCCAGCGTAAGCACCATCACCGAAATCGCCGAATACCTGCGCGAGGGCGGCGGCAAGCGCATCCGTCCCTCCGTGCTCCTGTTGTCCGCCCGTCTGCTTGGCTACTCGGGATTGAGCGCCATCCGGCTGGGCTCGGTCGTCGAGATGGTGCACACCGCCACGCTGGTTCACGACGACATCATTGACGGCGCCGACACGCGCCGCGGCCGGCCCTCCGCCAACACCACCTGGGGCAACGAGAAATGCGTGCTGGCCGGCGACTGGCTCTACATGCAGGCCTTCAAGGTGGCTCTGGAAGAGAGAAACCTGCGCATCCTCGAACTGCTGATCGGTCTCACGCAGCAGATGGTCGAGGGCGAGCTTCTGCAGATTCAAAAGCTTGGCAAAGCCGTCTCCGAGGCCGAGTATTACGACCTCATCTTTCGCAAAACCGCCTGTCTCTTCTCGGTTTCCATGCGCCTGGGAGCGGTGCTCGCGGGAGCATCTGAAGCGCAGGAGGCGAACCTGGCCGCCTATGGACGCTCCGTCGGTCTCGCCTTCCAGATCGTTGACGACGTGCTTGACCTGACGGCTACTGAAGAGGTGCTCGGCAAGCCCGTAGCCAGCGATCTGCGCGAGGGCAAGGCGACGCTCGCTGTCATCCACGCCATCGACCACGGCACCGCCCGCGACCGCCAGACCATCCAGCGCGTGCTCGATGACCGCAGCTTCGAAAGCGTGAGCCGCGAGCGCATCCAGGAAATCCTGTCGCGCAACGGCTCGGTCGAGTACGCCATGGCCGCTGCCGATCATTACGCGGAGCAGTCGCGGCAGGCGCTGGCCTCCTTCCCCGACTCGGAGTTCAAGCGTGCGCTCCTGTGGGTGCCGGATTTCGTCGTGGCGCGGGAGAAGTAGATGGCGCCCCGGAAACCAGCCGCACAAACAACGTGGACCGCCGTAGACCGCTATTTCGGCGATCTGCTGGCTCCGAGTGACGAAAAGCTCGACGGCGTTCTTGAAGCCAACCGGCAGGCCCGCCTTCCCGCCATCGGTGTTTCCAGGCTGCAGGGCAGGTTTCTTGAAGTGCTGGTGCGCATAACGCAGGCGCGCCGCATTCTCGAAATCGGCACCCTGGGTGGCTACAGCACCATCTGGATGGCCCGCGCGCTGCCCGAAGACGGGCGGCTGATCACGCTTGAAGCCAATCCGCGCCATGCTGAGGTGGCGCGCGCCAATCTCGAACGTGCCGGCATGCTCGGCCGCGTTGAGATTCGCGTGGGCCGCGCGCTCGATAGCCTTCCCACGCTCGCGGCATCCGGCGCCGGCCCCTTTGACCTGATTTTCATCGACGCCGACAAGCCTGGCAACCCGGACTATCTCCAATGGGCAATGAAGCTTGCGCGCCCCGGAACAACGATTGCCGTGGACAACGTCGTCCGCCAGGGCAAGGTTGTGGATGCCGGGAGCGCCGATCCTGACATCCAGGGCACCCGCCGCATGACGGAGTTGATGGCCGCCGAACCCCGCCTCAGCGCCACGGTGCTTCAGACCGTCGGAGCCAAGGGATACGATGGCATTGCGCTGGCCGTCATGCTGCGCTGAACGCCGCATTCAGTGAAGATTCATCGTTGCGCATGTAATATTCCAGTTGAATTTCCGCGGATTCGATGACCGGGCGCAAGTTTTTGCCGCCGGTTTCAGTCCGCCGCGCCGCGAAGTGTCTTCGCAAGAAATGTGGAAGTGAGCCAATGATCCCGATGCGAAAAATCCAGTATGCATGCGGACTCTCTCTCTTGTTTCTGGGGGCCGTGCTCGTTCAAAGCCAGTCCAACTCGCCCTTGCGGCTGGAAAAGACGATTCCGCTTCCCGGCGTCAAGGGGCGCATTGACCATATGAGCTTCGATCTCGCGCACAAACGCCTCTTCGTCGCCGCGCTGGGCAATGACACGGTCGCAGTCATCGATACGGAAAGCGGCAAGGTGCTGAAGACGATCGGCGGCCTCGCCGAGCCGCAGGGCGTGCTCTATCAGCCGGAGACGCAGCATTTGTGGATTGCCAACGGCCAGGACGGCACGGTGCGCATCTTCGACGCGCGCAGCTGGCGTCTGCTGCGCTCCATCAGTATGGGCGATGATGCCGACAACATTCGCGGCGATGCCGTCACGCATCGCGTCTTTGTGGGATACGGCAGCGGAGGGATCGCGGAGTTTGATGCCGCTGGTAACAAACTCGCGGAGATC
The DNA here is from genome assembly GCA_021799405.1 of Acidobacteriota bacterium. Next base: position 4,035 of record JAJZAL010000281.1, read on the forward strand.
AAACTCGACGCCCACCCCGAGTCTTTTCAGCTTGAGAAGAGCGGGCCGCGGCTCTTCGTGAACCTGCCGCGCGCGCACAAACTGGATGTGATTGACCGTGCAAAATCAGCCATAGTGGCCTCATGGAAAACCGATGAGGCGCAGGGGAACTTCCCCATGGCGCTGGACGAAGCCGATCACCGGCTCTTCATCGTCTGCCGCAGCCCCGCCGTCCTGCTGGTGCTCGATACGCAAACGGGCGCGGTCATTGCGAAATTGCCCACCGTCGCGGATTCCGACGACATCTTTTATGACCGGGCCCGCAAGCAGCTTTATGCCTCCGGTGGCGGCAGCGCCGTTGATGTGTATCAACAGATTGACCGCAATCACTACAGCCGGATCGCCCAGGTGAAGACGGCCAGCGGCGCGCGCACCAGCCTTTTTGTTCCCGCGCTGAGTCTGCTTTTCGTCGTGGGGCGGCAACAAGGCGGGAATCCGGCGGAGATTCGCGTCTTCAAGGTGAGCAGATGAGGAAGCGGGGCTTCTCAGGTTGCGGAATAACTCAACGTGCGCAGGGTCTTGGAACGGGGCACGGCTCCAGAGACGGATTGAGAGACACCTTCAGGCGAGTGCTTTGTGTCAGGGCATGACTTCAGTCGTGCCAATAGAGCTTTTGAAATCGATGCGGGCCTTTAGGCCCCGAGGGATGTCTTGGGCAATTTCCATCCCTGCAGAGAGTTTTTCAACAGCCTGTTCAGCCCGGCCCATTGCTCTTTGCGCGGCCAATCAAGCGCGCGGTTCGTCTTCCATCATTGCCCGCAGCGCCTCGGCATAGTGCTCGGGTAGCGGCTTGCGGTTCAACTGATCGTCGCAGACCACGTGTACCGTTTCGCCTTCGGCCAGCAGCGTAGGATCCTGTCCATCCGGAGCCTTGCGCAGGATCCGGTACGCAAACTTGATGACAGTCCCGCGCAGCAGTTCAGGCCGGGTTTCGATCAGGATTTCATCGTCGTAGCGGGCTGGGGCGCGATAGCGGCAGCGGGCCTCGACCACCGGCAGAATGCACTCATGCTCGGTCTCCAACTGGCTGTACGCAAGGCCCAGCGAGCGCAGCAGCTCCACGCGGCCCAGCTCAAACCAGATCAGGTAGTTGGCATAGTACACAATGCCCATCTGATCGGTTTCGGCATAGCGCACTCTCACCCGATGCGTATTTACTGGCATCTGACTTTCTCTCTTTGCCTCTCTACCGGTCGCCGTCTGTCCCAAATCTCGTCCGCCGCGGCGGATGAGACCTGGGAAACCCCAATCTCAAAGTGTAAAATCATGCGTTCAGAGACCCGTCATACAAATTCACCCGCACAAAATGGTTCCGGAACTTTCCCTTGGGATCATAGTGGGCCGCCAGTTCCCGAAACTGCGGCAGCCGCGCGTAGTGCGCTTCCACCTGCTCCGGCGGCATGGTAAACAGCTTGCCCCAGTGCGGCCGTGGCGCAAACGGCTTCAGTTGTGCTTCAATCAGCGGCAGCACCTGCCGCACCGCCGGCCACTCCGGCTTCCACGTAAAGTGGATCGCCAGCGACGGCCGCTCGTATTCCATGCTCATCCACAGCCGGTCCGCGGCAACCGTCCGCAGCTCCGTGATGAACAGGTGCGGACCGATCTGGTCATGCAGCTTTTCCACCGCATGCACTGCCGCCCATCCGTTCTCCCACGGCACATGGTACTCCGTCTGCAATTCGTGCCCGGCTGAAGGCGTCTGTCCGATGCGGAAATGCGGCAGCCGTTCGTACCATGGCCCCGGAATCCCTTCCTGCTCCGTGCAGCTCTCCGGCGAGTGTCCCGGTAGCGGGTGCAGCTTTACCTTGGCCAGCTTCGCGCCAAAGAGCTCCGGCTCCCACCGGTTCGTGTCGCCGGCCTTCAGCCGCCGCTTCACCCATACCTGCTCGGCTCGGTGGTTCTGCCAATCCGTAAATACGCTCACGCTGTAGCCGCTCGCAAAGATCTCTTCGAAATGCCGCTCCAGCTCGTCAAACGAAAGCCCCTGGTAGACCGACTGAGCCACCTTGTATGTCGGCTGCACGTCCAGTGTCGTCCGCGTTACTACGCCGATTGAGCCCAGCCCCACCACCGCGCCCAGAAACCGCTCGCCATCTCGATCGCGCCTCAGTTCCACCAGTTGGCCGTCGGCGGTCACCAGTTCCACTGCGGCCACCACCGTCGCCAGATTGCCATTGCGCAGTCCGCTGCCGTGCGTCGCCGTTGCGCACGCTCCCGCAACCGTGATTCCCGGCAGCGACGCCAGATTGTGCAGCGCGTAGCCCTTCGCATCCAGCCACGGAGCCAGTTGGCTATACGTAACCCCTCC
>JAJZAL010000282.1 GCA_021799405.1 Acidobacteriota bacterium
TTACAGTCTCTTCACTTCCTCCCCTCCTTCAGACTCAATCGGCAACGGTAGGAGAGGTGCTAAGCACGCGGACAATCAATAACATACCACTCAACGGCCGCAACTGGGTATTTATCGCCCAACTCACGGCTGGCGCCTTACCGTCAAGTGGTAATTCCCGCGGAACGGGCACTGGCGACTTCTTTGCCAACGGCCAACAAGCTGGCCAAAATAACTACATCCTCGACGGAGTAGATGACAGTCTTTACACGCTCGATGACATGAATGGATCAAGTTATGCTGTAAGACCACCTCCGGACGCATTAGCAGAATTTAGCGTAGATACAAGTAACTATAGTGCGGAGTTCGGCCACTCAGCTGGCTCTGTAATCAACGCAAGCACCAAATCCGGAACCAACCAAATTCATGGCGATCTATGGGAATATCTTCGTAATGATAAATTTGACGCTAAGGACTTCAATGCACTTACAATTCCAGAATATCGAGAAAATCAATTCGGAGCCACACTAGGCTTTCCAATAATAAAGAATAAGCTCTTCTTCTTTGGTGACAACGAATCCAACCGGATCGTTAATGGCCAACCCACCACCGTGACGGTGCCAACTGCTTTGATGCGTCAAGGAAATTTCAGTGAGTTGCTGAATACAAGCTTGACCGGCCAAGCCAAGCCTATCACCCTTTATGAACCGAACTCCGGGGGCACTGCGCTTCTAAGCTGCAATGGTCAGCAGAATGTGTTTTGTTCATCTCAGATCGACAAAGTGGCACAAAACATCCTCAACCTTTATCCGATGCCAAATACAAACGGCGGGAAGACCTTCAACAACTATACTGCAAATCTTAAGCAGATTAATAACACATGGCAATGGGATACGCGCGCGGACTGGAATATATCGGCAAAAGATATGGCGTATACACGATTCAGTTATTTACATATTTATGGCTTTAATCCGGGCCCATTAGGACCCATCCTCGACGGCAGTCCCAATTTCCTTAGTGGCAACGAGAACTTTCGGGTCGAAAGTTACATGTTCAGCGAGACCCATATATTTAGCCCAACGCTAACGAATGAATTCCGCGTAGGCTACAATTTTGGCCGCTTCTCTTTTCTGCAAGCGAACTATAATAACGACATCGCTTCCACCTACGGTTTTGGAGGTATTCCATTTGGCGCAGGATTCCCAAACAACGGCGGCCTCCCCTACACAAATGTGAGCGGGATTAATAGCTTCGGAGCACATGCGTTTGACCCCTCAATCGAGGGGCAGAATTCCTACCAAATACTGGATAATGTAACTAAGATTGTTGGCAATCATGCTCTGAAGTTCGGCGTTGCTCTTGAAGCCATACGGCTTGCAATGCTACAGCCCACCAATTCGCGCGGTTCTTATACGTTTAATGGCCTTTATACGAGCCATCTGAATCAGAGTTTTACAGGATACGGGGTGGCAGATTTCCTTGCTGATCAAATCGATGCTGCCGCAATCTCTAACGAATCTCAGTTTAATGACGCCCGATGGTATAGGGCGGGTTATGCTCAGGATGACTGGCGTGTCAATCATAAACTAACCGTCAATCTCGGCCTGCGATACGACTTTTTTCAACCATTCAAGGAGAACGCAGGACGGCAGGCTGCCTACCATATAACTGGACCTCTCGGTGTTGGCAGTGGCGCTGCTGTTTTAGAAATGCCGGAGCAGTCTCAGCATATCCTTCTAAGCTCCGGATTTCTCAGTAATTTGGCGAAGGACAATATTACCCTGCAGTATGTCTCGAATCAGCGCCTGATCAATTCGCAATTTACAAACTTCGCACCACGCGTTGGAATTGCATATACGATTGGCCAGCATACAGTGGTCCGTAGTGGCTTCGGAATTTTCTATGGAGGTCTCGAAAGTGTTGGCGGAGGCCCTAACTTTGGATTCAGTTATCCATTTCAATATACGAATAATTATGTAGCTCCGAATTGCGTCTTGAATGATTGCCCGTCAACCGGCTTTACACTTGAGAATGGATTTTCAGCACAACTCTCACAGGGTCTAGCACAGTCAGTTTCGAGTCCCACCCTGATTGGATCGGATGCAGAGGCTAAGACGCCTTATGCTATGGACTACAATCTTACAATTCAGAGGTCCATCACGAATAATATTATTGCTAACATTAGTTATGTTGGCAATATGTCGCGTCATCTAATGGTCGGTGCGGATTACAATAGCGCTGAGGCATTGGAGAATCCAACAAATAGCATACAGCCTGCGCGGCCATTTCCTGCGTTCACTGGAACACATTATACCGCGTATGCAGGTGTCTCTACGTACAATGCATTGCAGACAACCCTTCAGAAGCGATATGCGAACGGATTGAACTTCCTCGCAAACTATACGTGGTCACACAATTTGGATGATGCACCACTCATATTGGGCGGCTATGGCGGCCAGGGCAACGGCGGCGGATTCCGAAATCCAAATCTGATTCCGATAATTGACGATTATGCGAATTCAGAAGTAGACACCCGCCAGCGCTTTAATTTCAGTGGATATTATGCGCTTCCTTTTGGGAAAGACCGGCCGTATGTGAATCATGGCGGGCCTATTAGTGCAGTGATAGGCGGCTGGGCAACGACACTGGTGTTTTCAGCGGAGACTGGACAACCGATTGCGATTTCTCCAAACATTCGCACCGCTGCCGGTGGCACTGCTTTCGCAATTCTCACTGGGGATCCATTCGCAGCGGGAGGCGCTCCAAATTCTTCGAATCCAAACGTCTCGTGCGCACAGAAGACACGGACTCTGAAGAATTGGTATAACCCATGTGCATTTACGAATCCGGCACCTGGGAGCAGCATCCCGGTCAGTGGGACGGGATCCTATGTTACAGGGGAGTCGCAAGTTATATCTTATCTAGGATCGAGACGAAATCAGATTGACGGTCCTGGCTATGAACGGATAGATATGTCTTTCTTTAAGACATTCCCGATTTTCCACGAGCAGAATTTAGAGTTTCGAGCGGACGCGTTCAATTTGTTGAATACGCCTGGGTACGGTAATCCGTCCGTATTAAACGATAACTCAGCTGGGGGACAAATAACCGCTGGAAGGCTTGAGGGGAGCTTTATGCCGAATGCCCGGTTCTTTCAATTCGCCTTAAAGTATACCTTCTGAGCGCTGAATGAGACAAAGCCTAACTGTGCGGACGCGACAATTTCGAGGAATAGCGAGTGCGTCTCTATAGATGGTCGTTCGCTTTGTGACGGAGATCATTGGTCGTATTTGATTGGTGATGGCCATGCTAATACCAGGTATTTGATCTGAACGGAGCACCATCTCTACCGAAGAGGTCGCCTATCGCTTTACAATGCGTTCTGCGAGGGGGAGCGTCATGTGTATGGATCGAAGGGCCTTCATCAAGTCGGCGGGTATCGCAGGTATGGTATCCGGTTTATGCGGTGCGAATTCCGCAGGCGCTTCCGGCAACACCGCGCGGAGCGGAGGCATTGGCGATCAACCTGGCCCACTGTGGCAGTTGGACAGGCCTCAATGCGAGGAGCGGCGCCAGGTCATCGTGATTCTGGGCGAGTCGGTTCGCAACGACATGCTGAATTGCAATCGTCAAACGGGATTGAAGACGCCAAACCTCGACCGGCTTGCGCAGCAGGGTATCCGCTTCACTCAGGCTTACAATTGCCAGCCGGTTTGCGCGCCTGCCCGTTCTGCGGTGTGGACGGGAACATTCCCTCATACGAATGGGGTGTGGGGAAACAGTATGCCGATGGGCGACACTGTACACACGATTGGCCAAAGGTTGCATGACAGAGGCATCCATTGTGCATTCATGGGGAAATGGCATCTTTCAGGAACCGACTATTTTGACACTGGAATTCCAGCGTCTGGATGGGATCCGGAGTACTGGTACGACATGCGGTGCTATTTGGAAGAACTATCGCCGCGAGACCGGATGCGCTCTCGTCGACCGGTGACGGCCCTCGATGGCAACTGGCCGGAAGAGATGTGTTATGGGCACCGGGTGACAGATCGTGCGGTAAGCTTTCTTTCGAAACACAAGGACGAAGATTTCTTACTGGCGGTTGCATTTGACGAGCCCCATGGTCCATCGCTATGCCCGCACGAATATGTCGAGATGTACAAGGACTTTGTCTTTCCGAGCAGCCCGAATGTAAGCGACACCCTGGCAAATAAGCCGGTCGAGCAGCGCATTTGGGCAGGCCGCCACCTGAATACAGTCCAGCCGCCGATTCGCGCGGACCTCTACTTTGGAGCTCATACGTTCGTCGATCATGAAATCGGGCGGATTATGGAGGAAATAGAGAAAAGCGCCCCAAATGCTCTCGTCATTTACACAGCAGATCATGGTGTATTTCTTGAGTCGCATCGGCTTCAGGATAAAGGGCCGGCGATGTACCAAGAGATCACCAATATTCCATTCCTCGTAAAATGGCCCGGCCATGTGCCAGCCAATGCGGCCTCAAAGAGCCTCGTATCTCATATCGACATTGCAGGAACGATTATGGACTTCTTTGGCTTTGAAGTTCCCAGGACGCTTGAAGGGGGCAGCATGCTGCAGACGTTTAAGAATCCAGAGATCGCAGCGAGGAAGGAAGTGTTTATTGAGTTCGGGCGTTACGAGATTGACCACGATGGATTCGGCGCATTCCAGCCTATCCGGTGTATTTGCGATGGGCGGTACAAACTGGCCATCAATCTGATGGTGACTGATGAGTTGTATGACCTGGAGACGGATCCAGCGGAGATGAACAATCTAATCACCTCCCAGGAATATGCATCCATCCGCAATGATCTGCATGACAGGCTGATGGCTTGGATGAATACCTCCCGTGATCCGTTCCGGGGATATTACTGGGGAAGGCGATCCTGGCGTCCTGATTTTCCTGAGACATGGAAGAATGCAGGCATGACGCGCCAACGCGAAAACGACGGCTATTCGCCTCGGGAGTTGGATTATGCTACAGGCTTGACGATGGTGGATGCAACACGCCCTAAATGAACGCGGAATTACAGGAGTTCGCCGCCTTGCGGATAGTGCCTTCGTACTCCAACTCTAGCCTGCATATCTCACGCGCCGACTGTTGAAGGGGAGAGGCTGGGGGTGGCCTGCCCCCAATTTCCGCATACAAATGATATCCAGCCGGTCGGTTATGCGGAAATGTGAGGTGGTCCCGGTAGTTCGGACAGGTTATCACATTTCAAGCAGCTTCCAGTAAGTGGATGATGTTAGAGAGCGAGTCATCAGCTTTATGGAAGGCGGTTTCGAGTTTGCTTTTGGGGCAGGGAGTCGTGGCGGGGCGGTGATGAAAGAGACTGTTGGCCAGCGGTCCGCAGAGTTGTTTGTGGAAGAGCACGAACAGTAGAGCGACTTTGGTTCCTTTGTCGCTAAGCCGATAGGCATACCGGCGTCCGTCGCGTTGCAGCAGGCCGTGGGCTTTCATCTTGCGCAGGTCGTAACGGAGTTGATTGAGCCCATAGCGGTCCTCGCCGATGCGGAAGGTGGTGAGGATGGCGCGATGGATGTCGCGGGCCCGCCAGCCGCCCACGGTGGTGCCACCGTGGAGGAGGACTTCCATAAGGCGGATCATGCGGGTGTCGTGGATTTTGATGCCGGGATAATGCGTGTGGTTCCCAGAACGATGGGCAGGGCCAGCCGTTGCAACAAGGGAAAGTCGGCGTGCACGTTGAGGCACTCGGCCTGGAAGGTGGCGAAACGATCTGTGACGGCGAGGAACTTCTGGCGCACCGCGGCCAGATGCTCCAGACCCTTCCTGAGGCCGAAATCGCTCAGGTTGTTGGAGCAGACCTCATTGCGCAGAAAGGTGGAGAACTTCTCGTATTGCTTGACGAAGGCGTTCTTCCAGTAGGCGCGGAAAATGTGATGGCCGTGTTCGATCTGTTCTAGGGTGGTGTTGAGTTTTCCCTTGAACTTGCGTGTCATGCGTTGCCCGAAGACCTCGGAGATCTTGCTGGCGGTCATGCGCCAGAGTCCGATTTCCGAGGAACGCTCGAAGATTTTGTGGATGGGGAAATGGCGCTTGAAGATGAAGTTGCGGCAGTACTCGGCCTGATTGACGGCGTAGAAGCGGCGCAGGTTCATCTGGGCGCGCTCCCGTTTGGAGAACTTCGGTCCCAGCACGAGAATTCATTAGTCGAGCCGCTTGCGGATGACTTCTGCGGCGAAGCGATCGGCGGCAGCCTGCAGCGCCTGGGGGTCGGAGACGCCCAGAAACGCGTTGTCGTTCTTGCGGAAGCTCACCTTCTCCCGGTTCAGTTCCTGCTCGATAAAGTTGTGGCCATTGAGATAGTAGGTGGTCTGGAAGGGAAAGAACGAGGCCACTCGCATGGCCATC
>JAJZAL010000047.1 GCA_021799405.1 Acidobacteriota bacterium
GTACTTGATTCGGACCGTCGAAGAGCTGCTCCCACGAGTCTTTGAGTTCTCTGAGCTGTTGGTACACAAGCTTGCGCTGGAAGACGTCGGCGCATACTACCCGCATCGCGTTACATATCACGCCAGTTGCCATTCGCTGCGCGGCCTTCATCTTGGCGATCTGCCACTACGCCTCCTGCGCAAGGTGCGCGGCATCGAACTTGTGGAACTGGCGAATGTTGATCGATGCTGCGGTTTCGGAGGCACTTTTGCTGTGAAGAACGGTGATGTCTCCGCCGCCATGCTGGCTGAAAAGATGCGCGACGTGGAAGTCACCGGCGCGGAGGTCTGCACTGCGGTCGACAACTCCTGTCTCATGCATATTCAAGGCGGCCTCCACCAGCGGCGCGCCGGTATTCGCACTGTCCACCTGGCGGAGATTCTTGCATCCACTGAAGAGGTGGCGTCGGCATGACAGTCCGCGTCGGAGATTCCGCATCCGCGCCCTCATTTCAGAAGGCTGCGCTGCCGCTGCTCGATGACTCGCAGCTTCGCAAGAACGTCCGTCACGCCACTGAGGTGATTCAGCGCAAGCGCGCCCTGGTGGCTGGCGAACTGCCGGACTGGCAGGCCCTACGCGACGCAGCCAGCGCCATTAAAGAGCGAACCCTGCTGCGCCTGGACGAGTACCTGCTGCAGTTTGAAGCAGCATGCACGGCAGCCGGCGGCCGCGTTCATTGGGCGCGCGATGCCGAAGAGGCCAACCGCATCGTGATCGACCTTGTGCGCGAGCAGGACGCCGCCGAAGTCCTCAAGATCAAGACCATGACCTCGGACGAAACCGGCCTGAACCGCGCACTCGAAGAGCGCGGCATCCATCCGCATGAGACTGATCTTGCGGAATTGATCGTCCAGCTTGGCAAAGACCGGCCCTCCCATATCGTCGTTCCGGCGCTGCACAAAAATCGCAGCCAGGTGCGGGAAATCTTCCGCGAGCAGATGCACCTGCCGAATCTCGGCGACAGCCCGCAGGACCTGACCGACGCGGCGCGCCGTTACCTCCGCGAAAGATTCTTGCGCGTAAAGACAGCCATTGGCGGCGCCAACTTTCTGATTGCGGAGACCGGCAGCGTCTGCATCGTCGAGTCGGAAGGCAATGGGCGCATGTGCCTCACCATGCCGGACACGCTGATTCTTCTGGCCGGAATCGAGAAGATCATTCCAACATTCCGCGACCTCGAAGTGTTTCTCCAGCTTCTCCCGCGCTCCGCTACAGGCGAACGCATGAATCCGTACAACTCCATCTGGACGGGCGTTCATCCCGGCGATGGCCCGCGGAATTTCCACGTCGTACTACTCGACAACGGCCGCAGCCCCATCCTGGCCGACGACGAGGCGCGACAGACGCTTCAGTGCATCCGCTGCGGTGCGTGTTTAAACACTTGCCCTGTTTACAGGCAAACCGGCGGCCATGCCTACGGTTCCACTTATGCCGGACCGATTGGCGCCATCCTCACCCCCCAGCTCCAGAACCTGCAGCATGCACAGTCGCTCCCCTATGCATCCTCGCTCTGCGGCGCGTGCTACGAAGTCTGCCCCGTGAAGATCAATATCCCCGAGGTGCTTATCCATCTGCGCGGACGCATTACCCGCGAGCAGCACAGCAGCCTGAAGCCGGAAGCGCTCGGCATGAGGATCGTCGCTTCGGTCTTCCGCAGCCGGCGCCGCCTCGAAACCGCGCACCGCCTCGCTCAGTTGGGCCAAAAGCCATTCGTCTCCGACGGATGGATCCGTAGGCTACCCGGCGAGCTCTCCGCGTGGACCAATGTTCGCGACCTGCGCGCCATACCGAAGCAGTCGTTCCGGCAGTGGTGGAAGGAGACGCATCATGGCGCAAAATGAGGCTCGCGATGCCATTCTCGCTCGCATTCGAAGCTCCATCAAACAATCTCGAATCGGTTTCGATCCTCCATCAGCTCCCATGGAGCGTAACTATCAACGGCTCGGCAGCCGAGATTCGAAAGAGCGCGTCGAGCTCTTTGCCGAGAGACTGCGAGAATACGATGCCAGAGTAACCTTCACCACTCCTCCAGACCTCTGCGATTCCATCGGGCAGGTCATGGGCAAAGTGCAATCGCATACTCAGGCCCCGCGGGCGCCATTCTGGATCGTGGCCGACGGCTTTCCCGCCGGCTGGCTGCCGTCTCAGCAATCCATTCGCTGGGAGTCCTCGGCAACTGTGGATGATCTCAACCGCTGTGCCGGCGTCCTGACCATTTGCTCCGTTGGCATCGCAATCACGGGCACGATCGTTCTTCAGCACGGACAGGGAGAGGGCAAACGCCAGACTACGCTGATACCCGACCGCCATCTCTGCGTCATCCGCACTGCCCAGATCGTCGAAACTGTCCCCGAGGCGTTCGATCGCCTCGCAACTGCGGCCACACACCCGCTGACGTTCATCTCCGGCCCTTCTGCAACAGCCGACATCGAAATGACGCGCATCCGCGGCGTTCATGGTCCACGCCAGCTGGATGTCTTCCTTCTTGGCGAGTAACTTTTTTGCTTCTTGCAAGTCTATTCATACGCTGGCTCCATTCGGAGTCCGTTCCTGTCAAATTCCTCCTTTGACTCTGCTATGGATGGGCAGTATGATCATATTTCTTAATTTCAATAGAGGGTTTGTTTCCCTAGAACAGGTGACACATGAGTGCGCACGAAGAGAAGATAGCCGGAGCCCTCGATTCGTTTTCCATTGAACTGCCTTCGTGGGGATTCGCCAATACTGGCACACGCTTCGGCAAATACATTCAGCCTGAGGCCGCCACTTCCATTGAAGAAAAGTTTGCCGACGCCGCCCAGGTTCACGCCCTTACCGGCGTCAGCCCCACTCTTGCACTGCACGTTTTGTGGGACCTGCCCGGCGGCGTGAAGGATGTTTCCGCAATCCAGCAACTCGAGACCCGGTATGGAATCCGTGCGGGTTCGATGAATCCCAACTTCTTCGAACGGCAGGAATACAAGTACGGCTCACTCTGTAATCCGAGCGCTGAGGTGCGCCAGATCGCCCTGCAGCATCTGCTTGATTCCATCGAAATCGCCAAGGCTCTCAATTCCCGCGACGTTTCTCTCTGGCTCTCTGATGGCTCCAACTATCCAGGCACGCAAAGCATCCGCAAACGGATCGATTGGCTCATGGAGTCACTCGCCGAGGCGCACACCCGGCTCGGCGGCGCGCAGCGAATGCTCATCGAATACAAACCCTTTGAACCCGCCTTTTATCACACCGACATCGCTGACTGGGGCATGGCCCTGCTGCTGGCGCGGCATGCCGGCCCGCAGGCATATGTGCTGGTCGATACCGGCCATCACTATCAGTCTCAAAACATCGAGCAGATCGTGGTATGGCTCCTGCGCGAAAAAATTCTCGGCGGTTTCCACTTCAATGATCGCCGTTACGCAGATGACGACCTCACCATCGGCTCCATCGATCCTTACCAGGTCTTTCGCATCTTCCATGAACTGCACAGCGACCCGGAAGGATTGCGGGAAACCACATTCATGATCGACCAGAGTCACAACCTCAAGGGCAAGCTTGAGGCCATGGTACAGACGGTGTGTGCTGCCCAGGAGCTCTACGCCAAGGCCGCCCTCGTCGACCGCGAACGCCTCGCTGAGCTGCAGGACGCAACACGCCTGGTCGAGGCGGAAGAGTGTCTGCGCTCTGCTTTCTGGTCCGACGTGCGTCCCGCCATAAACGGATGGAGACGCGGAAAGGGCCTGCCCGAAGACCCGCTTGAGGCACTGCGTTCGAGTGGCTACCTGGAGCGAATTCGCGAAGATCGCAGGGAACGGAACGCAAATTCCAAGGTCAGTTATGCATAGTTACGCTGCAGCGGAAATGTGTCTATAGAAATATTTGCCCTATTGGTTATAGCTGTGCGATCATGATCTACGGATCGCCACAAAACATCATGAACACACCTTCCAATCTTCGCTTCCTCAAAGACCTCTGGGACGACTCCCTGGCCGCCAGCCTCGACGAGCCTGAGCTGCTTCGCTACCGCTCCAACCTGCTCGGCGCCGACCTCCGCATCACCAACTTTGGCGGAGGCAACACCAGCTCCAAGATTCACCAGAAGGATCCGCTCACCGGCAACCCTACCGAAGTCATCTGGGTCAAAGGCAGCGGCGGCGACCTTGGCAGCATCAAGCGGCAGGGCTTTGCAACGCTCTATCTCGACCGGGTACTCGCACTCGAATCGCAATATAAGGGTGTCGCCGAAGAAGATACCATCGTTGAACTCTACCCGCTGTGCACCTTCGGCAAGAACCCCGTTGCAGCATCCATCGATACTCCGCTGCACGGCTTTCTGCCCTTCCCCCATATCGACCATCTTCATCCGGACTGGGGTATCGCTCTCGCCGCGGCCGGCAACGGCAAGGCCAGGATGGAAGAGTTCAATCAAGAATTCGGCCATCACCTCGTCTGGCTGCCATGGCAGCGCCCCGGCTTTGAGCTGGCCATGATGCTGCGCCATGCCGTCGAAGAAAATCCAGGTTGTGACGGTGTGGTCCTTGGCGGTCACGGACTATTTACCTGGGGCACGACCCAGCGTGAGTGCTACGTCAACACCATCACCATCATCGATCAGCTCGGTCAGTTCGTGCACGCGCACGATGAGCACCGCAAAGTACCCGTCTTTGGCGGCCCCGTCGCAGAAACTCGCGCAAATCGCGCGGAGCTCGCTATCGAGCTGTTGCCCTACCTCCGCGGCCTGGTCTCGCAAAAGAGACGCCTCATCGGCAGCTACAACGATCTGCCCGAGGTTCTGCGATTCGTGAATTCGAAAGACGCCGCAGCCCTTGCGCACCTTGGCACCAGCTGCCCTGATCACTTCATCCGCACCAAGATCCGCCCGCTCTTCGTCCCCGTGCATCACACTGCGGATCTCCCTGCCATCAAAGCGGCCATTGCTTCCGCGCTTGAGCATTACCGCAAAGAGTACGAAGAGTATTACCGCGCGCATGCGCTCCCTGATTCACCCGCTATGCGCGATCCCAACCCCGCCGTCATTCTGATTCCCGGCATCGGTATGTTCTCTTTCGGCAAGAACAAGCCTGAATCGCGCATCACCGGCGAGTTCTATACCAATGCCATCCATGTGATGGAAGGAGCCACGGCCCTCGCCGGCGAAGACAGCGCCACGGAAGTACCTCAGGCTGGCCCGGCTGCACCCCCTGAGGCCTTCCATGTGCACGCCAATTATGTCGCACTGCCGGTTTCCGAGGCCTTCCGCATTGAGTACTGGGCTCTCGAAGAAGCAAAACTTCGCCGCCAGCCTCCAGAGAAAGAGCTGAGCCGTTACATCGCTCTCATCGTCGGCGGAGCCAGTGGTATTGGTCGCTGCGCTGCGCTGCTCGCTGCCGAACGCGGCGCCCACGTTGTAATTGCCGACCGCGATATGCAGGGCGCCGAAGCCACTGCAAAGGAAGCCCAGGTCATCGCCGGCCGCGAGGCTGTCACGATCACTAAGATCGACATTCGCAGCCGCGAAGCCATTCGCGAAGCCTTGAGGCAAGCCATCGCCAGCTTTGGCGGCATCGACATCCTCATCAACACAGCGGCCATCTTTCCCTCCTCGCCCGACGGAATCATCAGCGATGCCATGTGGGGCAGCACGCTCGAATTGAATGTCACATCGAACTTCCTCCTCGCGGAAGAAGCCGCAAAGCTCTTCGCCGAACAGCAGCTCGAAAGCAGCATCGTGCTCACCAGCTCGGCGAACGCCGTCGTGCCGAAGCGCGGCAGTGAGGCCTACGATGTCAGCAAAGCTGCCCTGAGCCACCTCGTGCGCGAGCTGGCCGTTTCCCTTGCCCCCAGGGTGCGCGTCAACGGCATCAATCCTGCCACGGTAGTGAAGGGTTCCACCATGTTCCCCCGCGATCGCGTCATCGCTTCGCTCACGAAGTACAAGATCGCTTTCCACCCCTCCAGCACCGATGAGGAACTGCGCGCGCTGCTCTCCGAGTTCTATGCGCGCCGCACGCTCACCCATCAGCCCATCGGACCAGAAGACTGCGCGGAAGCCATCCTGTTCCTCGCCGGTCCCAGGACTCGTTGCACCAGCGGTCATCTGATTCCCGTGGATGGCGGCCTGCCGGAGGCATTCCTTCGGTGAGTCCGCGCCCCGCGCTGGTAGCGATTGATCTCGGCGCCGAAAGCTGTCGTGTCTCCATGCTGCAATGGCATGGAGACCAACCAGCCGTTCGCATGGTGCATCGATTCGCAAACGCTCCCATCGAGGAAGGTCCGGGCTTGCACTGGGATCTTGCGCGCATCTGCCGTGAACTGGATCGGGGTCTGCGCCAGTGTGCTGACCTCGCTCCGCAAGGCATCGCCTCCATCGGCGTCACCGGCTGGGCCGTGGACTATGTTCGGCTCAACCATCACGGGCAGCCAATCGGCCAGCCTTTCTGCTATCGCGATCCCCGCAATGTCCAGTCGATGGAGGAAGTGCACAAGCGGTTGCCGGCCGAAACGCTGTACGCCATTACCGGCGTGCAAATCCAATCCATCAATACCGTGTATCAGCTCTATGCCGACAAGTTGCGTGGTATCCCCACATCCACCCAATGGATTCAACTGCCGGAATTCATCCTGCACTGGCTCGGCGCTGCGCGCATCGCAGAATACACCAACGCCACGCACACAGCGCTCATCGATACGGAGACACGCAACTGGTCGAAGGAAATATTCGATCTGCTGGAACTCGACATCGCTGCCGCGCCCGAAATCGTAGCCCCCGGAACACAACTCGGAGCGCTCTCAAATCACCTGCGCTCGCTGCCGGCCTTTCGCGATACGCAACTCATCGCGCCCGCCTGCCATGACACCGCATCGGCCATCGCCGGCATTCCAGCGGAAGGAAACTCCTGGGCCTATATCAGCTCCGGAACCTGGTCGCTTGTCGGCACGCCTCTCCTCTCACCAAACAAGACGCCCGAAGCCTGCCATTCGGGATTTACCAACCTGGGCGGCGTTGGCGAAACCATTCTTTTTCATCGTGGCCTGTCGGGTATGTGGATCCTCCGCCAATGCATGGACGAATGGCAGAAGTCATCTCCTTGCACCGTCGAAGAGTTGGTCGCATCGGCGCGCCGGCTCCCTGCCCCGGATTACGAACTGGATCTCGAAGATCCTGCATTTCTAACCCCCGGCAACATGCCTGAACGAATCCATCACCAGTTGCAAAATCGGGGGCTCACTGCACTGCCTTCCGGATGTGATGCCGCTCCGCAATATGCCAGCCTCATTTTCCATAGCCTGGCGCGCCGCTATGCTTCCCTGCTGCGCAGCATTCATGCCATCACCGGCAAATCCTTCGACCGCATCTGTATCGTCGGAGGCGGCAGCCGCAACGAGTTCCTCAACTCACTGACCGAGCAGGCTTCCGATCTGCGGGTCGAGCGCTGCTCGGCAGAAAGCTCGACGCTGGGCAACTTCGCCGTGCAATGCGCGCGCCTCGAGGCACCGGGTACGCCGCTCGACGCCGCGTCCATCACGAGCCACGCGCGGTTGCTTTTTCCTGTCCTCTAAGGCAAGCGTCTTGCCTCGAAAATAGCCGCCGCTCATGGCTTGACCTGCTCCTGGCGTGACAGCTTCATCACCTGCGACCCAGCCAGCAGAAATGCCCCCACGCCGTAGTTGAAACTTGATGATGGGCGGTAGTAGGCCGGAGCCGCGCCGGTCTGTTGAATATTGCCAAGCCGCCCATCCGCATAGATTTGATGAACGAGTCCGCTCCATGCCCGCCGAATCACAGGCTCGTACTTCGAGCGGCTCAATACGCCATGATTCACGCCCCATGCCAGCGCATAGGTCATCAAAGCCGAACCGGAGGTTTCCGGCGCGGGATAAGCAGCAGCATCCAGCAAATTCGAGTGCCACAAGCCGCTCTTCCTGTCCTGCAGCGTCGCCACTTCGGCGGCCATCTGGCGCAGCTGCGTTTCAAACCTGCCGCGCGTTGGATAATCCTGCGGCATATACTCCAGAGTTCGCACCAGTCCGGCCATCACCCAGCCTTCCCCGCGCGACCAGAAAACCGGCTTCCCATTCGGGCCCTTCGCGTGCAGAAAAGTGATGTCGCGATAGAAGAGATGCCAGTGCGGGTCATAGAGTCTCTTGGATGTCTGCCACCAGTGCTGGTTCAGGTAGGCCAGATATTTCGCGTCTCGCGTCGCGGCATACATCCGCGACCATACGGGCGGAGCCATAAACAGCGAGTCGCACCACCACCACGAAATCTGCGCCTGGTTCGCGGGAATATGCGCTTCTGCCCCAGCCTGCAGCCGATTCAGCGCCGCCTGCGTTGCCTCAATCTCGCTCGGCTTCCAGTCCTTCAGATAAAGCTCGGCATAGGTCTGCCCGATGCACTGGTCATCGGCAACCGGGACCTTCGATTCCAACTGCCAATGGAACTTCTCGCCCATCTCCTCCATCGCCTTGCGATAACGCGCATCGTGCAAAGAATCAGCAGCCGCCATAAAACCCGCATACAGCGTGCCCCACGTCCAGTTCTGCCCGAAATACGGCTTTGCCTGCGCAAGTTCCCAGTCGCCGACCTTGCGCATCGCCTTGCGTACCGCGCGCGGACGCATCGACCCGGAAAGGTTTTTCGCCCGTGCGCCGGGGTTCGCCGGGGCCGACCCAAAATGCTGTGCAATGTCTCCTTGAATTCCCGCCTGCTGCTTTGGTGTGATCCGGGACTCCTGCGCAACCGCGAACGGCAGCACCATGCAGCCGGCAAGCGCCAGTACCACAATCTTGTGTGCCTGAGGCTTGAAATGGAGATCTCTCGGTTTCCATTCCATCGTGGGCAAGGTCATTTCAGGTGAGCGGAGATGCAGCAATTTGGCCATTCCTTCACGCTACCGCCAATCCTCATGGGCGCCAATCCGCAAATGTCAATAGACAGTGCGTTTCAGTGACGATATAACGGCTTGCGGGACATTTCCTTCCAATTCACTACGGCCCTGCCGGTCAGGCTCAAAGGAGAATTCGTTGCCCTCCAATCTTCGCCCCAAAATCTGCATCGCACTTCTGCTGGGCTCATCCCTTTGGGCGCAGGCACAAACGCCGCTCGCGCAGCTTGAAAAGACATTTCAGAATCCACCAGGCAACGCGCGGCCCATGGTGCGCTGGTGGTGGTTTGGCCCTGCCGTCACCAAGCCGGAGATTCTGCGTGAAGAACAGCAGATGAAGGCCGGCGGATTTGGCGGCTTCGTCATTCATTACGTCTATCCCATGGCGCTCGATGATCCGCAGACGGGTTTCCGCAATCTGCCGTTTCTTTCGCCGCAGTTTCTCAGCGATGTTGCCTACGCCAATCAGCAGGCACATCGCCTTGGCCTCCGCGCCGGGCTTGCGCTTGCCAGCGGCTGGCCCTACGGCGGACCAAGCACGCCAATCACACAGGCTTCTGCCGACATCCGCCAGCGGAAGACGCTGCTCCAGCCCGGCCAGTCGTCCGTCGCCATCCCGGCACTCGAACACGGCGAAAGCCTCATCGCGGCCTTCCTCGGACCAGCCTCGCAAAACGAGCCGGCTTCGGCGCAAACTCAACTGCCAACCCCGCCAGTCGGCGCAACCCGCCTGATCATCCCGCCTGAGGTCGTCACAAACGGCAGCGCCGTCTACTGGTACATCCAGAGCCGCACGGGCCAACAGGTCAAGCGCGCCGCGCTCGACGCCAACGGCTTCGTGCTCGATCACTTCTCCCATACAGCCGTCGAGAGTTACCTCGGCAAAGTCGCAGACAAGCTCATCGGCGCCTTCGGCAACGATCCGCCCGATTCTGTCTTCAGTGACTCGCTGGAAGTCTTTGGTGCGGATTGGACTCCAAAATTCCCCGAAGAGTTTCGTACCCTCCGCGGCTACAGTATTCTTCCCTATCTGCCTGACCTCTTTACGCCTCATCCGGACGCCCAGGCACTCGCCGTGCGCCATGACTGGGGCTTGACCCTCACCCAGCTCATCGACAAAAACTACCTCACACAAATCAACGACTGGGCAAACGATCACCACACCCTGTTCCGCTCGCAGACCTACGGCTACCCGGCTGTCTCCATGTCGAGTAACAGCCTCGTTGATCTGCCTGAAGGCGAAGGCCCGCAATGGCGGCAATTTTCGTTCATGCGATGGGAATCCTCGGCAGGCCACATCTACGGCCGCCCCATCATTTCCTCAGAAACCTTCACATGGTTGCACTCGCCGGCTTTCCGCGCCACCCCGCTCGATATGCAAGAGGAAGCCAATCGATTTTTCCTCGAAGGCAGCAATCAAATCTATTGCCACGGCTGGCCGTACTCACCGCCCTCCGCCGGCGAACCCGGCTGGAGCTTCTACGCCGCTGCCGTCTTCAATGCGCACAACCCCTGGTGGATCGTCATGCCCGACGTCACCAGCTACCTGCAGCGCATCAGCTGGATCCTGCGGCAGGGCCAGCCCGCCAACCGCGTCGCTATCTACCTGCCGGAGGATGACGCATGGGCGGCTTTCGTTCCCGGCAAGGCATCGCTCACCGCCGTCATGTCACGCTGGATCACACCGGCTCTCACGCAGGCCGTCGAAAATGCGGGCTACAACTTCGACTACATTGATGCGGCGGCGATCAAGGCACGCGGTATTCACTACCCTGTTCTCATCCTGCCCAACGTCGATCGCATCTCTCCAGCTACGCTCTCACGCGTCGAACAATACGCCCAATCCGGCGGCCATGTCATCGCCATAGGACGCATTCCCGAGCGCGCGCCCGGATTCCTGCACTACGCGCAGATCTCAGCTCAGGTATCGCGGGCTTCCCACGGTTTCTTCGATCACCCCGACGCGCATGTCCAATACATCTCCAGCGTCGAGGCTCTCGGTAACGCGCTGCATCAGATGGCGTCGCCCGGCATGCAACTCTCGCCGGCCGCGCCCCGCGTCGGCTTCATCCGCCGCAGGCTTCCCGATGCCGATATCTATTTCATCGCGAATACCAGCAACGTTACCGTCGACGCAATGGCCCGCCTGCGCTCCAACTATCGCTCCGGAACCTGGCTGAACCCATACAACGGCAAAGCCATGGAAGCTCTCAGCCACAACGGTGCATGGCCGATTCACCTACCTCCCTACGGCTCGGCGGTCCTGCTACTGCACCATGGCCCGCTCCACAACGCGGCGCCTCCGCAGACCAGCGAGCAGCAGATTGCCCACTTGAGCCACGACTGGACCGTTGACTTCTCTCGTCTCCATCTGCAACGCAAAATGCAATCTCTCGCTTCGTGGACAAACGACCCGAAGACCATCTACTACTCGGGCGTTGCCACCTATCACCGTGACTTCAGCATCCGCACCAGTGATCTCAACCACAGCCAGATTCTTCTCAGCTTCGGCCATGGCACGCCCATCCGGAAACCTGCCCATCCGCTCCACATGGGCACGCAGGCCTGGTATGACCCGCCAATTCACGTTGCTGCCGTTGTCCTTATCAACGGCAAGCGTGCCGGCGCTCTATGGCATCCGCCCTACCAACTCGATGTCACTCACCTGCTGAAGCCCGGCGTCAATCAAATTGAGGTCCGCGTTGCCAACACCGCGATGAATGAAATGTCCGGTAAGGCGTTGCCCAGTTACCGGCTGCTCTGGGCGCGTTTTGGACGCCGATTCACACCGCAGCAAACCAATCTTATCCGCCCGCTGCCCTCGGGGCTGCTTGGCAAAGTGACGTTGCTGCGGCGCATAGCACGAACCGTTCCCATACCGGTACAATGAATTGCCTCTGTTCTTCAAATCTCTGACTGAGTAGGAATTCTCGCGATTCAGAAATATGGCAAGAAAAACAAAATCCAGCCTCGCCGAGCAGCTGCGCCAGTCCCGGCCCTTTTCCAGCCTTGAAGAGGAAACCTACCTGAGCCTCATGCGCACCAGCGCCGAGCTTTCTCATCGAATCGACCAGTTCTTCAAGCCTTTCGGAATCACGCAATCCCAGTACAACGTACTGCGCATTCTCCGCGGCGCTGGCCCGGAAGGGCTCGGCCGCAACGAAATTGCTGCGCGGATGGTTACACCGACCCCTGACGCTTCCCGCATCCTCGACCGCCTCGAAGAATCAGGGTGGGTTCGCCGCAAGCGCAGCGCCGATGATCGCCGTCAGGTAACCAGCTGCATTACCGCCGCCGGTCAGAGACTCTTGAAGAAGATCGAGCAGCCGCTGGTCGCCTTTCATAAGGGCCAATTTCCGGGCGTGAAGATCGCTGACCTGCGCTGCATGATCCGCCTGTTGGACGGCCTCCGCAACCAGCAGTCCTGAACTCCCGGAATCTTTTTCCGTTCTTCCTGCCTCTAATGAGTGTTGCAACACGGAGTTTCCTGTGAACACTCTTTCCAGCACACCGCCGGATATCGGCATCCATCCCTCCGGGCGCCGCCTTCCCGCGACCACGCACTTGGGGCGCGTTCGTCTGGCAGTCTCAAGCCTTGAGCGCTCCCTTCGCTTCTATACCGAGGTCGTTGGTTTGCAATGCGTGCAATCCGATGCCCGCCACGCCCGCCTTGCTCCGCAGGGTTCCGGCAACGTCCTGCTTGAACTGGAGTTGTCGCCCGGTGTACAGCCGATCGCGCCCGGATCGCGGCTGGGCCTCTATCACACGGCTTTCCTGCTCCCAGGCCGCGAATATCTCGGCGCCTTTGTGCGTCACCTCAGGCAACAGGGCGTCCCTTTTGGCGCCGGCGATCACATCTACAGCGAAGCCATCTATCTGACCGATCCGGACGGCCTCACCGTCGAGGTCTATGCGGACCGCGAGCGTTCTAACTGGCAGTTCGAAGGCCGGGAGATCGTCAGCGCAACGAACCCTGTCCGCCTTCAGGACCTGACCGCACTCTCCGGCGAGCCGTGGCGCGGAGCGCCATCTGGCACAACAGTTGGTCACATACATCTATATGTCGGTCATCTCGATCAGGCTGCGGCCTTCTATCATCAGGCTCTCGGCCTCGATCTCGTTACCTGGCGCTATCCGGGTGCGCTGTTTCTCTCCGCTGGGGGATACCATCATCACGTCGCAGTCAATTCGTGGGCGGCAGGCTCCCCGGCGGCCTCTGACAAAGAGGCGCGCCTGCTTGTCTGGGAACTCGTTCTGCCCACTCCGGAAGATGTCGCTCGCACAGCAACCCGCCTTCACGCAACAGGTTTTCAGCAAAGCTCCCGCATCGCAGACACCGTCATCTTCGGCGATCCATGGGGCATTCAGGTTGCTCTCAAATCTCAAGTAGCCCAGAATTAAGCTGTCAAGCAGTCGCCCGTTGTTCCAGTTTTGCAGGAGGGCAAATGTTCGATCGCATTCTCATTGCCTACGATGGATCCGCCGAGTCCGATATGGCCCTGCGGACCGGTCTCGATCTCGCAAAGGCGCTCCGCTCGTCTGCTGCCCTGGTCACTGTCCTTGAACCGCTGCCTGGATACATCAGCATTGCCGGAAGCGTAGCACCGGAGCTTCCCACGGAAATGCGGCACGAGCGCCGCGATCATCTCGAGAAACTTCAGTCCCGCGCGAGTAAACTCGCCGAAGAGAGAGGAGTACCCCTGGAAACCGTGCTCCTGGAAGGCGCAGAAGTCGACAGCATCCTCGAAGCGGTTCGCAGCGCTCACGCAGATCTCCTGGTTGTCGGTCTGCGGCGCCACGCAGCGGCTGTCCAGTGGGCAGGAACCTTCCGGCACATCGCGAATGAGAGCCCCTGCCCCATTCTTGCGGTCTCCTGCCACTCCGAGCCTGGGGGAAAAGCTTCACAGCTACAAGCTGCAGGGGAATGAAATGCCGGCATCCCCATAAGCGATGCCACCTTGCATGGATCATGACCCCGGCATCACCCCCCCACGGGTTCTCACACTTCAGCGGCAAGCGGACCCCGCGATCTCGCCGCATTTCGGCAATCTCATCCCCTGTTAACTTAGTCGTGAACCTAAGCGGTTGAGCAAGGTCAATGCTGTGATTTGCGTCACACAAACTTCAGCTCCACGGTGAAAGGGTGGCGCGCGTGCTGATAAGCTTAAGCCGTCGATGCCAATGAAATCCTCTTACAGCCTTTTCTGCAGCCTTTCATCCCGTTTTTCCGGGTGGATCGGCATGCCTGTCTTGTGCGCATTCATGGCGATCGCGGCCGCGTCGCATGCACAAACACCTCTTGCCCAGCAGCACGAGGCCCGCACAATGAACAACCTTGGTACTGCGCTGGTAAACCAGCAATTGCTGCAGCCAGCCGCAGAAAAGTTTGCGCAGGCTTACCACCTCGATCCGCAAATGACCATTGCGGAAACCAATGAGGGGATCGCTCTCTTCTATCTTGGGCAGTCGCAAAAGGCAGAACAGCTTCTGCTCGCTTCCGCCAAACAGAATCCGCGCGATCCGTACACGTGGTACGTGCTCGGACTCCTCTACCAGGGCCGCGGCCAGTCGGCGCAAGCTGCGGAGGCGTTCCGGCACGTGCTCACCATCGATCCGCACGATCCTGACACCTTCTACTTCCTCGGCTCCTGCGAGGTCAGTCTTCATCATCTTCCTCAGGCCATTGCAAATTTTCACTCGGCGCTCAAATACAACCCCCTTCACGCCTCGGCGGAGTATGGATTAGCGACCGCCTATCGCATGTCGGGCAATATTCCCAAGGCCATGGTTCACCTGCGGCGCTTCGAGCAGTTGATGACGGAGAAGGTATCGTCGCCGCTCTCGCATAATTACGGAGACGAGGGCAAGTACTCCACCACGCAGAGCATTCTGCCTCCGGGGCCCCTGGTTGGTCCCATGATCCCCATCACCTTCGTGCGCCAGCCGCTGAATCACCCGCTCGTCCGCACAACAGCTGCCGCCACCTCCCTGGCAGGCGGCGGCGCCTGCATGATTCGCCCCGTCGCCGGCGGCCCGCTTTACCTTATCGAGCCTCGAAGCGGCGACCCTGCGCTCAGCGTCTACCGCTTCACGCCGGAAGGCCATGGCACTGGCCAGGTGGAGCAGGTGTCCCCGCTCACCATGGGATTAACGGCAAGCGGCAACGGCGTTTCCTGCGCAGTCGGCGATTACAACAACGACGGGCTGCCCGATCTTGCCGTGGCTTTTACCAACCGCGTCGTGCTCTACCGGAATCTCGGCCATGACAAGTTTGCCGACGTAACAAGCAAGGCCGGCATTCGCCCTCTGAACCACCCCACAGGCCTCACCTTCGTCGATTTTGACCACGATGGCGATCTCGACCTGCTGGTCACCGGCCGCCCTCTCAACAGCAAATCGGGCCCCAATGTAATGTGGCAGAACAACGGCAACGGCACATTCACCGATGTCACCGCGGCAAGAAACTTCACCGGAACGGGCGTCACCACCTCCGCAACGCTCTCCGATCTGAACAATGACCGCGCTGTCGACCTTGCTGTCACCGGTTCGAACCCCGCACCCACGCTCTTTATCAATCGCCGCGAAGGCCCATTCCTCTCCAAGCCGATGTTTTCCACACAGGGCGTGCCGCCCACCGAAGGCATCGCTGTCTTCGACTACAACAAAGACGGCTGGATGGACGTCGCCCTCACCCATGATGGCGCCCCCGGAGTGACCCTGTGGCGCAATATCGACGGCAAATCCTTCCAGCGCGTTCCCTTGCCCATTCACGACGCCATCCGCGGTTGGGGCATTACCCCGGTCGACATCGACAACGATGGATGGATCGATCTCGCTGTCGTGATTGACACCACGCACGGGCCGGAGCTCCGAGTGCTCCGCAACCTCGGGCCAAAGGGATTCGAAGACGTCACCGCCCAGCTCGGACTCAACAAGATCAAGCTGCATCACCCGCGCGCCGTCATCGCAGCCGACCTCTACGGCAGCGGCGCTCCCGATCTCATCGTGACGCAGCTCAACCGGCCACCCGTCATACTGCTCAATCAGGGTGGCAATCGCAATCACTCCTTTGAAATTTCTCTGCGAGGCCTGGCCGACAACAAAATGGGCATCGGCACCAAGGTGGAAGTCTTCTCCGATAACGACTGGCAAAAATGGGAGGTCGCCGGATCTTCGGGATATCTCAGCCAGGGACCGGACGAAATTATTGCGGGACTCGGAAAGGATACGCACGCCGACATCGTTCGCCTCCTCTGGCCAACGGGCGTTCCGCAGGATGAAATCCACTTCGCCAACAAGACCTCTGACACCATCTCAGAGTTGGATCGCCGTGGCAGTTCCTGCCCCACCCTCTTCACCTGGAACGGCCACAAGTACACCTTCGTCGACGACGTCATCGGAGCCGCGGTCGTAGGCCACTGGACATCCCCCACCACGGTCAACACGCCTGACCCCTCTGAGTGGATCAAGGTGCCCGGCCGCGACCTGAAGGCCCGCAACGGTTACTTCAGCCTGCGCTTCGGCGAACCCATGGAAGAGGTCAACTATCTCGACCAGGTGCGCCTCGTTGCCATTGACCACCCCATCGGCACGCAGGTCTATCCCAACGAACGCTTCCTCAGCGAACCGCCGTTTCCTCGCGAAAAAGTCATCCTTGCCTCCAACGCTCATCCTGTTGCGGCTGCGTGGGGCAACCATGGGCAGAACGTCAGCAGCCTGCTGCGCTACAAGGATGATCAGTACGTGGAAGACTTCTCCGACCTTCCTTACGACGGTTTTGCGAAGATGCACTCGCTCACGCTCGACCTCGGCGCGTGGACGCCGCAGCATCCCTTGCGCCTCCTGCTCAACGGATACGTCGATTACTTCTCGGCCAGTTCCATGTACTCGGCCTGGCAGGCGGGTCTGAAACCCATTCCTCCTTACATCGACGCACAACTGCCGGATGGAAAATGGAAACGCGTCGTCAACGACATGGGCTTCCCCGCCGGATTGCCGCGCACCATCGTGGTCAATCTCACCGGCAAACTCCCGCCCGGCACGCGCCGCATCCGCATCACCACGAATCTCCAGATTTACTGGAATCAGATCCTGGTCGATAACAGCGCTGGCCATCCAGGCGAGGTTCGCCAGACGCCTCTGCCGCTGGCCACTGCCATCCTTGCTTTCCGTGGCTATCCACAGCAGATTGCCGAAAAAGCCCCGGGACTCATCACCTACAACTACAACAGCAACAGCCAGACTGGTCCCTTCCGCCACGCGGCCGGCTTCTACACGCGCTATGGCAATGTCACTCCGCTGTTGAAGCGGGTTGATAACAAGTTTGTGGTCTTCGGCACGGGCGAAGACATCGACCTCGAATTCTCCGCCGCATCGCTGCCGCCATTGCCCCCCGGCTGGACGCGCGACTACTTCTACTATGCCAATGGCTTCGTCAAAGATATGGATTTCTACGAAGCTCGCCCATACACCGTCGGCCCCATGCCCTATCACGGCATGACCACCTACCCCCCTCGCAATCCACCTCCGCCGGCCATGCGTCACGCCATGGAGCTGTATGAGGCCAAATGGAATACCCGCTTCGAACACCTGGGCAACACGCATCCGTACATGTTCCACTATGTGCGCCGTGACATGCTGCCGCCAGCAATGCCGCCGGCGTCCTCCAATCCCATCGCCGCTTCCACGGCCATACCGGCTCCCGGAGGTGCGGGTCGGTGAGCGATCTCACCCTGTTGCCGGCCGTGGAGCTGCTCTCCATGCTCCACGGCTCCAGAATCTCCCCCGTCGAACTCGCTGAGGAGTTCATCCGCGAGATCGAACGACTCAACCCAACGCTGAATGCCATCATCGACTTCGACGCCGAGCGCGTGCGCGCCCAGGCCAAAGGCCTCACCGCCAGCAGCACCGCGCGCGGACCGCTCTTCGGTCTCCCCATGACCGTCAAGTCCTCCATCTCCACGGCTGGCTATCGTTGCGAAATCGGCAGCAAGCTCAACCAGGGCTCCGTTCCGAAGGAAGATGCGCCTGTGGTTGCGCGGATGCGGGCCGCCGATGCAGTCATTCTTGGCACCACCAACTGCCCGGAATTCCTCATGGCCTACGAAACCGACAACGATCTCCATGGCCGAACCTGTAATCCGTGGGCGCTGGACCGCACCCCAGGTGGCTCCAGCGGCGGCGAATCTGCAGCCATCGCAGCCGGTCTCTCTGCCGGTGGATTCGGCAGCGACAGCGGCGGCTCCGTCCGAGAGCCGGCACACTTCACCGGCATCTGTTCGCTCAAGCCCACGCCCGGACGCATTCCCGGTCGCGGTCATCTCCCGCCCTGCATCGGCCCATTCTCCATCCTTGGCGCCATCGGCCCCATGGCTCGCACCATCGCTGACGTCACGCTTCTCTTCGAAACTCTCTCAGGACGCGACCCGCACGATCCTGTGTCAGCGCCCGTGCCGCTGCACATACCGTCGCGAGAGGAACTGAAGCATATCCCCATCGGCTACTTTGAAGAGGACGGTCTCGTTCCCGTCACCGGCGAAACCCGCCAGGCCGTGCACGATGCCGCGCAGGCCCTCCGCAAACAGGGCTTCCGCGTCGAACCATTCCGCCCCACGGCACTCGAAGCCGCGCGCCGCCTGTGGTGGAAGTTCTTTGTCCGCTCCGGCGCCATGTTTCTCGATCCCATCGTCCGCGGCAAAGAATCCCAGCTCAGTCCCACATTCCGCGACTTCCTCGGCATTGCGCACGCGGAACCACCGCTTTCCGGCACAGAATTGCTCGAAGCCTGGGCCGAGTGTGACCAGGTTCGTGAAGGCCTGCTCGCAGAAATGCAGAAATTCCCCGTGCTGCTCTGCCCCGTCTGCTCCGTGCCTGCGTTCCGCCACGGCGAGCGCGCCTGGCAAGTGCAGAACCAGCCCGTCGCCTACCTCGACGCCATGCGCTACACGCAGTGGTTCAATCTTCTCGCCGCGCCCGCAGCGGTCGTCCCCGTCGGCAAATCGCCGGAGGGCCTGCCCATCGGCGTGCAGATTGCCGGACTTCCTTACTCTGACGAAATCGTTCTCGCCATCGCCGCCATCGTTGACCAGGAATTCGGCTATACCCCTCCGCCGCTCGTCGCTGAGCCAACCGCAGCCCGCGAACGATAAAATCCACTTAGCCGCCTTGGCCGTCCTGCGTCATGGCTGCGTCACAACCGCGTCTATGCCAACTCCCGCCAACATTCCGGCCATCGCACTTCCCTTACTCCATGACGATGACCACCTCGACTGGAGCTCCCTCCTGCACCGCAGAACCGCGCCTGCCGATCCCATTTCACTCGCCGGACCCTTTGCAGGCAAACGCATTCTCATCACCGGCGCGGCCGGCTCCATCGGCTCAGCCCTCGCAAAGTGCATCGCGCTCTTGCAACCCGAACACCTCACCCTCCTCGACTCCGCCGAACATGGCCTCTACGAACTGCAGAATGATCTGGCCTCGCTCCGCGGCGCAGCACCCTGCACGCTCGTTCCCGGCAATATCTGTGACGGGGGTCTGCTCCGCGAACTCCTCGCCGCCCATCGCCCGCACATCGTCTATCATGCCGCGGCCTACAAGCACGTTCCGCTCATGGAGCACCATCCGCTCGCCGCACTCGAGACGAATGCTCTCGGCACATACTCGCTTGCGAAGGCATCCATCGAGTCCCATGTCGAACAGTTCATCATGCTCTCCACAGACAAAGCCGTCTCTCCGTCGAGCATCATGGGGGCATCCAAACGGGCGGCAGAACTCGTTCTCCTCGCCTTGCAGGACCATGCACCGCGAATGAAAGCCCTTCGGCTCGGCAACGTGCTCGGCTCACGCGGCAGCGTGGTTCCGCTCTTCCAATCGCAGATTGCCCGCGGCGGCCCCGTCACCGTCACCGACCCTCAAGTCCGCCGCTACTTTCTCCCTTTGCGCGAATCGGTCGAATTCCTACTCTCTCTCGCACACGCACAATACCCAGATGGAATTTTCATCCCTGACATCGGCGAACCCATTCGCATTCTCGATCTGGCGCATTTCCTCATCAGCAATGCAGCGCCAGCCAACAGCATCGGTATCACCTTCACCGGCCTGCGTCCCGGCGACAAAATGCAGGAGCAACTGCTCTCCGCAAGCGAGTCCATCGACTCAAACACCAGCGGATCCCTGCTCCACAAGGTCACCAGTTCGACTCCTCCTGCAAATTGCACGCTCGATACAATCCAACAGCTTCAACAAGCCATCCGTCAGCGCGCCGTCGGCGCCGCGCTGCAAACCCTGCAGCGCATCGTGCCCGAATATCAGCCAAGCGACATCGTTCGCCATAACGTCTCCCATTCGGTAATCGCCCATGAGTAAGCGCACGATCGCCGTTGTCACCAGCTCCCGCGCCGACTACAGCCATCTCTATTGGCCGCTCCGCCGCCTCATGGACCACCCCCAGGTCGAGATGAAGCTGATCGTCCTCGGCCCGCATCTCTCGCCGGAATTCGGTCATACCATCCGCGAAATCGAACGCGACGGCATTCCTGTTGCCGCCCGCATCGAATGCCTGCTCAGCTCCGACTCTGACATTGGCATGGCCAAGACCATCGGCCTTGCCACGCTCAGCCTGGCCGACACGCTGGGACAGATGCGTCCCGATCTGCTTCTGGTCATTGCCGACCGCTACGAAATGCTGGCCCCAGCCTGCGTCGCACTCGCGCTGCGCATCCCTGTCGCTCACATCGAAGGCGGGGAAATCAGCGAAGGCGCCATCGACGATCGCGTCCGCAACGCCCTCACCATGATGGCGCATATTCACTTCACATCCACCCACCTTGCGCGCGCTCGCGTCATCGCCATGGGCGAAGAAGAATGGCGGGTCCACCGCGCCGGCGCACCATCCCTCGATCACCTGCGCCACAACCACTTGCTCAGCAAAGACCAGCTCGAAGACCGCCTGCAGATCTCCCTTTCGCAGCCCACACTGCTCGTCGCCTATCACCCCGTCACCATCTTTCGAGAAACCACCCGCGAGGCCAACGCGCTCTTCGAAGCACTGCAAAGCGTCTCTGATCAGATTCTTTTCTGCTATCCAAACGCCGACGCCGGAAGCCGCATGCTCATCGAGCGCACAACAGAATTTCTCAGCCGCCGCGCCAATGGCCGAATCTTCACCAACCTCGATGCCGTCACCTACTGGAGCCTGCTGCGCAACGTCAGCGCGTTGATCGGCAACTCCAGCAGCGGCATCATGGAAACCGCATCCTTTGCGCTCCCCACGGTCAACATCGGCATGCGCCAGCAGGGCCGCGAGCGCCCCAAAAACGTGCTCGACGCGCCTGCGGATTCCACCGCAATTCTCAGCGCCATCCAGGCAGCTCGCAGCGATTCCTTCCGCCATTCGCTCCGCGGCATGACCAACCCCTACGGCGACGGTCACGCTGCAGAAACCATCGTCCGTGTGCTCACTACGATCGAGCTGTCCGAATCCCTGCTCATCAAGCATGCCCGCGAAATCGAAATGCCCGCTGCCCTGGCGGAGTAAATGGACCGTGCGATGATCCCACTTTCCGCTCCAGACATCATCGAGTCCGACATTGAAGCCGTCGCACAGGTATTGCGGAGCCAGCGCCTCAGCCTGGGCCCGGTGGCGGAAGCCTTCGAGCATGCCATGGCTCAATATTCGGGCGTCGCCCACGGCGTCGCAGTCAGTTCCGGAACCGCTGGCCTGCATCTCTGTATCCGCTCCCTCAACATCGGCAAAGACGACGAAGTACTTGTGCCATCTTTCTCTTTTATTGCTGTCGCCAATGCCGTCCGCTATGAAGGAGCTACGCCGATATTCGTCGACATTGATCCCGGCACGCTCAACCTCGATCCCGAAAAGCTCGAAGCCGCCATCACGCCTCGCACGCGCGCCATCATTGTCGTCCATACCTTCGGTTTTCCGGCGGATATGGACCCCATTCTGGACATAGCGCGAAGGCATCACCTCACCCTCATCGAAGATGCATGCGAGGCCATAGGTGCCGAATACAAAGGGCGCAAAGCAGGCTCGTTCGGCGATGTTGCCGTCTTCGCCTTCTATCCCAACAAGCAAATCACCACCGGCGAGGGTGGCATGGTGGTCACACGCGACGCCGTACTCGCCACTCGCATTCGCGCGCTCCGCAATCAAGGCAGATATCCATCCGACGACTGGTTCCAACACACAGAACTCGGCTACAACTACCGCATTTCAGAAATCAACTGTGTCCTCGGCCTCGAACAGCTGAAGCGCATCGACTCCATTCTCCAAATGCGCGAAGCCGTCGCCCGCAACTATTCGCAGTCGCTCGCCGGCAATCCCCACCTCATCCTGCCTCCGACCGATCCACCTCACCGTCGCATCAGTTGGTTCGTATATGTTCTCCGCCTCAACGGCTCCTTCACGCGAGAGCATCGCGACGAAATCCTGCAGCGCCTGACAAGACTTGGCATCGGATGCGGCCGCTACTTCGCGCCCATCCACCTACAGCCCGCCTATGCCAGCTGGCGCACCCCGCCCAGCCTGCCCGTCACCGAGCATTGTGCAGACCGCACCATTGCCTTGCCCTTCTACAACCGCCTTGCGGAAAACGAAATCCAGCAGGTCTGCGACGCACTCACAAACCTGCTGGACAGAATTTCATCAGGCAGGCCCTGACAAAGCCGCCGGCTGACTTATATTTGTAACCATCACGCGCCTATTTCGCTGCGTGAATCACCTTCACCAGTTCGCTGTCCGGCACAGACCACGCCTTGGCGCCGGTATGCGTGAAGCGATGGTCCGCATTATCCCAGTGCAGCACGGTGATCCGGCCGTCCTTCTTGTAGTCATAGGTCTTGCCGTTATCCTCATACAGCTTGAAGGTCGCATCCGCGCCAGGATAAACACGAATCTCCTTCAACCCCTGATGCTGGTCCATATCTTCCACCTGTTTCCCTATCGGCAGAATCGAACCGGCACGCACAAACAGCGGAATAACATTGATCGGCGCATTCGCAACAATCGTCTGCCCGCCGTGGTATTCCTTGTTCGTCCAATAGTTGTACCAGTCTGCTCCCGCCGGCAGATACACCTTCCTGCTCGTCTGCCCCTGGTG
This sequence comes from Acidobacteriota bacterium, assembly GCA_021799405.1. The sequence goes on from JAJZAL010000047.1 coordinate 23,019, forward strand.
CGTTACCGGCGCCACCAGCAAGTCCGGCCCGAACATGAACTCGTGCGTCAGCGTGTCCACCTTCGGATCATTCGGGAAATCCATGAACAGCGCCCGCATGTATGGCGCACCCGTCCTGTAGGTCTGATACGCACATGAATAAATGTACGGAATCAGCGCATACCGCATCCGCAGGTATTTCTCGAGAATCGGTGTCGCCTGATACCCATACGACCATGGTGTATTGAACCTCCGCATCCCGTGCGTGCGGAAGATCGGCATGAACACGCCGTACTCGAACCAGCGCACGTACAGCTCCGGATAATCCACGTCTCCGCCCACGTTCGCCAGCGCACCTGCCGGACTGATCAGCGGCTTGTGCACCGGATGATGCACTGCCGGCAAGGCCCAGAATCCGCCCACGTCGTCCGTCCAGTACGGGATCCCCGACGCCGTAACGTCCAGCCCCGCCGGAACCTGCCGTTGCAGCGTATCCCAGGTAGGCGAAATATCCGACGACCAGAAAATCGTCCCATTCCGCTGCGCGCCCGTGTATGCCGCACGCGCCAGGATCATCGCGCGCTCCTTCTCAACGCTTCGAAGTCCGTGATACACCGTCGACGTCTCAAAGAGCGGATACACGTTGAAGTATTCCGTGCCCGGTCCGATGTAATAGTAACTGCCATTGGGCGGAATGTCCGGCTCCGTCTCATCCGTCCAGATCGCGTCGAACCCCTTGCTGATGATGTGCTGGTCGATCATCTGCCAGAACCATCGCGCCGCCGCCGGGTTCGTCACGTCGATGTTCGACCCCGTCATGTTCCCCGGCAGTTCGTTCGTCTGCGTCGGCTTGCCGTCCGCCAGATGATAGAACCACCCATTTTTCACCAGCATGTTGTAGTACTGCGAACCCGGCGCAAATCGCGGCCACACGCTGATCAGCGTATGGAAGCCCATCTTGTGCAACTCGGCGTTCATCTCTGTCGGGTCCGGCCAGTCTTTCTTCGTGAAAGTGAATTGCCCCATCTTCGGATACCAGAAGAAGTCCACCACAAGGTAGTCGCAGGGCAAATGGCGCTCGCGATACTCCTTCGCCACATTCATAATCTCGGCCTGCGTGCCATAGCGCTCTTTCGACTGCGTAAACCCATAGGCCCCGATGGGCAGTAACTGCGTCGGCCCGGTCAGCAGACGGTAACCCTCGTACAATTTGTCCGCCGTCTTGCCCACAACCACAAAGAACGACACCCGCTGCCCAACCTGCGATGTCCAGGTTGTCCGTTCATTGAAATACGGATTCACCGTCGTCTTCGACGGGTTATCCCACAACACGGCATAGTCTTTATTCGTAACCATGAATGGCACACAAAAGCTCTCGCCGCCCGGTGCCCCATAATCGCTCCAGCACCGCACGCTCTGGTCGCGATGATCGAGCCTGCCGCTCTGGTTCTCGCCCAGACCGTAATAGTGCTCACCCGGCTGCACGCTGAACGTCGCGCCCACCGAGTAAAACGGCGGATCCGTCGGCCGCCGGTCCTGCAGAATCTCCGTATTCCCGCTCCCATAACTGGGCTTGTTCATCGACCAGCCCTCTAGTTTCACTACTGTCTTTCCATCCGGCAGCGAAAACCGCAGAGGTATGTTTCCGTATCCCTGTCCTCCGTTCGCGCTGAAAAACTTCCCAATGGATTCCTGATTCAGCAGGTGTGGGCTGTGGTGCTTCGGCGGCCCCATGATCGTCACCGCCAGCTTCGACGACTGATACGTCCCTCCATCCGCCGTCTTTTCAAACTTCCAGCCGCTGGCATCCGGCTTGGCAATAATCCCGTATCCCGGAGGAGCCATCGCATAGGCAGGCAACCGGCTGATGCTCACCCGAATCACATTTGGCGCATACGGCTCCAGCACCATCGTCGTGTGATCCTTCGTAATCACCACGCGACCATGCTCTACACTCACACCGTTTGCCCGCGCAGCCACCGATCCCTGCTGCGCTTGCGCACCGCACACCAAGAGGCCCAGTGCCGCAAACAATGCAACCATCTTCCAGCCGAATCCACAATCTCTCATTACCTCGCCCCTCTCGCGCACACTCAGCAAACGTCTACCGGAAGTGACCTGGTGCAACTCACTCGACTTGCCTAATTCTTGGCGGCACCAAACCCTCTCTCCCGCACGCTCATTTAGAAAATCGATTCGCCAAACAGCTTAAACGCACCTCGCCTCCCGCAGTCAAATCGTACGACGAGCGTTATGTCGCCGCCTCAGTCAATTCGCTCGTGCCGGTAACCCGCGCCCCGTAATAGTTTCCCAATCTCCTCGATGTGCTCGTCGCCGCGCGTCTCCAGCGTAATATCGATCACCGTATCGCCAAGACTCACCCCATAATGCGTACGGTCATGCGCTGTCTGCACAATGTTTGCCCGCGCATCGGCCAGAATCCTCGTAAGCCCGTGCAGCGCTCCCGGCCGGTCCGTCAGGTGAATCCTCAGCCGCGTCCTGCGTCCATCCTTCACCAGGCCGCGCTCAATGATCCGCGCCAGCAGGCTTACGTCGATGTTTCCTCCGCCTACCAGCACCGCGGTGCGTTGCCCGCGCAGCGACGTCTTCTGCTGCAGCAACGCCGCCAGCGCCATCGCTCCCGCGCCTTCGGCCAGGGTCTTTTCGCGCTCCAGTAAAACCAGAATCGCCTTCGCGATCTCCTCTTCATCCACCGTAACCAGCTCATCCACGTAGCGTTGCACCAGCGGAAGCGTGCGTTCACCCACGCGACGCACGGCAACACCATCTGCGATGGTCGCCTCGGCGGCAATCGTCACCGGCGCGCCTGTTTCCGCCGCTCTCAGCATCGAAGGCAATCTCTCCGTCTGCACGCCAATGACGCGAATCTTCGGATTTGACTCCTTGATCGCGCAAGCCACACCTCCAATCAGTCCGCCGCCGCCAATCGGAATCACCACCGCCTCAAGCCCCGGCACCTGCTCCAGCAGTTCCACACCAATCGTCCCCTGGCCTTCCATCACCACATCATCGTCAAAGGGATGCAGGAACGTCATGCCATCCTGTGCGGCCAGCCGCAGCGCTTCTGCATACGCCTCGTCATAATTCGCGCCGCTCAATACCACTTCAGCCCCGTAGGCCGCAGTCGAAGCCGTCTTCACCAGCGGCGTCATCAGCGGCATCACGATGCGCGCTCGAAGCCCATGCGCCGTCGCGTGGTAAGCGACCGCCTGCGCGTGATTTCCCGCGCTCGCGGCAATCACTCCACGCCGCTTCTCCTCTTCAGACAAGGTGAGAATCTTATTCAGCGCGCCTCGTTCCTTAAAGGCGCCCGTCCGCTGCAGATTATCCAGCTTCAGGTACACCTGCTGTCCCGTCATGCGCGACAGCGCCTCTGACCTTGGCGCAGGCGAGAGATAAATGCTCTCCTGTATCCGCTGCCGGGCCTGCCGAATTCCCTCCAGTGTCACGCTCATGCCTGTCTTCCTGACCTCTCCGTTTCATCGTCAAAAAATAAAAACCACCGCGCTCAGGGAGC
>JAJZAL010000048.1 GCA_021799405.1 Acidobacteriota bacterium
AGGAATCTCGAGGTCATGACCGAGCCCGGCACCGAACTCTACTACCTGATCTTCAATCTGCGGGATCCGATCCTGCGCCATGAAAAGGTCCGCCAGGCGATCGCCTACGCCATTAACCGGCCGCTCATCATTCAGTCGCTCTTCCGTGGCGACGCACGGCTGGCTTCGAGCCTTTTACCGCCGGAACACTGGGCCTGGACGGGAGCGCAACGGTACAACTACAACCCGGCCAAAGCGAATCAGCTGCTCAATGAAGCGGGCTTCCCGCGAGGCAAGGACGGAATTCGCTTTCGCCTCGCGATGAAAACCTCCACCAATGAAACCACCCGGCTGATGGCGATGGCAGTTCAGGCCGAACTGGCGCACGTGGGCATCAAGATGGAACTGCGCAGCTTCGAGTTTGCGACTTTCTATTCAGATCTGACCCACGGTGCGTTTCAGATGGCCCCCTCGCGGTGGATCGGCGGCAATGAGCAGCCAGACATCTTCCGCTATTCGTTTGCCTCGTCGAGCTACCCTCCCTATGGCGCAAACCGCGGCTACTATGACAACCCCGAGGTGGACCAGCTGATCGCCGATGGGGGCGCCAACTCCAGCCAGGCGGCGCAAAAGCGGGATTTCGAGAAGATTCAGCAGATTGTTGCCCGCCAGCTGCCGACGTTTGACCTGTTCTATATCGATAACGTGGTCGTTCACTCGAAACGCCTCACGCATATCAGGCTGGTCCCATCTCCGTCGGGGAACTTCGATTTTTTGTGCACCGCCGAGCTACGCCAATAGCAAAAGGCGCGTCTCAGTAGAGGGAAAAACGCCCTGTTACGGGCATCCATGGCGGCCAAACTGGCATGAGCCGCATCTATTGCCATTATCTGAGTCAAATTCACTCATGTTTCATCTGTAAGGCTTGACATTTACCACCCAGACTGGGATACATTAGCAGTCGGAGGTGGACAGTGCTAACGGCAGAAACGCAGGTACCTCTGCCGTGGGAGAGCCCTAAATCGGCCGGCTTCCCTGCACCCAGCTCCGATTTCAGAGTCAGGTTGACACGTAAATTTCGGGCGAGCCTCAACTCGCCGGGCACTGCCGGCTGCACCCAGCCGGAAAGCAATGGAACGCTGTAAAGGAGAAGCATCGCAATGCCAACTGCATCTGTAGCAACCACGTTCACCCCGCTTCATGACCGCATCCTGGTCCGCCGCGTCGACGAAGGCGAGACCATCCGCGGTGGCATCATCATTCCCGACTCCGCCAAGGAAAAGCCCCAGGAAGGCGAAGTGATCGCCGTGGGCAAGGGCAAGAGCAACGACGAAGGCAAGGTCTTCCCTCTCGATGTGAAGGCTGGCGACCGGGTTCTCTTCGGTAAGTACTCCGGCACCGAGATCAAGATCGACGGTGAGGAGTTCCTCATCATGCGTGAGGAAGAAGTCCTCGGCATTTTGAAGAAATAACTTCAAGGACGGTGATTCATGATGCTCGTACCCGGATGGCTTTACAAAGAGGCATGCGGAAGTTCCAGACTGTGGTGCAGCCGTGCAAGCAACGCAAGACCAATGAGCCATGCAAATGGCGATATGGTTAGCTCGGCCAGCGCACAACAGGCAGGTGAATCCCCTCGCCGTAATCCCGGGTTCTGAGACGCGAGCATCATCCGCGTTAACCAAAAGCTTTAACAACGAGCATTAAGCATTTCAGAAGGAGAAACATCCATGGCAAAGCAGATTCTGCATGGTGAAGATTCCCGCCAGGCTATCCTGCGCGGCGTAAACACCCTGGCCGATGCAGTGAAGGTGACGCTCGGCCCCAAGGGCCGCAACGTAGTTATCGAGAAGAAGTTCGGCTCGCCCACGATCACCAAGGACGGCGTAACCGTCGCCAAGGAGATCGAACTGAAGGACGCGCTCGAGAACATGGGCGCCCAGATGGTGCGTGAAGTGGCCTCGAAGACCTCAGACGTAGCCGGTGACGGCACCACGACTGCGACGGTTCTGGCCCAGGCGATCTACCGCGAGGGCGTGAAGACCGTGGCTGCCGGCGCCAACCCGATGGCGCTGAAGCGCGGCATCGACAAGGCTGTTGAGGCCATCGTTGGCAAGCGCGACGAGCAGGGCAACGTGGTAGGCGGTGCGCTGGCTGAGTTCTCCAAGCCGGTGTCCGGTGACATGATCGCCCAGGTGGGCACCATCTCGGCCAACAGCGATTCGACGATCGGCAACATCATTGCCGAGGCGATGAAGAAGGTCGGCAAGGATGGCGTGATCACGGTGGAAGAGTCAAAGACTCTGGAGACCCAGCTGGAAGTGGTCGAAGGCATGCAGTTTGACCGCGGCTACCTGAGCCCCTACTTCGTGACCGATCCGGACCGGATGGAAGCGGTGCTCGAAGATCCCTACATCCTGATCTACGAGAAGAAGATCAGCACCATGAAGGATCTGCTGCCGCTGCTCGAGCAGGTCGCCCGCAATGCCAAGCCGCTGGTGATCATCGCCGAGGATGTGGACGGCGAGGCGCTCGCCACCCTGGTGGTGAACAAGCTGCGCGGCACGCTGAACGTGGCTGCCGTCAAGGCTCCTGGATTCGGCGACCGCCGCAAGGCCATGCTGGGCGACATCGCGATCCTGACCGGCGGAACCGCCATTACCGAAGACCTCGGCCTGAAGCTTGAGAACATCAAGCTCGAGGACCTGGGCCGTGCGAAGCGCGTGACCATCGACAAGGACAACACGACCATTGTCGAAGGCCGCGGCGACGGCAAGGCCATCGAGGGTCGCGTGAAGGAAATCCGCAGCCAGATCGAGAAGACGACCTCGGACTACGACCGCGAGAAGCTGCAGGAGCGGCTGGCGAAGCTGGTCGGCGGCGTGGCCGTGATCAAGGTCGGCGCTGCCACCGAGACCGAGATGAAGGAGAAGAAGGCTCGCGTTGAGGATGCCATGCATGCAACCCGCGCGGCTGTGGAGGAAGGCATCGTTCCGGGCGGCGGTGTGGCCCTGGTTCGCTGCACCCCGGTGGTCGATACGCTGATCAAGTCGCTGGAAGGCGACGAAAAGATCGGCGCCCAGATCATCCGCCGCGCTGTCGAAGAGCCGCTGCGCCAGATCGTCGGCAATGCCGGTGAAGAAGGCGCTGTGGTGGTCGGCAAGATTCACGAGAACAAGAACACCAATTTCGGCTACAACGCCGGAAGCGGCGTGTTCGAGGATCTGGTGAAGGCCGGCGTCATCGACCCGACCAAAGTAACCCGCACGGCGCTGCAGAATGCCGGTTCGATTGCCGGCCTGATGCTGACGACCGAAGCGATGGTATCCGAGATCCCCGAGCCCAAGGCGGCCCCGGCGGCTCCCGGCCACGGCGGCATGGAAGGCATGTACTAGGACTCACCGTCCAGGTCATCGCGCCTCACAGCGCAACGGGCTTCCCTTATGGGGAGCCCGTTTTGTTTTTGAGGGATGCGAAGGCTGGCTACTCCAATTCCACCATGACCGTATCGCCGTCGATGCGGGTTGCATAACGTCGGACACATGCCTTTGGATTATGCGAGGCGCAGCCGGTCTTCGCATCGAAAGCCCAAGCGTGCCAGGGACAGACGATGCGGCCCTGCTCGACGATTCCCTGCCCCAGCGGACCGCCTCGATGCGGGCAAACATTGTCCATGACGACGAGTTCTCCGTCGACACGGGCAACGCAGAATAGGCTGCCGGCTGCTGTCATTTCGCAAACCTCCCCTTCCTGAGGAGTTTCCGTCACGCGGCAAAGGGGCACAAATTGTGGCATTCAGCGAATTCTCCAGGCTGATCGGCCGCCCAGTTCGTGGCGCGGGCGCGCTTTCCTCATGCTAGAGCATTCATTCTCATCCTGCAGGGTGGTCCGAACTGGTTTAGGACGCAGCCTCATTCAGGGAATGACCGTGCTCCGTGACGCACTTTCCTCGACACCATCAGGGCGATGCTCTAGGCTCGAAGAAAGGATGGCAGAAGAGAAGACAGGCAAGCCTGAAGAAGCAAAGACAAGGCAGGATTCGCTGTGGTGCCCGACCTGTGCGCGCGCGGTCGATGACCCGCTGGTATGCGGCGACTGCGCGACCGTGATTTGCCGGGTGTGCGGCACTCCGCTCGAATCTCCCGACGAGCTGGCCTTCGGTTAAGGTGAAACAGAAGACCATGCCATCAAAGAAATCCGGAAAATCAAGGCGCACCACCAGCTACTCGCGAAGCAAAGGGCAAAATTCACTCTATGGGCCTCCGCCGCTGGTGAGCTTTGGCTGGTTGCTGGGCGCCGCAGCGACGGCCGTTGGAATTGGCGCGGCAGGTGCGTACCTGGTGCTGTGCCTGATCTTCTACCAGAACCAGGCGATGATGATTTTCCACCCCTCGAAAACGGTCGCGAAGACACCGGCCAGCGCGGGCCTCCCATACCAGGAAATCGCGCTTGACCCGACGACCAGCGGCCAGCCGCAGATCACAGGGTGGTGGGTTCCCGCGGCGAAAGACGCGGCATACCGGAGCGACACAATATTTTTTCTGCATGGGGCTTCGGGATCGCTGTCCGATACGGTTGCGCAAATCCAGGCGCTGCATACGCTCGGTATCAATGTGTTTGCCATCGACTATCGGGGCTATGGCAAGAGTGCAGCCATTCGCCCTACGGAACAGACGGCCGATGAAGACGCACTCGCCGCCTGGACTTACCTGACGGCAACGAGAAACTTGCCTGCGACGAGCCTGGTGGTCTTTGGTGAAGGTGCAGGAGCGATCTTCGCCACGCATCTGGCCGCGGAGCGAAGCGTGGCAGCACTGGTGCTGGCCCAGATTTCGCCACCTGCGCACGAGATTTTCGAGCAGGATGCGCGGGCCCGACTGCTGCCGCTGTTTCTGCTGGCCAAAGAGCACATGAACCCTGTACCCGAACTGAAACGGTCGAGTACACCTAAGATGTTCCTGGAGTGGCCAGAGAAATCCGGGCTCGGGCCAAGCGTCACGCGAAGGGATTTTGCTCTCGCCGCGGAACCGAAGCAGATCGCTTCACTCCCTGTCGCATCGCCAGAAGCTGTGGCGAATGCTGTGGAACCGTTTCTCAAGCAGATTCTGCCAGTGGCGCATTGAGAGCTCATGGCTCGCACCCCGCGGGAACCTGTTAACCTATAGATACTATGAAGTTTGGCGTGCTCGTCTTTCCGGGTTCCAACTGCGACCAGGACACTTACCATGTGATTGCCGAGGTAGCGAAGCAGCCGGTCACGTTCCTCTGGCATGATTCGGCCAGTCTCGAAAACTGCGACGCGATTTTGGTTCCAGGCGGCTTTGCCTACGGCGATTACCTGCGCACCGGGGCGATCGCGCGGTTCTCTCCGGTGATGCAGTCGGTGAAGAAGTTTGCGGCCGATGGCGGGCTGGTGATGGGCATTTGCAACGGCTTCCAGATTTTGTGTGAGTCCGGTCTGCTGCCCGGCGCGCTGATGCGCAACGCGGGGCTGCGCTACATCTGCAAGCAGGTACATCTGCGCACCGAGACAACCGTGACGCCTTTCACGCATCTGCTCAAGAAAGGGCAGGTACTGCAATTGCCGATCGGTCACATGGAAGGCAACTACTTCTGCGACGACGCCACTCTGGCCACACTGCAGCGCGAGGACCGCGTGGTCTTCCGCTACGCGACGCCGGAGGGCGATGTGACCGCGGCGGCCAATCCGAACGGCTCGCGCGACAACATTGCCGGCATTGTGAATGAGGGCCGCAATGTACTGGGAATGATGCCTCACCCCGACCGGTCGAGTGAAGCCCTGCTGGGTTCTGCCGATGGGTGGGGTATCTTTGGCTCCCTGGTAGACTCGCTTGCGGCAAAAGCATGATTGATATTCATCACCATCTGATTTACGGCGTCGATGACGGTTCTCGTGACCTGGAAACGTCAGTGCAGATGGTCGAAATGGCGGCAGCCGATGGCATCACGCACATTATCTGCACGCCACACGCGGTAGAGCGCTACCCCTACCAGCCGGAAGTCAACAAGGAGCACCTGGCTGCGCTCAAAGAACGCGTGGGCGACAAGGTAAAGCTGGGACTCGGCTGTGATTTTCATCTGTCCTTCGAGAACATCGAGGACGCACTCGCCAACCCGCACAAATACACGCTGAACGGCCTGAACTACCTGCTGGTCGAGTTCCCTGATACCAGCATTTCACCGAAGATGACCGAGGCGTTCTACGAGATGATGGTGGCCGGCATGCGGCCCATCCTCACCCATCCGGAACGCAACCTTACACTGCAGCGCACGCCCGAGCGAATGGATGTGTGGCTGGAACAGGGCTGCCTGGTGCAGGTGACGGCGAATTCCCTGACCGGACGCTTCGGCAAGCGCGCGCAGGAGATGGGGATGGAACTGCTCGAGCAGGACCGTGTCCATTTTCTGGCGACCGACGCCCACGATCTGAAATCTCGGCCACCGGTGATGAGCGAGGCGTACCGGGTCGTCGAAGAGAAGTTTGGCCACGATCTTGCGGAGCGGCTGTGCGTGACGAATCCGCTGGCTGCTTTTGAAGGCAAGCCGATTCCCGATGCCCCGATCCCGGACTGGGACCGGCAGCCTGAGGTCGAACCGAAGCGGCCCGGCCTGTTTTCGCGCCTGTTTGGCCGAAGCTGAACTGTCTTAAGAAGACAGGCCCAGGCCACCATCCACGCTGAGAATTTGCCCGGTGATGAAGTGCGGTCCGGTCGCAAAAAATATAACGGCAGCAGCCACGTCCTGCGGCCTGCCATTGCGCTTCATGGGCGTCTTCTCCAGGAAATGCTCGTAGCCATCGCTGACTTCCCCGTTGACGATCATTCCGGGAGCCACACAGTTCACGCTGATTTCGGGCGCAAAGGCCTTGGCCATGGTCTGGGTGAGCATGTGCAGCGCGGCTTTTGATGTGCAGTAGTGGGCATGCGTGGACCAGGGGTGCAGTCCCCCGAGCGAGCCGATGTTGATGATGCGTCCGCGCGCGGCCTTGAGATGCGGGTACGCGGCTTTCGCCATGAGAAATGGGCCGCGGGTGTTCGTTTCAAACATGGCGTCCCACTGCTCGACGGTGATCTGGCTGTGATCGGCGGTTTCGAACCGGCCTGCGTTGTTGACGAGCAGATCGAGCCGGCCAAAACCTGCGAGCGCGGCATCAACAGCCCGGCTGACAGACGATTCCGAACGGACGTCGGCCTGAATGGCAAGCGCATTCACCCCCAGCGCCTTCAGCTCTTGCACCGTCCTCCCTGCGTCCTCTTGCGATTCGCGCCAGGTAATCGCAATGTCGGCTCCGGCCTCGGCGAGCGCCAGTGCGAGAGCGCGGCCGATGCGCCGGGCAGCGCCGGTGATCAACGCGGACTTCCCTTCCAATGCTTTCATATGTGGTCATTTTACCGGCAGCATCCGCACAGGAACGGCGGACTGGCCTGCGCGGTTTTCCCTCCCAGGCATTTGAGAGGATAGAGTGGAACTTGCTTTGCCTCAAAAAGAAGAGAACGCATGGCTGACACTTTGCTACCAATTGCAGACATTGCCCGCAAACTTCAACTTACTGATGACGCGTGGGAGCCCGTTGGCCGCTATGGCGCCAAGGTCCGGCTGGATCTGCTGAAGGATCCCGCTTTCCCGCCGCGGGGCAAGCTGATTCTGGTTACCGCGACGAGCCCCACGGCTTCCGGTGAAGGCAAAACCGTCACCGCAATCGGGCTGACGCAGGGGCTGGAGCGCATCGGGAAGAGCGCCCTTATCACGTCGCGGGAGCCTTCGCTGGGGCCGGTTTTCGGCATGAAAGGCGGCGCGGCAGGCGGCGGGCGCTCGAAGATTGAGCCGAGCCAGAAGATCAATCTGCATTTCCACGGCGACATTCATGCGATCACTTCGGCCCACAACCTGCTTGCGGCCTTGATCGACGCGCACCTGTTCCATGGCAATGACCTGAATCTCAACCCTGAACGCATCACCTGGCCGCGCGCGATGGACATGAACGACCGCGCGTTGCGGCGGATCATTGTAAACAGCGCCGGCAAGCGCGACGGAGCCAATCGGGCCACTGGGTTTGTCATTACCGCAGCGTCAGAGATCATGGCCATCCTGGCGCTGGCGAAGGATTACGCAGATCTTCGCCGCCGGCTCAATGCGATTATCATTGGCCAGACACGCGAAGGCAGACCGGTGCGCGCCAGCGAACTGGATGCAACCGGAGCGATGATGGCTCTGCTGACCGACGCCCTGCTTCCCAACCTGGTGCAGACGACCGAGGGCACACCGGCATTTGTCCATTGCGGCCCGTTTGGCAACATCGCGCACGGCACCAGCAGCGTGGTCTCGCAACAGCTCGCGTTGCGCCTGGCCGATTACGTGGTGAACGAAGCCGGTTTTGCGGCGGATCTGGGCGCGGAAAAGTACATGGACATCGTCATGCGCGAGTCCGGTATTTCCCCCGCCGTGGCCGTGCTGGTGACAACGGTGCAAAGCCTGCGGAACCAGGGCCAAGGCGATCTGGAACGCGGTTTGCCCAATTTGGCGCGGCACATCCAGAATCTGCATCGCTTTGGGCTGCCGATCGTCGTCGCCATGAACCAGTTCCCGAGCGACACCGATACCGACCTGGCCCGCCTGGCCGACTTCGCCGCCGAGCAAGGCGCGCAGAGCGCGATGTCACAGGCCTTCGCCCAGGGCGGCGCCGGCGCAGAAGATCTGGCGCGGAAAGTGGTCGAAGTCATCGAGAAGAATCCGACGCCACGCGTAAGACCGATCTATGCTCTAACGGACTCCCTTGAAGACAAGGTACATGCGGTGGCAACTCAGATTTACGGTGCGGAGGGCGTGGAATTCAGCCCGGCAGCGACCGAGAAGCTGCGGCAATACGCCGAATGGGGCTATTCCGAAGCACCGGTGTGCGTTGCCAAGACTCAGTACTCGTTTTCCGACGATCCGAAGCTGCTGGGCGCACCGAACGGATGGACATTGCACATCACGGATGCTTCGCTATCGGCCGGGGCAGGGTTCGTGGTCATGATTGCCGGGAACATGATGCTGATGCCGGGACTGCCGAAAGTCTCGCGGGCGGCGGAAATCGACGTGGATGAGCAGGGAGAAATTATTGGCGTCGAGTGATGTGACGTACGCCGACGGCCCCTGGGCTGCCCTGCCGATTCTCGGGGTAGAGCGCAAAAGCCTCCGGATGCGATAAAGTGACAATCGATGCCTCTCATTCGCCGTGCCCTGCTTGCCCTGTGCTGCCTGATGCTGGCAGCACCCGTTGCGTTTGGCGCCGATAGCTACCGCGTCATCCGCGTTTATCCGCACGATCCCAACGCCTTTATTCAAGGCTTTTGTTTTTCGCACGGTCATTTGTACGAGAGTGACGGCCTGTACGGGCAATCCACGCTTCGCGAGGATGACCTGCAGACAGGGCAGCCGATCAAGGAAATCCACCTCCCGGACCAGTACTTTGCCGAAGGGCTGGCTCCTTGGGGCAATGAGCTGATTCAGTTGACCTGGAAGGCACACATAGGATTCGTCTATAACCGTAAGACGTTCCAACTGCTGCGCACGTTTCATTACGATTACCAGGGCTGGGGACTCACGCAAGACGGTCACAGCCTGATTGAAAGCGACGGCAGCAACAAGCTGCGCTATCTCAATCCCAATACTTTTAAGGTAGAGCGCATCCTGTACGTCACCTACCACGGCAAGCCGGTGACGAATCTGAACGAGCTGGAGTACATCAACGGCAAGATTTACTCCAATGTGTGGATGACGAATCGCATTGCGATCATCTCGCCCCAGACCGGCAATGTACTGCAATGGATTGACCTGACCGGCATTCTGCCGCTGCCGGAAGAGCGCGGCGACAACGCAGTACTGAACGGCATTGCGTGGAATCCGGCAACCCACCAGTTGCTGGTGACAGGCAAACTGTGGCCGAAGATCTTTCAGATTGAAGTGATTCCCGGCAAGCCTGGCAAATAGGCTCGCTCCGTCCACGCAATTATCAGGGCGACTTACTCTTATCCCGGTATTTCGCCCCATCCGCCTCCACCCGGCGTTTCCAGGCGTAATACCGTGCCTGCCGGGAATCGCCTGCTGCATTTCCCGGGCAGAATTTCTTCGGATTCTGCATCCGGCAATTGCACTGCCGCTCTCCCAGCTGCACCCGCTTCGCCGCCCTGTAACCCGTAGGGGCGGAACTTTCTCCGTTCGGCCAGCAGTGTAACCTGTGCCTCTGCCAGCAATTCCACTTCGCGAACCAGGCCGTCTCCGCCGCGAAACTTCCCTGCTCCACCGGACCCCACTCGCCGTCCGTAGCGCCGGACGCGGAATGGGTAGGCGAATTCCAGCGCTTCGATCGGCGTGTTGAGCGAATTCGTCATATGGGTCTGCACACCGGAGATCCCATCGATGCCGGGGCGGGCGCCCATGCCGCCTGCCGTGGTTTCGTAATACGTAAACGCCTGTCCGGTTCGCGGATCGACTCCGCCGATAGTCAGGTTGCTCATCGTTCCAGCAGAGGCTGCCGGAACACGCTGGGGCGCGGCCTTTGCAAGTGCGCGCATAATCACATCGACGATCCGCTGCGAGGTTTCCACATTGCCGCCTGCTACCGGAGCTGGCGGCAAGGCGTCCACGATGCTGCCCTTGCGCGTCAGCAGCGTGAGCGGCCGCAGAATTCCAGCCGTCGCCGGCGCCTGCTCGCTCAAGAGGCATCGCAGCACATAGAAACACGCTGAGAGGGTAATGGAACGTACGGCATTGACGCTGCCACGCACCTGGTCACGGCAGTCACGCAGATCGATGGTCAGGCTGCCATCCTGCGGCTGCAACTGGAGAGTCGCAACAAGACGGCACGGCGTGTCCGTAATGCCATCCTCGTCGAGTGAGTCTTCGGCTGAAAACTCCCCCGAAGGCATCTGGCGCAATTGCGCGCGAACCAGCCGCTCAGAGTAATCGAGCAAAGCTGCGGCCCATTGTTGCGCGCGGGCAGGACCATATTTCTTCGCAAGCTGGCGGGCACGTTCTTCGCCCACGCGGCAGGCGCCGATCTGTGCGGCCAGATCGCCTTCACGCTCCAGGGGAGTACGCACGTTCAGCAGGATGAGGTCCAGCATTTCGCGGTCGACCTTGCCACCTCGAACGATTCTCACGGGTGGAATGCGAATACCCTCCTGAAATACTTCGCTGGCAGGCCCCATCGAACCCGCAAACGAACCACCCACGTCGGCATGGTGCGCTCGCGCCGAGACATAGAAGGAGGGCCCAGGGTCATCGGGCTGCAGAAAGACAGGCAGCACCATGGTGATATCGGGCAAATGCGTTCCGCCCGCATAAGGGTCATTGAGAATGGCAATGTCGCCGGGCTCGAAACGAATGGCGTCAACGGCAGCCTGCACGGACATGGGCATGGACCCAAGATGCACGGGCATGTGGTCGCCCATGGCGATGACTTGTCCTCCTGCGTCGAATATGGCGCAGGAGTAATCACGGCGCTCCTTGATGTTGGGCGAAACTGCCGTGCGGCGGAGCGCAGCGCCCATCTCTTCTGCGATGGAGTGAACAGCGCTCGAAAAGATGGCCAGCTCGACGGGGTCAGGTTCTTTGGAAGTTGTACTTGATACAGATACATTCTTGAAAGTGATTTCTGGCTCGCCCACTTCGACGACCAGGTTCCCCCATCCGTCCATCTTTGCCGTCGCGCCTGGCGGCAGCACAGTGACAGAGCTGTATTCGGTGATAAGCGCGGGGCCTGAGACAGCGTCGCCGGGAACCAGCCGTTCACGGTCATAAACTTTTGCGAGCTGCCAGCGGCCATCGAAATATACTTGTCGCTCGGCTGTCAGGGCTGCAGCTCCATTGCCACGTTTCATTGCAACTTCCACCGGTACATATGGCTCACCGGCAGACACCGCACGCAGTCGCACATTCACAATTTCGACTGGACGCTGCGGGTCTGAGAATCCATATCGCTGCGCGTGAAGCGCGTGAAATGCGCTGATGGCGGCAGCCAGGTCCGAGCCGTCAAATGGCACATTCAACTCATAACCCTGACCCCGGTAGCGAAGGTCGAGGGAGCGTACGAGACTCGGTGCCGATGTGTGCTGCGCAGGGCCGTAAGAAGCAGACTCCGACGAAGCTTCGATCTCAAGATCGCGAGATACCTGCGTGATGTGCGCGGCCGCATCGGGCCCCAGCATGACCGTGCGTGAGTAATCACGGATGGTGTCTGCCAGCAGAATGCCGACCGCCGACAGCGCCCCCGGAAGTCGCGGGATGAGCACGCGAGGAATGCGCAACGCGCGCGCCAAGGCGCAGGCGTGCAACGGGCCGCCGCCGCCGAAAGCTACCAGGGTAAAGTCACGGGGATCGTGGCCGCGCTCAACGGAGATTACCTGAATTGCCTTCTGCATTTCGGTCTCCACGACGCGCAGGATGCCAGATGCGAATTCCTCGACACTGGGTAGCGCGCCACGGGCCGCATCGAGAACCGCGTGCGCACGAGAGCGGTCCAGCTTCACTTCGCCTCCGAGGAAGCTTTCTTCATCGAGCCGGCCAAGCAACAGATTCGCATCGGTTACGGTGACATGTTCCCCGCGCCCATAGCAGATGGGCCCCGGATCGCTGCCGGCAGACTCCGGCCCAACGCGCAGGAGCCCGCCCGTATCAAAGCGCGCGATGGAGCCTCCGCCCGCGCCTGCCGTGTGGATATCGAGCATGGGAACGGCAACCGGAACACCTGCCACGATGGACTCGTGCGTGAGAGCGGCGCCTCCACGACCGGCATCGGTCAGAAACACATCCGTGGAGGTGCCTCCCATGTCAAAACCGATGATCTTGTCAAAGCCAGCCAGCCGCGCCATGTGAAACGCGCCGATCACTCCCCCTGCCGGACCGGACAGAACGGTCCGCACGGGCTCCTGCGCTGCGATGCGCGCCGACGTGATGCCGCCGGAGGACTGCATCACATCGACCCCGCCTTCGTGCTCTGTGCGAACGCGCCGGGCCAGGCCGAGCAGGTAGTTTTCCATTTTTGGAGCGAGATAGGCATTCACCACCGTCGTCGAGGCCCGCTCGTATTCGCGGAACTCCGGCAGGATGCGATGCGATACCGAAACAGGCAGGCCAAGAGGCGCCAGCGCGGCCGCAATGCGCTGCTCATTTTCAGGATTTGCAAACGAAAACAGCAACGATATGGCGATTGCTTCCGCTCCGCTTCGCTCCACGGCTGCGGTCAGCAAACGCAATTCCTCATCGGTCGGCGCGCAAAGAATTTCTCCCTCGGCGCTGACTCGCTCGGGCACTCCGAAGCGCAACGCAGGCGGGACTATGCACTCGGGGATGGGCGCAAACCAGTCGTAGAGCTGCGCACGAGTTTGACGCCCGATGGCAATGGTGTCTTCAAAACCTGCTGTGGTTACAAATGCGACGCGCGCGCCCTTGCGTTCCAGCATGGTGTTGGTGCCTACGGTGGTGCCGTGGCGAACATCCATTCGTCCTGAACCAATGCGCGCCAACCCATCAAGCACAGCGTTCGCCGGGGCGGCAGGTGTGGAAAATACCTTGAGCACACGCAGGATTCCATCCTGCAGGTAAACGCAGTCCGTAAAGGTGCCACCGGTATCGATCGCAACACGCAAAATCGAGTGCTCCGAAGCCTCTGGGAATTAAATTTTGAGCATACCGTATGCTGTTAGGGCCTGTTAACAGGCCCTCATCTTATGAAGTTCTGACGGAGCCGGCTTGCATCCTTTTCTTGAATGGCTAACGACCGCCTCCCGCGACCAGAAGCGGGCGCTGCTGGCTGCCTCCCTGGGCTGGATGCTCGACAGCATGGACGTGATGCTCTACGCGTTCGTTCTCGGCCCCGTGCAGCGTGAAATGCACCTGTCTGCGGCGGCCAGCGGCGCCATGATGTCTGCCACGCTGATCGCAGCCGCGGTGGGCGGACTCTTGTTCGGCATCATCGCGGACCGCATGGGCCGGACGCGTGCTCTGACCATGAGCATGCTGGTCTATTCGGTGGCTACCGCAATGTGCGGGTTTGCGCATTCGGCGGCAGAACTGGCCGCGTACCGGGTGCTGCTGGGGCTCGGCATGGGCGGGGAGTGGGCGTCCGGCGCCGCACTCGTGGCGGAAACCTGGCCGGATCGTCATCGCGGCAAGGCGCTGGCCGTGGTACAGAGTTTCTGGGCGGTGGGCTATGCGTTGGGCGCGGGAATCGTTGCCGTGGTGCTGCCGCATTTCGGCTGGCGAGCAGTTTTCTTTGTCGGCATCGCTCCCGCGCTGGTCACGCTTTGGATCCAGCGGCATGTGCCGGAGCCGGAACTGTTCGAGCGCGAACGCGTGAACCGGCCGCCCCTGGGACAGCTTTTCCGAGGCTCGCTGGGACGCAGCACGCTCGTCTGCGCCTCAATGAACGCAGCCGCGCTGTTTGCGTGGTGGGGGTTGTTTACTTGGGTACCGCGATTCTTGTCGATGCCAGTCGCACAAGGAGGCCGCGGGCTGGGAATTGTCCAGACATCGGGCTGGACCATTGTGATGCAGGTAGGTACGTTTCTCGGCTATCTCACCTTTGGATATCTGGCTGACCGGTTCAACCGAAAATACACCTACATTGCATTTCTTGTGATCGCGGCGATACTGGTGCCAATCTTCGCTTCGCTGCATAACGCCTTTGCGCTGCTCGTGATCGGGCCATTCGTCGGGTTTTTCGGAACCGGATATTTCTCAGGTTTCGTGGTCATCGCCAGCGAGCTTTTCCCCACTCATTTGCGGGCTACGGCCATGGGATTTGTCTACAACATTGGCCGGATCATCAGTGCCGCGGCGCCGTGGATCATCGGTGGCGTTGCAGGGCATGCGGGCATGAGTGCCGCACTTGGCATCACATCGGTGGCATTTGGGTTGGCCGCCCTCATCGCCACGGGACTTCGCCTTCAGCCGCGGACCGCACGGCAGTAACCTTTGCCATACTTCGGCGTCATTTATTCTGCATAGCAAGGGTGTGCGACTCGTGATGACAACCTTGGCTGGGCTGGCAATAGACTGCGGGAGACGCACATGAAGGCGGTCTGGCATTCTTCGAGCCGGGCGATCCTGTTGCTTGGGCTTTTCCTGTTTATTCCGGCGGCGTTTGTGCTTCTCGGCGCACCGATTGCCGGAACCGTCGGGGTGTTTGGGTTCCATCTGGGGCCAGCCGCGCGGGTAGCCGTTGTGTTCGCGGCGTGGCTGCTGAGCATCAGCTGCCTGCTGCTGTTGCAGCGCATTCACCTCCATTCCAACACGGAACTTCCCTATTTACTTGCCAGTTATATCCTGCTCACCTTCCTTATCTTTTTCGGAATGGAACGCCTGGTCCTGCTGGGCTTCCGAAGCGCAGGGCTTTGGCCATCTGCTCACCAGGCAGGCATGCTGCATCCCTGGATTCAGATCGCCAGCAGCTTCCTGGTGATGGGTGCGGCGATCGTCATGTTACCTCGGATTCGCAGCATCCAGGAGGGTGGAGCGGCCGCACGCAAGGAACATGACCGATTCCTTGCCGCGGCCGAAAGCAGCCTGGACGATTTCTATATTTTTGACGGCGTGCCCGATGAGTCAGGCGCAATTGTCGACTTTCGATTTTCGTATATCAATCCCAACGCGCTGCGGCGACTCGGAGCCACTCACGAATCATTGGCCGGCAAGATTTTGACGGAAGTGCGGCCGTTTATGATCACTTCCGGGCTGATTGAAAAATACAGTGAGGTCGTTCGGACGGGAAAGCCCTTTGTTGCTGAGGTCTATCTCGACGATGAGCGAATACGCGCGACATGGCTGCACGTCCAGGTGGTCAAGCTCGGGAACGGAATCGCCATCACCAGCCGGGATATTACCGAACACAGGCGAATGTTGGACAGGATTCAGCACATGGCCCACCATGATCAACTCACGGGATTACCGAATCGCGTATTGCTGGAAGACCGCCTGAAACAAGCCATGTTGCGAGCTGATCGGGAACAGCATCGCGTTGCCATTGTTTTGATCGACATCGATAACTTCAAGAACATCAATGACACCCTTGGTCACGCGCAGGGCGACGCGGTTCTTACGGCGTTCGCTGCAAGATTGCGAACCAGGCTGCGAGAAAGCGATACCGTAGCCCGCATTGGCGGCGACGAGTTTGTCATCGTGATGCCTGGTATTCACCGGTTCGCGGACGTCAATACTTGCGCGCAGCACATTCTTGACTCGTTAGTTGACCCTCTGGCCGTAGATGGTAAAGAGGTGCACATCACTGTCAGTGCGGGTGTAAGCATTTATCCCGATACCAGCCAGGACGTTGAACAGTTGCTGAGAGTTGCGGACTCTGCCATGTACGCAGTGAAGAACAAGGGGCGCAATGGCATCCTCACCTTCGAGGAAAACAACACGGACGCAAGGTTGACGGATACGCCTGAGTCAAGGTGATGCAAGTTTATTTCTGGCCATCGTTAGGACCGCTATAGATCCAGGAGGTTTCAAATGATTGCTCGACACTGGCGCGGCTGGACAAGACCGGAAAATGCTGATGCCTACGAGTCCCTGCTGCTCGACAATATTCTGCCGTCGATTCGCAGCATCCCCGGCTGTCAGGGCGGATACCTGCTACGAAAAATTCAACACAAGGCGAGGCGTCCGCAGAAGTTGAGTTTGTGGTCATCCACTTTTTTGATTCGCTGACTTCTCTGCAAGACTTTGCCGGCCAGGATTATGCAAGGGCCGTGATTGAACCGGAAGCGCGCGCACTACTCAGTCGCGCGGAACCGCTTGCCTCGCACTACGAGCTTCGCGGCAATACGATGAATGCCCGCTGACGGGACATAGGATCATGCAGCTCTTCAACGCTAGAGGGCGGGCACCTGTGCGGCTGCGGAACCGGGTCATCATTCCGCGCGCAGAGCTACGATCGGATCAAGATAGGCAGCCTTACGCGCCGGATAGTAACCGAAGGCAATGCCTACTAATGCCGAGAAGAAGACAGCCAGCATAACCGCGCCTATGCTGACCACAGTACTCCAACCGGCAATGGCGGAAATGAGAAACGAAGCCCCAATTCCGAGCACCACGCCTGCGCAGCCACCAGCGATGGAGAGCGTGACCGCTTCCACCAGAAACTGCATGAGAATATCGCGGGTTTTCGCGCCGACCGCCTGACGAAGCCCGATCTCGCGGGTCCGCTCCCGAACCGACACCAGCATGATATTCATGATGCCGATGCCGCCAACGATGAGCGAGACAGACGCAACAGCCGCCAGCATGATGGAGAGAATTCGAGAAGAGGCAGCCTGAGCAGCGAAGATCTCCTGCATGTTTCGCAGAGAGAAATCATCATCTTCTGATGGAGCCAGATGGTGACGCTGCCGCAGGAGGGCACGCGCTTCGTCCTCGGCAGCATCGATGCGGCCCGTGCTCTTCGCCTGGATCATGATGGCGTCTACAGCATCTGCGTTGGCGGATTTAATGCCGATGACTTTTCTCTTCGCAGTCGAAATGGGCAGTAGAATCAGGTCGTCCTGATCTTGGCCAGTCGGCGATTGCCCTTTGCGGGCAAGCACGCCAACAATGGTGAATGGGACATTCTTGATGCGAATCGATCGGCCTACGGGATCGACATCGCCAAAGAGATTCGTTGCAACGGTGGGGCCAAGCAATGCCACTTTACTCGCAGATTCTACGTCCTGCTGCGTGAATGGAGCACCTTCGGCGACGGATACATCACGGACATCGAGAAAACCAGGAGTGGTGCCGAAGAGAATCGTAGCCCAATTACTGTTCTCATAAACGACCTGTGCGCCGCCTCGCACAACCGGAACAGCGCGGGCAATGTCCGGGCATTGCTGGGAGAGGTCGCGGGCATCCGATTCCGTCAGCGTGATGGCGTTTCCAGTTCCCATGCGCATGCCCGAACTGGTGAGGCTGCCCGGCAGCACGATGATGATGTTGCTGCCGATGCTGGCGATCTGCCGTTGAATGCTCACCTTGGCTCCCGAGCCGATGGCAGCCGTCGCAATCACCGCCGCAACGCCGATGACGATCCCGAGCATGGTCAGGGCCGAGCGCAACTTGTTGACCTGAAGTGCGCGAAATGCGATTCGAAGGGCTGATTGGAAGCGCTTCACGGCATCGCCTCCGCCGGCTCCGCGCCAACCGGGGATTGGCCGGGTCGCTCCGGCGTGTGTTCGCCAATGATGCGGCCGTCACGAAAGGTGATAATCCGATGAGCGAATCGAGCGACTTCTTCCGAGTGGGTCACCACGATAATGGTGATCTGCTGATTTTCGTTGAGTTCCTGAAAAATCTGCATGATCTCGGCACTGGTGTGCGAGTCGAGCTGCCCGGTCGGCTCGTCGGCCAGCAGAATCTCTGGCTCATTGATCAGCGCGCGAGCGATGGCAAGGCGTTGCTGCTGCCCGCCGGAAAGCTGGGTCGGAAGACTGGTGGCGCGATCGGCAAGGCCGACAAGCCCCAGGACGTGCATCGCCCGCGCATTCGCATCACCGGGATTGTGGCAGTAGAGGAGCGGCAGTTGCACGTTTTCCATCGCGGTCATTCGTGGCAGCAGATTGAACGTCTGAAAGACAAACCCGATCTTCCGGTTGCGGATTTCGGCGAGCTGATCCCGGTCGAGACCTTCCACCGGCATCCCGTCAAGCCAGTAGCGGCCAGAGGTCGGACGATCCAGACATCCGAGAAGATTCATCAGGGTGGATTTCCCGGAGCCTGACTCGCCCATGACGGCAACAAACGAGCCGCGCTCGATGGTCAGCGTGACTCCTTGGAGGGCGTTCACCGTGACGTCGCCAAGGCGATAGATTTTCGTCAGATCAACGGTTTCGATGAGCTCCGGCATGATGCGCCTCAGAATCTTCTCGGCATCGCTGGCCGCGAAGGTTGCGCTCCGTTGTTTGAATTTCCTTTCGTCGTTGCGCGCACTACAACTTTCTCGCCGGGTTGCAGACCTGCCGAACTGACCGCCGTATATCGCCCGTCAGAAATACCGAACGACACTGGCACTGCCTTGAGGCGACCGCCTGAAAGCACATAGGCCTGCGCCTGATCCGGCTGCTGCGGTGGCAGGTTGTACTTTTTCATGAGGGCGGATGACGGCCGAAAACGTAATACGGCGTTGGGAACCTTCAGTGTTTTCTCGACGCGCTGGGTCAGGATGGTGACATTCGCCGTCATGCCGGGAAATAGGCGCAGGTCAGAATTATCGACCGAAATCACCACATCATAGGTGACGACATTCTGGGTCACGATGGGCGCCTTGCGAATTTCCGCCACAACTCCCTGGAACGTGGTCTCGGGATAAGAATCAACGACGAAGGTCGCGCGCTGGCCGAGGGCGATTTTCCCGATGTCGGATTCATCCACGTTTGTGTCGACCTGCATCTTGGTCAGATCCTGGGCGATTTCGAAGATGGTAGGTGGATTGAGCGTAGAAGCCACGGTCTGGCCGACGTCCATGCGCCGGGCCACCACTACTCCATCCACCGGCGCCGTAATGCGGGTGCGGTCAAGATTGATCTGCGCCTGACGCAGCGCGGCCTCTGCTTCCCGCTCCTGAGCCTGCGCAGAAGCGACCTGGCTCTTGCTCACCTCCACCGAGGCGCGCGCGGATTGAACACTCTGTTCCGCGGCCAGGACTTGCGCACGGTCGGCATTGACCTGGGAGGTTGCTGCTTCATAATTCGCCTGTGCGGTGTCATAGTCCTGGCGTGACATGATCTGCTCTTTGAAGAGCTGTTGCGCGCGTTCCCATTGTCCACGGGCATTTACCTCGCTCGCCTGATCCTTGGCGGCAATCGCCTGAGCATTGCGTTGACTGGCGATAGCCGCGCTCTCGTCGGCGCGAGCCTTGGCCAGTTGGGCCTGTGCCGATAGGGTTGCTGCATGAGCCGAGCGCACCGACGCGTGAGCCTGATCCAACTGAGCCTGAAAGACCTCGGGATCGATCAGAGCAACCAGCTGGCCCTTTTTCACATGGCTGTTCCAGTCTGCGTAGAGCGCCTTGATGTTGCCGGAAACCTGGCTGCTAACCAGCACTTCGACGACCGCATTGAGATTTCCGGTCGCTGTCACACGCGCCTGCACGGATCCCTGCTCTACAGGAACAGTCTCAAAAGTGACCGCATTTTGTGCGCTGCTCCGCCAGTAGAGGCCACCAATGACCAAGGCAAGGGCGGCACCGGCAACCATGCCCCATCGCAGCCATCTGCGCCGTGGGCGCTTCACAGGTTGGGGCGCCGGGCTGACGCTGGTCAGCCGTGAAGAGGGTCCGACATGTGAGGGTGCCGTACCCATCGGTGACAATCCCCCGATACTCCCATCGTGAAGCTATCCTCGCCTTACGGTTGTGACCACGATCACGTTGCTTCCATTTTTGGCGACCTATTTCGAGTTTTCTGCGTCATTATGAAGAACCAGAGGGTTGCTGAATGTCTGGGGTCATCCACTTAGATCGCGAACTGCCCCACGAGTCTGCGGCTACCCAGGTCATGGCCGGCCTGCGGACGGATGCCGATCAGGGGCTGACTGCGGCAGAAGCGGCAAAGCGATGGCACGAATATGGACCCAATGCCCTTCCCGCCGCAAAGACGCGTCCGGCATGGTTGCGTTTCCTCGGTCATTTCCGTGACGCGCAGGTCTACTTGCTGCTGTTCGCTGCTGGAGTTTCCCTTCTGGTCTGGGCGATGGAAGGCACCGAGGAACTGCCGCTCGAAGCGATAGCAATTCTTGCCATCGTGCTGTTGAATGCACTTTTCGGATACCTGCAGGAAGAACGCGCGGGACAGGCGCTGGCAGCATTGCGATCGATGACGCCGGATGAGGCTTCCGTGCTGCGCGACGGCGAGCTGCAGCGCATTGAGGCGCGGCAACTGGTCCCGGGCGATCTGTTGGTCGTGCGCGAAGGCGACCGGATTGCGGCAGACGCCCGGCTGGTCGAGGTCACTGCATTTCACACGCAGGAAGCCGCACTTACGGGTGAGAGTGTGCCGGTTCTCAAGACAACGGCGCCGCTCCCCCGGGAAACAGCGGCCGCGGATCGGCACAACATGGTCTTCTCCGGAACGATTGCCGTTTCAGGCCATGCGCGAGCGGTGGTGACGGCGACCGGGGCACATACAGAATTTGGACGCATTGCGGCCATGCTGCGCGAAACCGGCGAACGGGCCACACCACTGCAGCAGGAGCTCGACCGGTTGGGGCGGAAGCTGGGTGCGGCAGTCATCATCATTGCGGCGGTAGTAGTCGGCACCATGCTGCTCCTGCAGGGAGTGCATGATGGCAAACTGGTGATTCGCGCGCTGCTCTTCGGAGTGGCATTAGCCGTGGCAGCCACACCGGAAGGTCTCGCTGCGGTCGTTACTGTTGTGCTGGCCCTCGGTGTACAACGAATGGCACGGCGCGGAGCCATCATCCGTCATCTGAAAGCGGTGGAAACCCTGGGCGAAGCAACCGTAATTGCATGCGACAAGACCGGAACCATGACACTGAACGAGATGAGTGTGCGGCGCGTGGTGACAGCCTCCGGCGAGGCTTTCGCATCCGGGTCCGGCTATGAACCGGACGGAGATTGGACGTTGCCCCAGGGAGGCGAATTACCCCCAGCCCAGAAGCAAGAGCTGATCACGACGCTGCGCGCCGCTGCTCTCGTGAACAATGCGTCGTTACAGAGAAACGCCCAAGGCTGGAAGATGCAGGGAGATCCCACGGAGGCTGCGCTCCTGGTGGCAGCCGTGAAGGCGGGCGAGGATTTGACCAGGCTCACCCACGCTTGCCCGCGCACCGGCGAAATCCCTTTTTCTTCCGAGCGGAAGCGGATGAGCACGCTGCATCATTGCGTTGGCGATGCGACAGAGTACTTTTCCGCGCCTATTGTCCTGCTGGCAAAAGGCGCAGCCGATCTGCTGCTGGAGCAATGCACTCACGAAGCCGTCAACGGGCAACTGCGATCCCTGACTCCCGAGCGCAGGCGAGAGTGGCTGCGCACACAGGAAGAGATGGCCGCGCAGGCGCTGCGTACGCTTGGCATTGCGATGAAACCGTTGTCTGAATCGGAGGCCGCGGGCCCGGAACCCTCTGAGTTGCTCGAACAGGGCCTGACATTCCTCGGAATGGTTGGCATGATCGATCCGCCCAGACCCGAAGCTCGCGCCGCGGTAGCCACGGCGCGCAGTGCCGGAGTGAGGACGATCATGATTACAGGAGACCACGCGGCGACGGCGCTGGCCATTGCACGTGATCTCGACATCACGCCGACGGAAGCCATCACGGGAAACCAGATCACAGCTATGAGCGATAAAGAACTGGCTGGCGCGCTGCAACAGGTTTCGGTCTTCGCGCGCGTCAATCCAGAACACAAACTCCGCATTGTGCGGGCGCTGCAGAGTAATGGCGAGATTGTTGCGATGACTGGAGACGGCGTGAATGATGCCCCGGCGCTGAAGGCCGCCGATATTGGAGTCGCCATGGGCATTACCGGCACCGATGTGGCAAAAGAGGCAGCCGATCTGGTTCTTACCGACGATAACTTCGCGACAATTGTGGCCGCGATCGAAGAAGGCAGAGGGATCTTCGATAATATCCGCAAATTTCTGCGATATCTGCTGGCGACCAATGCCGGTGAAATCCTTACCCTGTTCCTCGCCGTGGCGCTCACCGTCCACGGCACGGGGCACGCTGACGGGTTAATGCTTCCGCTGCTGGCGGTTCAGATTCTTTGGATCAATCTCATCACCGACGGCGCACCGGCTCTCGCGCTCGGCCTTGAACCGCCCTCGGGCGAGGTTATGGCTCGAACTCCTTCTTCTGCCGGGGCAAGGATGATCGACCGCGCCATGATGACCAACATTGCCGCAGTCGCCGCGATCATGGCCGCGGGGACGCTTTATGTGTTTTTCACGACCGGCGGAAGCATGGAACTGCGCCGGACCATGGCTTTCACCACCCTGATTCTTTTCCAGCTCTTCAACGCTTTTCAAGCGCGATCCAGCACGCACAGCGTATTCTCCGGCATCTTTCGGAATACCTGGCTGTGGATCACAATTGGCGCCATGCTGCTGCTGCAGATCCTCGTATTGGACATGCCTGCCATAGCCAACGCCTTTGGCGTTGTTCCACTTCCGGCGTCCCTCTGGCTGCGCTCGACTCTGGCAGCAAGCAGTGTGATCTGGGGCATGGAAGTGGTGAAATGGTGGCGGCGATATTTGTCTAGAAGAAGCGATGCGGTGAACGCGCGCTGAACCGGAGCATAATCATCCATGTCCGAAACCGATGCAGGACGGCAAAAGATGACTTTTAGCTGGAAAACCGTTGCGCTGTTTCTCCTCACGCTGGCAGTTCTACTGCTCTGCATGATGATGTTGCGGGCCTTTCTGGCAGCCATTGTCGGAGCCGTAGTGCTGGCGGTTGCAACCCAGGGTCCGTTCCGATGGCTGCGGAGGAAGGTTCGGAATGCGACTGGCGCTGCTACCATCGCATTGTCCATCACCACCATCAGTGTCATTGTCCCCGGACTTTTTCTGGGAGGCATCGTTGCGCAGTACGCCCTAAACATCAGCAAGATGCTGCGAAACGGCACTGTAGCAAAGGGCCTTGTAGACGCGGTGGATCATCATCCCTTGCTCGTTTCAATCATGCAGGAAAGTTCCAACTTCCTTGCATGGACTAAAGCTGCGGAGAAGGCCGGCGCGTTCCTGACATCTCAACTAGTTGCACTGTTAAGTAACTCTGCAGCGGCAGTCACGCAAACGATCATCATGCTGTTTCTGCTTTTCTTTTTGTATCGAGACGGTGAAGCTGCATTGGATTTTCTATATAAGCTATTGCCCTTGGAGGGCGCCGAGGCGCGCACCCTGGTAAAAGGAGTGGAAGAGACCATCCGCGCCACGTTCCTGGGACACTTCGTCGTTGCGGCAATTCAGGGCCTCGTAGCTGGAATCATCTTTGCTGTGCTCGGCGTCGGTGACGCGGCCTTGCTGGGACTCCTGACCGCGATTGCCGCCATCATTCCCTATTTTGGCGCATTCGTGGTCTGGCTGCCCGTCGCAGTCTATCTTGGCCTGAATGGCCATTGGATGAAAGCAATCATTCTTATGGTCATCGGCACGCTGGTCATCAGCACGCTCGACAATTTTCTTTATCCCATTCTGGTGGGCGCTCAATTACGCCAGCACTCGGCCATCATTTTTCTCGCGCTCCTCGGCGGAGTGTGGCTCTTCGGGATATCCGGCCTGATCCTCGGCCCGGTCATCTTCTCCATGATGGCTTCTCTGCTGACCATCTGGCATGCCAGAAACCATGCACCTGAGTTCACCGGGAGCGCGTAAAACAGCTCTGGCTGGTGCACTTACGTGTTGCGAGTCGTGCGGATCAATCTGTGGAATTGCGTCTCATCCTCCCCATTGGATGGCTTCCTTCGACCCATCACAAGGTTCTCCCGATAGGGAGGACCCTCAATGCAAAATCATATTCGTCACATAGATGCCCGCTCCCACCTCACCTGTGCTCGCATTTTCCATGCCTGCATTGATGACCAGCCAGTTGCCGCGCAGCCCTTCGCGCTCGACGCCCACGCTGGTAATAATCGATCCCGATGGAGCTTCCGGATCGATCGTGAGGCCAGACATGGTGGTGTCGCACACGGTTTCAACGGGTACTGTGGTTGGCCCTTGCGTAACGTAAATTCCGTCGACCGGGCCTGTCCTTGCTTTGAAAACAACCTGGTAGGTATCACCACCCTGGCCTGCCACAGCCAGGAACGAAGAGGAGCGCCAGCGAGGCGGTTCCGGAACAACATCTTCGCCCGAATCCCCGCCGCCTACTCCCGGCGGTCGACCCGAGAAGTTCCAGTAGACAAAGTCAACGAAGTCAACGGTTGTTCTGGCAACCTCCGTCAGTGTTCCGGTCAGCATGTCATAGACAAAGATGCCCTGATGAACGGGAACCTGTGCGTTGTATCCATTGGGGTACTGCTGCTGGCAAGTTTGCAGCAAACCCTGCTCCCCTTCTGTCGGACAGATCAAGGTGACGGTTCTCATCTCCGTGCCCCATGCACCCCAAAAGGCAAGGAAGCGTCCATCGAAAGAAAGTCCTTCGCCCAGACGGTTAAACCGCGCCGAGTCTCCCTCTCCTGGAACCAGATCTCCGATGCCGACGATTGTCTTGAGTGCCGGAGACGGCGAAAGCGGCGCGGCGTAAATACCACCCAGGGTTGGAGCATCTTCGTTATCCAGTCCGACGAATACGACCGTCCCGCCTTCTGCACTCGGAGGAGCCGTAGAGCCAAAAACAGTCGTTCCGCCCGCAGGTTGATTGGGAATTAAAGTGTTCGAATTCGCGATGAGCTCTACTGGCGATTTGCCGTCCTGCGTGATCAGATCGCGATAGTAGACGCCAGTCTTCCCGATGTCGCCTACCGTATAGTTGCCTTTAAAGACGATAGTGGTGCCATTTGTAATCGCGGGCGATCCCGGGAACTGATCAAAACGTGTGCCCGGTGCTTCTCCCGGAACCTGCATATAGGAAAAGTCCGCAAGCAAACCGAATAGCCCGATGCCAGTGGAAAGCTGACCCGTCGCATTGGTATAGACGCCGGCGCTTCCTATGCGGGATTCTGTAAGGTCCGGCAGCGTATAAGACCAGACCGGCTTATGCTGAGCTCTGAAGGCCACTGCCGCAACATTCTGATCGATGCGCGGAAACGACGGAAACTGGGTGAACGTCGCATAGCTGCCGTTATATAGTGTGTTGTTCGGTTTAGGAACTACGGTCGCGTTATCCGCAACCTTTGCCAGTTGTGGAGTTCCTGCGCCGCTGAAATCAAGCGTGTAGATTCCAACTACCGGCCCTGATCCACCTTTGCTTTGGCCTTTGAACACGACAACACCATGTTGATTGATGGATGGCTGGTTAAAGCTATTGAAAGTTCGGTCCATTCCCGGGATGAACGATTTATTGTTGGCCGCCGTCCGCCAGTTCACGTTTGCCCGGCCATGAATGACCAGCGAGACGGCACCGGAATTTCCTCCACCTGGTCCGGGGTTCGTCACCGTCAGCACTAGCTGTCCGCTATCCGCAATGAGAGCCGCCGGAAGAGCGATTTGAAGTCCTGTGTCTGACACAGCAGTCGGAGTCAGTTGTGTAGTCCCGGCCATGACAGAAGATCCCGGTACGAAGTCTGCGCCGTACAGCGTAACTGGTATCCCGTCGCCTCCCGCCGTAACACTTAGCGGGGAAACAGAATGCAACACCGGAGCCGGATTCTCCACTGTGAATTCCAGCTTGTTGGAAGGTCCGCCTCCAGGCGCCGGGCTGATCGCCCGGATTGAAATCACTCCTCCTCTTGGAAAGGCATACTTAGGCACCATCAGGCTCATGTGGCCATGATCCGAAGAGGTAGGACGGAGCATAACGTTCCCAAACTCAATCTCTGTCTGGGGCACAAAGTTATTTC
>JAJZAL010000283.1 GCA_021799405.1 Acidobacteriota bacterium
CTGGTGCTCGACGCTATCGTGAATCCACTCGCCCAATCCGGCTCAAAGCCGAGGCGCGACGCCAGCAGCACCTGTTCCGCGCGGCATTCTTGCTCTCGCCGCAAGGGTGGGAAAGAACCAAATCATGCGGCCATGACGCTGGCTTTTTGTCAGGCCGACACCGTGCAACCGCCAGGCAGGAGGGATAGCATGCTTATCTTCCTCTCGAATCACGGTCGAAGTATCGTGCTCCGTCGTCGAGCGTATACCATTACCACCATCAAAATTGCTGAACAGTCTGCGAGATCTGTGCTGACGATGAAGTAATTTCTCTTCTGGTTCGTGTGAATATCACGGCATACGCTTCCGTTGTGGGGTCTTGGGTATAAGGAGGAAGCGCCGGCTCCGAAATCACCGTGCCGATGGCGCATAGGAACGCAGAATTTGCAAGGCGCAGCGAAATTCAGTTGGCTGCGACGTCCATGGAGGAATAGCATCCATGAACAGGAGTCGGTTATGAAGAAGACGATGGACGGATTGTATGATTTCATGACTGTTATGCGGAAAATCAGGCTGATCTGTGCTCAGTGCATCGTAGTTCCTCTGGCAGTGTGTGCCGGACCACAACTGTCTGCGCAGACCCGGACGGTCGACACTCCTCTCGCGACGCTTCGCCTCGCGGAAGGGACTGGCGACCTCGTCGGCGTGCATTGGAAGAAGCCTGCCTTCGAAGTGATTGGCGAGCCGAGGCTCGGGGAAAACTTCCGCATTGTGCTTCCGCAGAAAGGCTACGAAGGCAATTACTTCAATAGCCGGGATCAGAAGGTCAGCAAAATTGACGAACTGCCTGACGGCGTCCTCTGCACGTATAACTCTCTGAAGAACAGCCGGGAAACGGTGCCCCTTACGGTCCGCTACAGGATTCGCGTGGTCAATGAAGAACTTCAATTCTCAATTCAGGTGGATAACCCCACCGACCGCAAGTTATCCGAGGTGATGTATGGAATTGTTGGGGGCCAGCAGGGAATTGGCAACCGGCTGGACACGGAATCGCTTGTTCCCAGTTGGACATCTAATCTTGCCCCGAAGCTCTTTTCTCGCTTTAACGGCGGCGGGTACGGCGGCGGAAATCTTGGAATTCGCTACGATGCCGCAACGTTCACCTATCCAGGGACCATGCCGATGGGATGGATGGATGTTTATAACCCTCATGCGGGCATTGGGTATTACTACGCCAACCAGGACCTTGAGACGCGGGTTTCTCTGCTAGAGGTAGAGCTGCGGCCATTCACCAAGAGCGCAAGCGTGCGGGATAGCTGGCCCTCGCCGGCGGAGACGAACGGCGAACCTATCGGTATCACGACGGGCTGGGTGAATTTTCCATATACCAGTCATGGAACATTCAGCGCTGGTCCGGTGGCGCTACAGGTTCACAACGGCGACTGGCACACGGCCAGCAAAATCTATCGCTCGTGGTACGATCAGCATTTCAAGATCGATCGCCCTCCCGACTGGCTTCGCAAGGAGAACGCATGGCAGTCGATCATTCTTTCCAACAGCGAAGATGTCGTCGTGCATCGCTTCAACGAACTGCCCAGGCTCGCAGCCGACGCTAAGAAGTACGGCATCACGACCTTCGAGATCCTCGGTTGGGATATGGGAGGAATCGATCGCGGCTATCCGCAGTACAGGCCCAATCCGCGGCTTGGAACTCCGGAGGAGTTCAAAAAGGCGCTTGCCGATATGCACGCTCTTGGAGTGCATCCGCTAATCTTCGCGAATATTCAGTTTGCCGACACGGCAACGCCACTGTTTCGCGACAAGCTCAGGCAATATGCTGTTGAAGGACGATGGGCGCCGGACATGCAACTGCTTGGTTGGGGCGAGGGAACCATCAGCGCCCGCTCCGGGATGACACGATCGTACATGACGCTGGTCAGCCCCGCGCATCCTGAATACAGAAAGTTTCTGATCGATCAGTATCTTGATCTGGTTCGCGACGGCGCCGACGGATTCCAGTTCGACAAGACCAATGGCCTGGCGGCCCTTGACTTCAATCCGCATCTTGCTGTCTCGCCGGATAAGTCGCTGCCGCAGGGCTTGGTCGAGACCTTCAGAGAATTGATTCCGGCCGCTCGGTCGATCAATCCCAATTTCGCAATTGCTTCCGAAATCTGGTATGACCGGACGCTGCCTTACGTCGACGTCTCCTACATGCGTATGGGAACAGTCGATATGGATTCCACTGCTCTTCGTTATACCTTTCCGGAATGGACGGCGACCATCTTCGGCGAGAGTCCCGGCGACATTAATCCGATGAACAACGGGATGCGCTATGGTCTGGTGTGGGACCTGGCGCCGCGGCACTATAACGACTCCGTTGATGAGCCGCTGACCCGTCCGCTTGCGGAATATGTAAGCCAGCTGATAAGGATTCGCCAGGAGTTTGAGGATCTTCTCTTCTTCGGCCGCTTCAACGACACCCTCGGCGCGACCGTACAGGGTGGACCCGATATTCGCTATTCCGTCTTCAAGTCGATGGACCCGAAGAGCCGGGATGTCGCGAGCGTGATTGTCAATTTTGGCGATGCGCCGGAATCCGCGGTTCTCAATATCGATGGGGCAAGCGGACAAGTCATCGTTGCCGCCCCAGATCAGCCTGATCGCCAGGCATCCCTTCCCTTGCGGATATCGATACCGCCGCACCGGCTCGTGGTCGCTATCAAGCGAGCGTCACGTAAATGAATGGCCGAAACCGGCTCTTGCTTAAATGCCGGACACGATGAGGCGGAGCGCCTTTGCAGGAATCAGCCTAGATTTTGAGACGGCCGGATCGACATGATCCGGCTGTCGACGTGATTGGGCAGGGAGGGGCCGTTTTGGAGGCCCTTTCGAGGCAGCCAGGACCTGTTTGTGGATGCAGCTGATTTCACCGCGCAGACGGCATAATGGATATTCGCCGGGAGGATTTTCTGGAATTGGCCCCCGCCGATCGCGTCGATGGCCAGCCCAGCGGCCACCAGTGTCAACTCCTTCTCTGAAGCTGACGAACTCGATGCCCAGACGGCGTCACTCATCGAGCGCTTGCAGAAAGTGGGCCGCCAAACTGGCGATACGGTCCAGCCACCGCCTTACCACTTGAAAATCAATTCGGTTGCGGAAATGAGAAGCCGATGTATGGCACGCCACTTCGATTTCGTGAGCCCCGTGAGACAAAAGTCACTGAGGTCCTGACCGATGGTTTCTTAAGCTTGGCGCATGGAGGTTGATATGCCTGCTTTAACACAGACGGTTCGCGAGATTGCACTGGAACAGCCGTCTTCAATCAGGGTTTTCGAACAATTCGGAATTGACTACTGCTGCGGAGGCCGCAAGCCATTGACAGACGCATGCGCCGAGAAGAATGTTGACTATCATGCCGTGCTGACTGCACTGGAAAAGGCTGAAACAGCAGAGGAACCCACGGCCGAGGATTGGACCAAAAGATCTCTTGCTGGTCTGAGCGCCTATATTGTTGCTACACATCACGAGTACTGCAAGACAGAGCTGCCGCGGCTGGCTGGATTGGCTGCCAGAGTGGTCAATCGTCACGGCGCCAGCAGGCCCGAGTTGCCAACGATTCAGTCGAAGCTTGCGCAACTCACTGAAGAATTGACAGAACATCTGGCAAAGGAAGAGATTGTCCTTTTCCCGTATATCTCCAAGCTGGAAAGATCTATTGCGGAAGGCAGCTCTAAGCCGCACGGCTGCTTCGGAACGGTTGCTCATCCGGTGGCCATGATGGTCCAGGAGCACGACGCGGCTGGAATGCTGCTTGCAGAGATACGCGCTCTTAGCGGCGACTTCAAAACGCCTGAGGGTGCATGCCCCACTTATCACGCTTTCTACGATGGTCTCAGGGGATTCGAAAAGGATCTGCACCAACATGTGCATCTGGAGAACAACATTCTCTTCCCGCGCGCGATTGAACTTGAGGCTTCCTGCAACTAGGTTCGCGGCGAAATGAGCCGGTATCGGTGTGAAAGGGAGTGCAAGTCTTCTGTAGGCGGTACTAGCGGTGACTGCGCCGCCAGGTAATTTGCGAATCTGTACATCTTCAAACGGGCAAAGACCGCCCCGGCCATGTATTGGTAGCAATTGGCAGGTCGGTAGGGATTCGCGGAGCAGCGATCGAATCGAAATTTTCAACCTATGAATTCCGCCGGACGCCTTGCTGAAAAGCGGAACCGTCCGGCACTGGATTCGACTTGTATGCCTGTGAATCCTGCAAACTGGAGCCGCTCTGGAAGCCTGCCGGGATCCACAGGCACCATGGTATCGCCTACGTGGAAGACGCGCATCAACAGGGAAGGAAGGCTGTCCACACCGGCGAAGATGCCTCCGGGTTTCAGCACGCGCAAGGCCTCGCAGAAGAGCCGGTCCTGCAACGCCACAGCCGGAATGTGATGCAACATCGTGAATGAGACGACGCTCGAAAAGCGGCGATCCTCATACGGCATCGCTGTCGCGTCTCCGCATCGCACGTGAACATTTGTGCCGGCCAGTCGAGTCTTAAGAGCATCCGCGAGAGATAAATCCTTTTCGAGGCACTCCAGGCTGAGCGTGCGCTGACGCAGCCAGTCCGTAGTCACCCCCGGTCCGGGACCTACCTCCAAAATTGCGTCTCCCAACTCGATTCCACTCAGCGCCCAGGGTAGCATTGCGTCGTGCGTCGCCCCTCTCCAATGATCCGAACGGCAGTACCAGCGGTGTAGTGCATTCATGAAGAGCAAATCCCTTTCTGAGAACGATGACGCCGTCAAAGTCTGTTATACCTCCCGCAAGGAAGATGCGGCCTTTCCTCTCGCGTCGGGAATTCCTCTGTGACGGACGGATTTGTGCAATTCCGCAAACTTTGCTAAGGTGAAAGTATACTGAATCGGTCAAGATTCAGTGGAGGGCGAGTATGCCATGTTCAGATTGAACAAGCTGGCCGATTACGCTCTGGTGGTGATGCAGTATGTTGCCAGCCACCCGCAGGAGCCATTGCACACGACGCGAAGCCTTGCAAAGGCTACGCATCTTCCTGCAACAACAGTGGTTAAAGTGCTGAAGCTTCTGCTGGATAGCAAGTTGCTGATCTCGCGTCGCGGGGTGAATGGCGGTTATGCCTTAACCCGCCCACCCGCGCAGATTTCCGTGGCGGAGATCGTGGAGGCAATCGAAGGCCCGATGGGATTCACCGAATGCGATACCGCGCCGGGGCGCTGCGACTTGGAAGGACGATGCGCCATTCAGTTCAATACCCGCGTGATCGGCAAGATGGTGCAGCAGACACTCCACAGCATCAGCCTTTCCGATCTCACTGCATTGCATAGCGTTATCGTAAAGTCGCCAAATCCAAAAAGCCTGATCACGGCCATAACGTTACGTCCAGGGGCATTGCAATGACAACGATCAATACAATCGAAGAGCTTGCAAACCGGGAATACAAGTGGGGATTCATTACGCAGGTCGAGGAAGACCGAATTCCCAGAGGGTTGAGCGAGGACACCATCCGTCTCATCTCAGAGAAAAAGAACGAGCCTGACTTCATGCTGCAGTGGCGCCTCAAGGCATATCGCCACTGGGCCTCGCTGGAGCGTGCGCAAGCCGAGCCAAAGTGGGCAAATGTTAAGTATCCTGCAATTAACTATCAGGATATCGTCTATTATTCTGCTCCGAAGAAGCGGCCGAGCCGCAAGAGCCTCGATGAAGTGGACCCGGAAGTTCTGAAGGCATACAACAAGCTGGGGATTTCGCTGGAGGAGCAAAAGCGGCTGGTTGGAGTGGCCGTAGATGCGGTCTTCGACAGCGTTTCAGTCGCAACAACGTTCAAGGAGAAGCTGGCCGAGAACGGTGTGATCTTTTGTTCATTTTCCGAGGCGGTACAGAAGCATCCCGAGCTGGTGCAGAAGTATCTCGGTTCGGTCGTACCGTATACCGACAACTTCTTTGCAGCGCTTAACTCGGCGGTCTTTAGCGATGGCTCTTTTGTCTACGTGCCGAAGGGGGTTCGCTGCCCCATGGAGCTTTCCACTTACTTCCGCATCAATGCGGCGGATACGGGTCAGTTTGAGCGCACGTTGATTGTGGCAGAGGAGGGCGCCTACGTAAGTTATCTCGAAGGCTGCACGGCTCCCATGCGCGACGAGAACCAACTCCATGCCGCGGTGGTCGAGCTGGTTGCGCTTGATAATGCCCAGATCAAGTACTCCACGGTCCAGAACTGGTATCCGGGAGACAAGGAAGGGCGCGGCGGCATTTATAACTTTGTTACCAAGCGTGGTAAGTGTCAGGG
>JAJZAL010000284.1 GCA_021799405.1 Acidobacteriota bacterium
ACCGCCTTTCGCTCCGATAAACACCAGCAGCTTTCCCAGCGCCTTCTTGGCGGTGCGGGCAACTGGACGGCGAACCATCGCGCGCACCAGGGCTTCCTCTACCGCTCCCGGCGTGATGGGCAGCGACAGAAACTCACGGGCACCAGCTCGCATACAGCGAACCAGCATGGCTGAATCCGCCCGCGCGGAATAGACCATCACAGTGACAGAGCTGCTGGTGGCGCAGATAGCCTCTACCAGATCGAGAGCGTGTTCCGCATCGCTGTCCAGCTCAATAATGACGACATCGTACTCGGACTCCAACAGCCGCGGCACATCGTCAAGGCCGGGATAGGACGTCAACTCCCGTGTTACGCGCGCCTGCGATCCAACCAAGGCATCTGCGATGGCATTGCGTCGCAGCTCTTCTGGGCCAATCAAGGCAACCGTCAAGATGTCGGCGCCAAGCGTATCGCGGTCCTGAGTTCTGGTCGCCATCAGCAATTTGCGATTCCCCTCTGCTTGCGGCATTCTGTCCACTTGAGTTGCAATTCGCATGTTGTTTTGTGAGATCGCCTTAATATGTACATCTGTCCTCAACGAGAAAAGAAGGAGATGAGTGTGCCGATTGCAATTGCCGGAGCATAGGGCATTTTGCGAGCCAGTGGATTGTCGAGTATCAGTTCAGGATGGGGACGAAGTCCGCGTTTTTTTAACCCGAAGATCAAGTCCCCCGCCCCATCGAACAGTTCGCCAACGAATCCCCCGCCAACCGCCCAGCAAAGCGCCATGATTCCGCCAGCCATAGCCATCACTACCAGTGCCACCATCAACTGCGCCGGTCCGATCCACGCTCCGACTGCGGCACACAGCTTCATATCTCCCATCCCCATACCGCCCATCCAGCAAAGAAATCCGAAAACCAAGGCTCCCAGAGCAATGCCAAGGAAACTCTGCCCAACCCCATGCCAACCCTGCACCCACCCGGAAACCCCAACTCCTGCCGCCAGAAAGGGCAATACCAGCCAGTTTGGAATGCGGCAACTCCGTACATCGGTAAACGTTGCGATGGCAAGAACGACAACGGTCGGCCACCAGGCAATCGAATGCATACGCCAACTCTTTCTCCCTGGGCAGGGACGATGGTGAATGTGCAATCTTCCGTCCAAATCGGTCGGAGACGCTAAGAGTCTGAATTCAATGCCTTATGAGTGTTGCTTCCTGGGTTGGTGTGCACGGCTGTTTACAGGGGGTGCAAGTGAGTGAAGCGGTGAATACACCCTGCAGAACCCGGAGTGAAGCGCTGAGCAATCGACCCGGGCAGATGCGTGGTAAATAACGGCGGCGGATGGAGCGGATGCACTCAGTGGATAAATATTCCATCCCGAGTGCGGGATGAACGGACTCCAGGTCGCAGAGACAATGCGTCGGAGTGCGAAGCCGACTCATCCCGGTTGCGACTGTACGGAGGAAGGAAGCCAAGGTGCAACTGGATGTCAAATATAGGGATAAGCACATAAATCGCCAAAATGCAATTCGCAAGATGGCGTTGATAATGATCTGAATCACGCTGATAACGTTTCGCCTATTAACCATAGAGTCCGAAGTCGTATTACCAAAGTTTCATCGACTTTTTCCGCACCCTCTGCTACGAATACATCACTCAGTGAATTTCCAGACACGAGCACCTAAGCCAGCCGATCCCCACGGTTAGGTAGCAGTTTAAAAATGCACGACGCTCCACCACCCCAATTTGGAGCAGTTTCGTTGATTGTGGTCGTGCAAGAACGATTGGAGATCACAAATTATGATCCGAATTGCACTTTTTTCCGAGGACCGCAAGCTTCAGCAGCTTCTATCCTCTACCTTGGGAAAAGAATTTCAAATTGTACTGGAACCCGATGAAGTAGGGATTCATCGCTTGTTCTCCGCTGGAGCATGCGACGTTGTGGTTCTCGACCTCGATACCAATCACAGCTCGCTGCAACTGCGAATTGCGTGCTCGGAGCGAATCGTCGCATCGAATCTGTCTCCGGTGATTCTTGCGGATGACGGTCTTCGATCTGCCGCGCTGGAGCTCGTCCGCCAGGGTGCATACAGCTACTGCCGCAAGCCGCCTTCCCTGGTGGAACTGAAGGCGATACTGCGCCGCGCGCATGAGAGCGCCTCGCTGAAGCGGAAGCTGGAGACCGTACAACAGCAACTGGAAGCAGTCAGCAGTTGCGATCGGTTGATCGGATCCAGCCCGCAAATACGGCAGGTGTACGAGTTGGTGCGCCGCGTCGCAAGCATCAACACTTCTGTGCTGGTCACCGGCGAAAGCGGCACGGGCAAAGAACTGACCGCTCGCGCCATCCATAACCTGGGCAACCGCGCTGGGCAGCCTTTTGTCGCGGTTTCCTGCGGCGCCATCCCCGAAACCCTGATCGAGGCCGAGCTGTTCGGCCATGAGAAAGGCGCCTTCACCGGCACGGTAGGCATGCGGCAAGGCTATCTGGAACAGGCGGGCTCCGGCACGTTGTTCCTGGACGAAATCGGCGAACTGAGCCTGAGCACTCAGGTAAAGCTTTTGCGGGTTTTGCAGGAACGCGAATTTAGCCGTCTCGGCAGCAGCCGTCTCATTCCATTGCGGGCACGTGTGGTTTTCGCCACCCACCAGAACCTGGCTGAAATGGTCGCGCAGGGAACTTTCCGGCAGGATCTTTATTACCGCATCAATGTGATGAGAATCGATATACCGCCTCTCCAGGAGCACCCGGAAGATATCCCCCTCATCGCTAGACATTTCTTGCGACATTATTCCGAGATGCATGAAAAAGACATTGAGGAGATCGATCCAGCGGCAATGTGTTTACTACAAGCGTATGCCTGGCCTGGCAATGCCCGCGAATTGGAGAACGTGATTCAACGCGCCATTATCGTTGCTCACGATAACGTCATCCACGCGGAAGATTTACCCCAGGACATCCAAGAGGAGAGTGTCGTCAACATCGAGGATTATCGTCCCGCCAGTTCATTCGAGCGGCAAATACGCGATTACAAGATCAAGCTGGCCGCAGCGGCCGTGCGAGATAACCAGGGGAACAAGACGCTGGCGGCGCGCAGCCTGCAAATTTCCCGCGCCTATCTCCATCGCCTGATCCGGCTCGCCGAGGAAGAACCCATTCCTGAACGAGAAGGCCAAGAGGTGGGAACGGCTTGACCACAGTGTCCGTGACGCCCCCGCATGCCGGCATGCACGCACAGCTTGCTGTTTGTCGAAGGGCATTTTCGTTTCCAGTCATGCTCTCGTGCATTCTGTCAGTCCTGGGTGTGTTGACCGTGCGCGTGCGCTTCGACGACCCCGACATGTGGTGGCACCTGAAAACGGGCCAGATTATCTGGACCACCCACACGATTCCGACGACAGATATTTTCTCATACACCACGAATCGCCATGCTTGGGTGCCACACGAATGGCTCGCACAGACGCTGATCTATGGCGCTTACAGACTTGGCGGATATTCCGGCTTGATGCTGTGGCTGTGCCTTTCGACGACTGCGTTGCTGATCGCTGGTTATGTATTGTGCACACTGTATTCCGGGAATGCCAAGGTGGCGTTTGTCGGGGCCATGGCGATTTGGTTCTTCGCGACCGCCGGCCTTGCAATACGACCCCAGATGATTGGCTATCTTCTGCTCGTTTTCGAGTTGTTACTGGTGCATTTGGGGCGCACTCGAAGTCCGCGCTGGTTTCTCCTGCTACCGCCGCTGTTTGCGGTATGGGTCAACTGTCACGGGTCTTTTTTTTTAGGGTTTCTGGTGGCGGCGCTATTTCTCTTCTGCTCCTTCTTTGATTTCCGGATAGGCTCGCTCACGGCGTTGCCATGGGATCCGCACCGTCGCACAATCCTGGGATTGGCGTTATTCCTTTCCGCGGTCGCATTGTTCCTCAATCCTGTTGGCGTCAAACAACTCCTGTACCCACTGAATACGCTGTTCCATCAGTCGATACAGATGAGTTCCGTCCAAGAGTGGATGCCGCCCGCCATGCGTGGCGGACGGGGTCTTGGACTCCTGGCTGTACTCGGATGCATTTTTCTTCTCGTCATCGCGCAACGGTCTGAGCTGTTTTGGGATGAACTGGTTGTTCTGACCATGGGCACATGGCTGGCAGCCAGTCATCAGCGGATGGTATTCGTCTTTGGCATATTGGCCGCGCCTGTGCTGTCGCGACTTCTTTCCGGTTGCTGGGACGGGTATGACGCCGCCCGGGATCGCCCCTTGCCAAATGCAGTGTTGATTGCGATTTCTCTGCTCGTCTTGACGTGGGGTTTCCCCAGCCATCAGAATCTGACCCGGCAGGTAGACGATGGGAGTCCGGTAGATGCGGTCAAGTTTATTCAGTCCCACCGCCTTTCCGGGCCCATGTTGAATGACTACGGGTATGGCGGATACCTGATCTGGGCGGCGCCGGAATACCCGGTGTTTGTCGATGGTCGCGGCGACGTTTTCGAGTGGACAGGGGTGCTCGCGCAATTTGGCAAATGGGCGCTGCTGCAGAGCGACCCAAATACTCTTCTGGATAAGTACGCTATCCATTTTTGCCTGTTGACGCGGACATCACCGATGGCGCACGTACTGCCGTTACTTCCCAACTGGAAGATGGTCTATTCCAGCAATAAGTCGGTGATCTTTGTTCGAACTTCGAGCCTAGGCGAAACAGCACAACGCGTCACGCCTGTGTCCAGCAGCAAAGAATGAGTGATCTGACTGGGAGCAATCCTTCCCGAATTTTTCTGTGTGGGAGATCGGGTGGAACAGCCGGGGGTAGTCGGGAACAATTGCGCGGTTCAACAGAAACATGGAGACTCCACTGCGAATGTGTTTTGGTCCGGACATTGCCGCGTAGCTCAATTGTGCTTGCGTTATGGAGTTGAACTAGCTTTCAGTGGACCATTTTGTGACTCTTCCTCAATTTTGTTTGCGACTTTTTTTGCGCTTTTCTCAGCTTCTTTTGTTGCTTTTTCTGGCTATTCACATACGCTTTTCTTGACTTGGATGGGCTGGTTCGCGATATGTGATGGCCAGGGTTGGCTTTGGCATTGGCAGTGATCGGCACAGCGACCGCCAGAGAAAAAAACAGCATACAAGCTGGAAGTTTCGTCATAAGTTCACCGTGGAAGAAGCTCTTGCTGGATTGTATCCGTACAGTGAGCGCTACGCGAACCACAGGTTCTACAAAGTTGGTGTACCGTCGTTGTTTACGGTGGTGAAGGCAAAGCGGTTGCCGGCGCGATTGATGGCGGGCAGCATCCAGAGGTTGGAGAGCTGAAAGTTACGGTTCCTGCCCCACATGGGCTGAGGTTCGTTGGAGTCGACGCTTTTGGCGCGGGGGTAAACGACCAGTCGGGCGTCAGGCGACCAGGCTGCGCTCTCAAAGATTCGACCTTTGGGCCCCGACTTGCCATCGGAATAGAAGAGGCCGGGCGAAGTTGCGTCGTTTTGGAGGTAGCCGATTTGACCTGTTGCGAGCACCCTGGGGGATAGCTTGATTCCGGCGGGCGCGGCGACCGGAGTGGCATGCCCGGTGGCGATGTCAAACTGCACAAGTTGGTCGCTGCCTTGCTCCGGGCGGACGTGACTGTGGAAGTCCCAGGTTTGCTGGGCGGTCATGCAGTAGGCCACGAGGGACTTGCTGTCGGCATTCCAAGAGGGACCGCCACAAAAGTTGCCGCGTTCGGAGACGCGTTTGAGGCCGGTGCCGTCGGGGTGAACGATGTAGATGTCGACAATGTGCAATATCTCCCATCGGCCTTTCGCGTCGGGTAGATCGCCGCCACGGTCGGAGGAGAAGGCAATCCACTGGCCGTCGGGCGACCAGGCAGGGCGAAAGTCGCCGCCCTTGCCTGTAGTAAGGGGAGATGCTTTGCGCGTGGCGAGGCCGAGAATCCAGAGATTGGCGTAGCCGACGGCGCGCGTAGAGACAAAGAAGAGCCGCGAGCCGTCAGGCGAGAAGGTGGCCTGATCGTCAAAGGCGGGATGATCCGTGAGCCGTTCGAGGCTGGCGGAGCCGGCGGGGTGAATACGGTAGATGTCGGCCGACCCGGCGCGTTCCGAGGTAAAGGCGATCCAGTCACCCTTCGGTGACCAGGCGGAATTATAGTCGCGAGTACCGGACTGGGTGAGGGCGTGCTCGCCGGTGTTTATAGGGGTTTGCTAGAGGGTGTCGAATCTTTTGCGTATGTATGGTCCGCCGCGTGAATGCAAGCGAAAAATGAAGGTGACAGGTTGGTCTGCGCAAATGTATACGGCCTTTGTTGGA
>JAJZAL010000049.1 GCA_021799405.1 Acidobacteriota bacterium
AAGTGGATTCCGACCTGCATTTGCCGGCCGGAATTCAACTGCTTGGTCACGTCGCCAAAGCTGCCGGATGTCGGGGTGGTATTGGCACCCTGGAACTGTGGCCGGTTGAATGCGTTGAAGGCGTCGAAGCGCGGCTGCAAGATAAGCCGGTCGCCGATGGTTAGGTCTTTCAGCATGGAGAAGTC
This sequence comes from Acidobacteriota bacterium, assembly GCA_021799405.1. Next base: position 186 of record JAJZAL010000049.1, read on the forward strand.
GAAGTCCTTGGTCGGATCCGAGCGCAGCAGGTATTGCGGGAAAGTCCTGTAGTTATAGCCATTTGGCTGATCGGCCGCGCTCCTGTCAAAGACGGCGGTGTTGAACGAAGCGCCTTTGGTTTGGTGAGGATTGTTATGAAAGTCATTCCAGTTGCCGGTGTAGATCACATTACCCCAACCCAGCGGCGTGCCGGAGAGGTACTGGACGATCGAAGTGATCTGCCATCCGCCCACGATCTCATCGAGCGCCCGCGGAGCCTGGTTGAGGAACATCCTGCCCTTGCCAAACGGCAGTTGGTAAAGCAGGGTAAGCGCAACGTGGCTCGGAAAGTCGGAGGTCGTTTCTCCGTACCACAGCGGTCCGCCCTTATTGAGCTGCGTGTAGTATCCGAGCTGGCGGGAGTACTCATAGTTGAAGTTGAACTCCAAGCCTTGGGACAATTGCTTGCCGAGCCGCAGCATCACGGCGTTGAAGTTGGCGCTGGCTCCGGGGATCAGTCCCTCAGACACGCCGGTGTATTCGGGATAGGCATTCAGCAGCGAGGCGACGCTAACCGTCTTGGAGGAGTTCAAACCGGTCGGCGGCCCCGGAATAATCCCATAGAAGGGGTTGGCCGTCGACGCGGTCATCTCTTGCGTGAGCGTCTTGTCGTATGTCGCCTGGTGGACAAGGAACGGCAATAGCGGAACTGCGCTTACGTCGTTGGTATAGAAATTGTGGACTTGATGCGAGCCAAGGTAGCCAATTTCCGCAAGCCAGTTCTTTGCAAATTGCTTCTCAATGTCGAGGCTCCATTTCTCCGTGTACTGCACCCTGTTATTGTGCGTGTAATAAGAGATGCTGTTGCCAAGGTTGGTATTGATGCCGTATTCGGAGCCGAAAGGCCGCTCGATGGGATTGGCCGCCGTCGGGAACGGATCGGAGAGGTCTGTTGCCGGCGTCAGGTTGTTGTTGGTTGACATGATCATATTGGTGGATTGCTGGAAGCCATACCCCGGCCCGGCGTAGTAGTCGTTCATGGGATTGTCATAGATGCCGAAGCCGCCACGGATCGCCATCGTATTGTGCGCAAAGCTGGGCGCATAGGAGAACCCGATGCGCGGGCTGACATAGAGGGGCGCGGTGGTGTAGGGTGAGCGATTGCCGCTCGTCGCGTAAATGATGCCGCCGGTGGCGGAGAAGGACGACGCCGGAAGCTCTGGTATGGGTGATTTCTGGTAGGCGGCGAGCGCTGGGGCCGTGACGGCGTTGGTCATGGTGGGATTCCAGCCAGTGACAAGCTCGTTATTGCTTTCCACCAGCGGCGTCTCATGCTCAAGACGAAGACCCATGCTGATCGTCAGGTTGGGCATGGCTTTCCAGTCGTCCTGCGCAAAGAATCCAAAATACCAGTTGTCGTACTGGAAACGGGTGCTGACGTTATAGGAGCCGCTGGTCGGCAAACCGAGTTCGAACAGAGCCAATGCTCCACCGAATGCCTGGGGCTGGGCGCCGCTGCCTGCCGTTACGAAGTCGCCGGTCTGCGTCTTGAAGGTGTAGCTGCCATCAGCAGCTCCCGGCGAAACGGCGGACTTCTTATTCAAACGGAAATCCGGGCCGAACTTGAAGGAGTGACGGCCCCAGATCTTGTTCAGGCTGCCGAAGAACTGGATATTGTCAAAATCCTCACTGTTCCCCGGCTGGGCACTGAGGTTCGCAATGGAGGCCGTGTCCTGAAACTCAATGTACGGGAGGGCGAGTGCCGTCGAGTTGCTCGCCACATAGCCGGGGAATCCAAGGCTGGTCGGATTCAGCCCCAGGCTGTCCGGTCCTGAAAAATTCTCGTAACGGCTGAAGCCAAGACGGGTTTCCAGATTGAGCGTGGGCGAAAAGTTCTTAACGTTATCGATTTGCCCGCCCAAAAGGTTCACGGTTGAAGTGACGCCGCTCAACGCATTGTTGAACCAATTGGACCGTGCGCTGGCGTAGTGGCTGGCGTGAAACTCACCGAAGGCCTTGTCGGAATTGCCGACGTTGTAATCGATTCTGCCCGCGTTCGAATAGTAGTCGTTCGTGCTCGGGTCGGAGGCAAAGAAGTTATTTTCGCCATCGGCCTTGGCGGCGGAGCCGCTGTAATTGGGTAGCGGAATCAGCTTGATGTACGCCGCCGCAATGGGACTGACCTTGAGTCCGGCATTGGCAAGCACGTTCCCCGGAATCGGCTGGCGGACAACATCCCCATTTGCTAAAGAAGCGGTGTAGGGGTTGTAGAGCTGATTCTTGCTGTTGTAATTAAGCAGTGCCGAGAAATCCCCGTTGCGTTCCGCCTGTGTGGGCACGCTTGTGATCACTGTAGACGGCGCGTTCCCCTTGTATCCCTCATAGGCATAGAAGAAGAACAGCTTGTTATGGCCGTTATAAACGTGCGGAATGTAGACCGGACCGCCAATGGTGCCCGCGTACTGGTTGAAGTGGGTCGAGGGCGCCTGCGTGCCGGGCTTGGTGAAGTAAGGGTCCGCCGTAAACGGCCGGGAGCCGGCGTAGTATTCCGACGCGGTTCCGTGCAACTGGTTTGTGCCCGCCTTTGTGGTGATGTTGACCCAGCCGCCTGAGGTATCTCCCAGCGCGGCGTTGGCCGAGAACTCATCGACGTGAACAGCATCCACAGCGTCGAGCTCGGGGCTGTAGCCAGCGGTACGGCCGGAATCTTCCATGTTGGGAACGCCGTTGAGAAGCAATTCGTTGGAGGAGGAAGCGCCGCCGCCAAGAGAGAAGTCGTCCGCTGCCGAGTTGTCAAATGGCCTTGTCTGCACCATAGAGTGCTTGCCCTTCGCCACGGCGCCGTATTCCAGGTGCGCGTAGCCGAGAGGCGCGCGGCCATTGCTGGGCAGATCCTCAACCTCTTCCGCGGTGAGCGACTGGCCGGTATCGGCGTTAGCCGTATCGATCATCGGCGTCTCTCCGCGCACGGTCACCGATTGACTCACCTGGCCCACCTGAAGCACGATGTTCTCCGTAATCGTCTGCTCCGTCTGCAAGACCAGACCGGTGTGGAGATACTCTTTGAATCCCGACAACGACACCGCAACTTCGTATCTGCCAGGGGCGAGAAACGGCGCCGTGTATACTCCAGCGCTATTGGACTTGACGATCGTTTTTGCTCCCGTTTCCGTGTTGGTGATTACGATCCGCGCGTTGGGCAGAATGGCCCCGGTCGGATCGGTCACCCGGCCGGTAAGGGTGGAGCGCGTCTCCTGGGCAGTCGCAAGACCGGCCAGGAAGGCGAGGGCGAGAATTACTAATGCAAGGCGTTTCATCTGGGTGCTCCGTAATTTTCAGCTTTCGTTTGCGTCTTTACTCAACAGCTAACCAACAATAAGAGCGACATTTGGGAGTGTCAAGGAAATTCTAGAAAATAACATGCCATTTGTGAAACTTAAAGTGAGAATCTCGGAATTCTTTGAATAGGCAGCACTTGCCGCAGTTCCCGTCGCAGTTGTTACCCCAATTTTTCCGGATTCCGGAATTGGTGCGTCAGCGAAACTGCTCTGAGATTTGCCTGGAATCGTCCTCCAGTGTCATCTGTTGTGGGTCCAGGGGCGCTGCAAAGCCGATCCAAGGCCATTCTGGAGAGCGAACAGATTCACCACTTCCGCATCGGCATTTCGCGTAAGCTCAGCGACCAGAATGATGCTGACCTGCCGTTGACTTCAGATCTCTGGGAATGGGTTGCCAATGCGAGAATAAGTCTATTGAAACCATAAAAAGGCTGTCAATATGGAAATTAATTTCCATCTATTTCTAATTATTATCGCGATTTACTTTTCAGCTACGCGCCTTGCGGCTTCCAAAACTGCTTTGCGCGTCACTTCCTCCCGTTCTAGGGTCATGCGCACGATGGGGGTGGAGACGCTGATGGCCGCAACCACCGGTTGTCCAGGGGACTGGATCGCGGCGCCATAGCAGATTCCGCCCAAAGTGGATTCCTCACGGTCACAGGCGATACCCGTCCTGCGGATTTCCGCGAACTCCTCGAACAACTTTCCGCGGTCGGTAATCGAGTGCTCCGTGCGATGGGAGAGACCATAGATTTCGAGAATCTGGTCGGCCAGCTCGCGGTCCTGAAAGGCAGTGATGGCTTTCCCCATAGCGCTGCAGTGGGGCGGAATCACGCGCCCGATGCGATTGGACATCCTGATTTCGTGGAAGGTGTCGATGGAGTCGAGGACGTGAATGCGATCGTCGTAAAGGTAAGCCAGGCTGGCCGTCTCGTTGAACTGCTGCGCGAGTCTCTCAAGCTCGGGCCGAACCTTGCCCCGAAGCGCATTGGCCTGCTCGATCAGCCAGCCAAAGCGCAACTTGGGCGCGAGCTGGTAGGTCCCATCCACCGCCTGCTGCACGTATCCGTGCTTTTCCAGGGTGAGAAGCACTCGAAAGAGCGTGGAATCAGGCAGACCCGTGCGCGCGCAAATGTCTTTCAACGCCAGCGGAGCCTTCCCGTCAAAGCAGTCCAGGACCTCCAGTGCGCGGCCAATCGTGCGCAGGTAGTATTGCTCGCTCGACGCAGAATCGGTCGCGGATTGCAGTGCCCACTTGGGAATCCGGCGCCGAGCGCCTTTTTCTGACATGGGAGCGGTTTTGGTTTTGCCGGCCATGGAAATGCTTGCCACCCTTCCTGGTGAAAGACCCAACCTCGGCAAACGCTTGACGCCGAAGTCTGCCATAACGAACGTTATACGCTGAAGTGTGTTACTTGTGCAATAATTTTCATTTTCGCATCATTGGTTTGACACTCCAGAAGCGGGTGTGTAGAACAATTTTGGGCTGGCGAGTCGTTCCCGGAGCAGGAATCCGGGCCTCGGCTCGGGCATAAATCCGCATAGACCTTCGCGCGTGACAGTGAGAAATGATGGATCGCAGAGAGTTGATGAAGCTGGGAACTGGAACCGTGTTCTCCGGGGTGGTGGCCTCCGGCAGCGCCGCTGTACCCGCCGGGGTCGGCAGCCGGCAAGTTGAGCAATGGACTGTTTTCGAGGTCGAGGCGCCAGGGCCGGCCTCGGGGAATCCCTTTGTGGATGTGACATTTGGCGCTCGCTTTACCCAGGGCCACCGCACAGTGGATGTGACCGGTTTCTATGACGGTAGTGGCGTATATCGGGTGCGATTCTCGCCCGACACGGCAGGGCGCTGGAGCTATGAAACAACCAGTAATGCGCGGGAATTAACCGGCCTGTCGGGAACCTTCGAGTGCTTGCCTGCTCAAACCGGAAATCTCGGCCCTGTCGGCACAGCGCACTCATTCCATTTTCAATATGCCGACGGCACTCCGTACTTCCCTTTCGGCACCACCTGCTATTCCTATGGTTTCGTCGGCGCGCCGCTTGACCAGGAAACGCTGGAGAACCTGAAGGCTGCCGGCTTCAACAAGGTCCGGATGTGCCTGCTGCCCAAACCGCTCGGCAAACTCCAGCCGGTAGCCATGCCCTTTGAACAGCTTGCATCCGCCTCGCCCGCGCGTGCAGAGGAGGCGAGCACGGGCGGCGCGGGCAAGGAGCGCTTCGACCTGGCGCGGTTCAACCCGGCCTATTTTCAGCTAGTGGAACGGCGCATTCAGGATTTGCTGGCGGCCAACATCGAGGCAGATGTCATCCTCTTTCATCCCTACGATGCCTGGGGTTTCAAGTCGATGGGACAAGAGGCGGACGACCGCTACCTGCGCTATGCGGTCGCGCGCCTTTCCGCATACCGGAATGTGTGGTGGTCTATTGCCAATGAGTATGACCTCATCAAGTCAAAATCGATGAAAGACTGGGACCGCTACTTCCGCATCGTCGCGGAGAACGATCCGTGCAGCCGCCTGCGTTCGATTCATCACAGCCGAGTGATGTATGACTACACCAAACCGTGGTGCACGCACGCCAGTCTGCAAGCCTATGACTTCGACAAATCGGCCGCGCGCCGTGCTGCGTGGAACAAGCCCATCATCTACGACGAGATTCAGTACGAGGGCAACATCTCGCGCCGCTGGGGGAATCTTTCGCCGCAAGAGATGACGTACCGCTTCTGGCGCGCCATCGTGAACGGCGTGTATGCCACGCACGGCGAAAGCTACATGTCTACGGACGGAAATCCCGTCTGGTCTGACGCCGGAAGGCTGCATGGAGCCAGCCCGGCGCGCATCGCTTTCCTGCACAAGCTGCTCGAACGCACTGGTACAACCGGGCTGATGGCCGCGGAAAATCCGTACTATCTGAATGCGGGAAATCCCGGTCAGCTGTATCTCTGGTATTTCGACTATCACTGCGCGGGCGAGTATGAGTTTCCGCTGCCCGAAACGGCGCGATTCAAGGCGACCATGATTGATCCGTGGGCGATGACGGCTTCTCCCGTAGCAGGAACCTTTGGCGGCAAAAGCAAAATTACCCTGAGCGGCAAACCGTATCAGGCTGTGCTCTTTGAGAAGGTCTAAGTTGAACACAATGAAATTGCGCACTCAATGGATGAGCCGCGGCATTGCCGGCGTGACGGCCATGTTGGCGCTTGCGCTGTTCGGCGCGGCCTCAGCCGCTGCGGCATCGTCTCCGGTCAAGGTGATCACTTCGAAAAGCGCAACCCCGCGTGAATTATGGGGAGCGCAGCAACTGCGCAAGGCTCTGGCTGGCGTAAAAGACGCACCGCACGGCGCGCGCATTGTGGCGGCACTGCGCACGGCGCCAGAACTCGCGCACTTCAATCTGCCTGAGTTCTGGCCTCAGGCCGAAGAAGCATTCCTGATCAAGCAGGTGGGAAAAACGTGGGTGGTGGCAGGCAGTGATCCCTCCGGCGTTCTCTACGGCGAACTGGAAATGGACGACCGCATTCGGGCCGCCGGCGCGCTGCCTGAGGGCATCAACGACATGGAGCACCCCGCGCTGAAGCTGCGCGGCACGTGCATCGGCATGCAAAAGCAGGAGATCACTTACGAAGGTGCAGAGTACGATTATCCCTACACGCCGCAGAACTTTCCCTTCTTCTACGACAAGGCGCAGTGGGTCAAGTATCTCGACATGATGGCCGAGGAGCGCTACAACACGCTCTATCTGTGGAACGGCCACCCGTTCACCAGCCTGCTCAAGCTGCCCCGCTATCCTGAGGCGCAGGAGCTGCCCCCCGCGCAGCTCGACCAGAACATCGCCATGTTCAAGTGGCTCACCGCCGAGGCCGACAAGCGCGGCATCTGGGTCCTGCAGGGCTTTTACAACATCCATCTCTCGCACACCTTCGCGCGCGCGCATCACCTGCCCTATCACCTGTCTGCACCGAATCCATTGGCTACCGCATATACGCGCTACGTGATCTCGGAGTTCGTGCGCGAGTATCCGCACGCCGGCCTGATGATGACGCTGGGCGAGGCGCTGGCCCCGCGCTACGGCGCCGAGTGGCTCACGCAGGCCATCATTCCCGGCGTGAAGGATGGCTTGAAGGAGTTGGGCATCACCACGGAACCGCCCATCGTGGTTCGCGCGCATGCAACCGATATTGACGCGGTGATGAAGGCCGCGCTGCCGCTCTACTCCAACATCGATACCATGTTCAAGTGGAACGGCGAATCGCTCACGTGGACCAACGTGCGCGGGCCGGTTCGCGACCGCTTCAAAATGCTCGCTGAGACCTCCAATGTGGCCATCGCCAATGTGCACCTGCTCTCCAACCTGGAGCCGTTCCGCTGGGGCGATCCCGATTTTATCCGCCAGACGCTCATCAACTTTCAGCGCATCGGTATCGGCGGCCTGCACCTGTATCCGCTGCGCTATTGGGATTGGCCCTACTCCGGCGACAATGCCACACCGCGCCTGATGCAGACCGATCGCGACTGGATCTGGTTCGCCGCCTGGGGACGTTACGCATGGAATCCCTTCCGCGATCCCGCAAAGGAGCACGCGTATTGGGTTGCGCAGTTCGCGCGGAGATACGGCACGCAAGAAGCGGGCGAAAAGCTGCTGGGTGCCTACACGCTGGCAGGCCCTTGCCAGCCAAGCCTGCTGCCGCGCATCGGCATCACCGAGGGCAACCGCCAGGCGCTTACGCTGGGCATGACCATGCCACAGCTCATTGATCCTGATCGCTTCAATCCCGCTGTCACGTTGTGGACTGGCGACGCGCCTCCTGGCGAGCGGCTCCCGGAATACGTTGCCGCGGAAGTGAAGCACGAGCCGCACCACGGTGAAACGCCGATCGGCGTCAGCAACGAGACGGTTGCGGCCTCGCGCCAGGCGCTCGCAGACGCCGAAGCTGCAGCGCCTTATGTCACCCGCAACAAGGCGGAATATGAGCGCGTCGTCAACGATATGCGGGCCATCTCGCTGCTCATGCAGTTCTACAACGCCAAGACCAAAGCGGCCGAGCAGGTTCTGCTCTACGGCTACGACCACGAAGCGGCGCACCTGCAGCAAGCCGACACGCTCCTTGCCGAAAGCGTCAATCGCTTCAAAGAGCTCACGCAGGTGGCTGGTCCTGCTTACCTGACCGCGACCGGCATGGAAACCTCGCAGCGCCGCATTCCCTTCCCCGGGGGAATGAAGAACTACCCCAACTGGCAACAGTGCCTGCCGATGTATGAAAAAGAGCTCGCTACATTTCGCAAGCGGAGAGCCGCGCTGCTCTCCGGTAACGCTGCGCAAAGCATCGGCACTGCAAAGCCCTTTCCGCAGGTGGGCTTCACGCTCAAGCCCGGCGCGGGCGAAGCATTCACTGTTGAGAAAGGCGCTCAGCTATTCCAGGGCCGGGGCCCGGCGATCTCCGGCGTTGCCCCGGAACTGGTGGGAATGCGCGGAATCAGGATTTCGCCGCACCAAGGCGGAACACTCGATTTCACTCTGGCGCGGCCCGCGCAGATTCTGCTGGGCTACCAGGCGAATGCATCGAAGGAAAACTCTGTGCTCGATCCTGAAACGGAGCAATGGAATCTGCTGCTGCTCAACGCGGTCAGCGCCCCCAAAGTACCGGCCATGGCCGTATGGGCCAAGCCTCTGCCCGCAGGCGCGAACGAACTCGATCTCGGCAAGGGAGACTATGTAGTGCTGGGCTTCATCCCCGCGGACTATCACGTCACGCCGCATGTGAACTTCGCCGCATCCGGCAATGGGCCAGCCAATCTGGATTGGCTCTTCGAGTAGGGCGCAGCCGCCTGCATTCGACTCCGCTTCCCCCGCAACCCTGCGTCATTCCGAGCGGAGCCGGGGCATCTGCGGCCGCGCTTCCTTTCAAGGTGGAGGCTATAAATGCCCGCGGTGGGCGCGTTCAGAAGAAGGAGATATTGCTCCTCGCTTTCCCGCAGCGGATTCTAAATGGTCTTCGAGCTGGTGATATCGACGCTGATGCCCACCATGTGAGGGGAAGGTTCAGACAGAATGACAGCCTGTGCATCAATCCAGCAGATGGAGCTATCAGGACGCACGACGCGGAACTGAGACGCATAATTCCCGGTCCGGCGGAAGAGAACTTTGCAGATAGCTGCTTCAACCGCATCACGGTCATCAGGATGGATACGGGCAACCACTTCATTCAGGCGGCCGGAAAACGCCTCACGCGTAAGGCCCCACTGCCGGTACGTCTCCTCCGAACAGACAACAGCATTTGTTTGAAGATCCCAATCCCAAAGACCAATGCGAAGGCCGGCTTGTTGCGCCAGTTCCATCCGTTTCTGCCAGCTCATCGCTGTGAGTTCCATCCGCGTCAGCTCTGTAACATCGCGCAGGATGCAGGCAACCGCACGCACGCCGCTCTCATCCTCAATCGGAGCGTATGAGACGGTCAGGTCTCTTTCACCGTATCGCGGAAACACATGTTTCGTCCGGTATTCAATATGCCTTCCCTTGAAAGCCTCATCAATCCAGGGCTTGACAACCCGCTCGAAGGTCTCCTGCCCTATCACTGCAGGAACCAAATGGCCCACAACCTGATCTGCGGGCGCGCCGCGATATTCAAGATACGCTCGATTCGCAAGGAGATAACGGTAGTTGCGGTCAACGACCACCATCATTTCTTCAAGCGATTCGATGACGCTTTCAAACTGGCGTAGCCGCTCCTCGGCCATTTTGCGCTCAGTAAAGTCAAGAACAGCACAGGATACCCCTACAATCTCACCCGCCTCATCACGCGCCGGCTGATAAGAAACAAGGAACGTTCGGCCACGAGAGTCCTCAGAATCCGGCTCGGTGAACTCCACTCCTGTCACGCTTTCGCCGCTCAACGCCCGGCGCACGTATGGCTCAACTAGGTGAGAGATTAGAGGAACCATTTCGGGCAAAGTCTTGCCAAAATGCTCCTCGACTGAGGCGCCATGCATCTCCGCAAGCCTGGAGTTGATGTTGACGTACTTCAGTTGGCGGTCAACAAAAGCTAACCCGACCGGCGCACCATCATAGACAGCCTGAAGCTGTGCCAGCCGCTGCGCTGGGAGTCCCTGCAGATTGCATACGGAACCGCTCTCCCACAGGGATGGCGCGCGCGCCGTTGCCGGTTCCCGCAGGGTGGAAATCATTTCATCCAGCATCTCAGCCGGTAAAGCCGTGCCGTAATGCCAGCCTTGTCCAAGATCGCAGCCGAGCCACAGAAGCATGTCTGCCTGCTCCGGCCTCTCGATCCCCTCGGCCAATGTCGTCAACTCCAGGCTTTGCCCAAGCCCAACTACGGCGGCAACAATCTTGCGGCTTCCACGATCCTCTGTCATGGAATGCACAAAGCTGCGGTCCACCTTGAGCTCATGTATTGGGAGGGACTGGAGATGGCAGAGGCTCGAATAACCCGTCCCAAAATCGTCCAGTGCAATCCGGCATCCCATCGCCTTCAGTTCTTCGGCAATGATCCGGGTCTGTTGCATGTTGTGTGCAAAGGCTGTTTCCGTGATCTCAACCGTGAGCCGGTCAAGCGGAAACGCAGCCCGCTCCGCGACATCACGAATCCGTCGCGGCAGATCTGCTTCCTGCAACTGAAGCGGCGAAACATTGAAAGCAAGGTTGAATGGCGGGAATGGCGACATCGCGGCGATAGCCTGTGCCAGAATCTGGTTCATCAGGCAGGTGATCCAGCCGTCTCTCTCTGCCGTTGGGACGAAAGCACCCGGCGGGAGTATGCCGAAATCGGGATGGTTCCATCGCGCCAGCACTTCAAAGCCTGCAAGCTGGCCAGTGCGGAGCGCGACCAATGGTTGAAACCAAGGGACGAATTGCCCCGTCCCCAAAGCCCGTTCAACCTCCAGCGGATCCGAGATCTGTTCAATTGCCTGCTCTATCGAACAGAGCTCTCGCGTCGAGAGTTCTGGTGTCATCACATTCCTTTGTTACCGCACGCCGTTTAAGCTCAACTTGTTGGCTGGGTTTGCCACCTTTATTTGCGCATTTTGGTAAGTGCGCGTGTGACGACAAAACGCTGCTTCCGCCGCGGTCCATTTAACTTTGAATCTAGTGACCGTTTAGTCCCATAGATGTGATTTAAATCACACCTTTCATTATCCGCGAATTCCAGAAGATATGAAACGCTTCATTGCGATCCGATTACGCCAAAGTAACCGACGACAAGCGCGGTGCATGTTCTCAGGCTTCGGCGACTCCCTCTCTTCTCAAGCGTTTATTCGTACAACCACTCTCAGATCAATGGATTGCAGTTAAAAATCAGTAGCCGCTTCTGGCGCTCATTCGTTCCACGCCGGGGAGATGCGGATCTCATTCCGCAATCATTTTGCTACAGCTTTTCAGAATTACTTCGGCCATTCCGGAATGATCTGAGGTCGTCACGCCCTGATGGTCGCGGCAAGCAGATGCTCATCCAAGCGTCAGTTTGAATCCTGCCGCTGGAGCAAGCGCGCTGCCTCTTCATCGCTGATCTTCAGGAAGCTGCCATGCTTGCAGTGCTCGGGTAGCGACGTTTCCGCGGTGGCATCGTCCCAATGCTTCCAATCGGCGGTGGCGACGGATTCATAGCGGGCGCGGGGCGGCCGGTAGTGATCGTAGTACACCATGTAGCGATTGCCGACGCGGATCACCGAAGGACCTTCAGACCAGCTTTCGTTGATCGGTCCGGAGATATGCTGCCACGGCCCCTCCAGCGTAGGCCCGGTTGCCACACGCTCCTGGAAGCAGAGCGGATCGTAAGTCTGGTCCTTGAATACCATCCGGTAAGGTCCATGCGGCTGGTGGTAGATGGTTGCGTCAATGGTGACGTAGCCGGGGTCGAAGAAGATCGCGGGCCTGGAAAAAGTGTTGAAGTCCGAAGTAGACGACGACCAGATGCGATTGCCGGCCTTCGAGTCTTTCATCGAGCTCGACCAGATAATCAGCCATTGCTTCCTCTTCGCGTCCCAGTACGTCTCCGGCGCCCATACGTTGTTGGTCTCCGGAAAATCTTTCATGATGGCGATCTGCTTCTGCGCGGACCACGCGAGCAGATCGGGCGACGAGGCGTAGCCCAGCGAATTGCCGTGCCAGTTCCATGTCCACACCATGTGGAAGAGATGATCCGGCCCGCGCGTGAGAAAGACATCGCGCATCAACTCACCGGGTTGCGTAGGCGCGAGCCATGGCTTGCCGTCGTTCAGCGGCGTGTAGTGGTAGCCGTCGCGGCTCAACGCCAGATAAATTCCCTGGTTGCCCGGCTCCTTGAAATACGCGAAGAGCCACGCGCCGTGCTCTTGTTGTGCGGCCGCCTGCTGTGCGCACACCGGGAAAAAGCACGCGGCCAGCAAAAGTAGTCCACGGAAAACTGAGGACAGATTCATAAGGATGCCCCTACTTTTCTGCCGCAATGTTGTAGTCCACGAGCGTCTTTCCGCGCCAGTGCGACTCTGAGATCACGTGCCCCGCGGCATCGAAGTTGCGCCAGGTCCATGTTCCATCTGCGGCGCAGCTCTTTTCCCACTGCTTCGATCCATCGGTACGGTAGAAAACATTCGTGCCGATCTTCCTGCCGAGGTGGTAGTCAGAGACCCACTGCTTGCGGCCATTGTTAAAGTAGAAGGTCTGTCGCCCTTCCAGCAGGATGCGACCATCGCTCGCTCGGCCAGTAGACCAGGTAACTCGCGGCCTTCCATCGGGCCAGTTTTCGCGGTGCTTCGTCACATCCGTGATCGAGTCCGGCTCGGGTGTTGCTGCCTCTGTGTCTGAAAGAATCCACGCCTCGTTCAATACGATCTCGTAATTGATCGTGTTCTTCGAAGTGACGATGTGAATCAGACCATTCGGCCCCTGTGTCGCGGTCACATAGCCCACAGTGAGAATATTTGCGGGCAGCCGCTTCTGCTTCCAGGTCCTGCCGTCATCGCTCGAAAGCGCAACGTAGGCGCCGTCCTTATGAATGTGCTTCATGTGATGCGGGTTGTAGTCGGCCACAAAGAACAGCCGGTTGTCGGCAAGGCGAATCACGCTTGGCCGCTCGCCGCTCATCAACTCGTCGAACGGCGTCGGGGTCACGCGCCACGTCTTACCGCCGTCGGAGCTGATTGCCAAAGGCATATGCCCGTCAATCTCCGAGTTCTTTCCGCCGAAGCCCAGCAGATCGCCATTCTTCGCAATCACCAGCGTAGTGTGCCGCCCGCCTGTGCGTCCGCCGGTGTCATACCACGTTTTACCGTTGTTGTTCGTCGCCCAGACCGCCGAAGCCGCGCTGATTCCTCCAGCGCCGCGGCCTGTCGAATCAGTGGGAATGTAGATGGTGCCGTCTTTTGCGCGCGCAATCGAATTGATTGGCTGCGAAACATATCGTCCAATCGGCGCGGTGAAGTGTGGAAACTGAACTGATCCCCACGCAGCGCCGTTCTCTGTCGATTGAATGTAGGCGAAGGGCGGAGCGCCGATCAAGCGCGGAAATCCGAAGAAGAGCCAGAGGCGCCCATGATCATTCCAGAACACAGGCGCGGCGCAGGCGGCATCGGCAAAATATGGCCACGGCTCCGGCATGTCCCAGTCCTCAGCACCGGCCCGGCGGCGCATGATGAGAATGGTCTGGTCAGGATCGTCCTCTTTGTTGGGCGTGTTGTAATACGCCGCAATCACATCGCCGTTAGCCAGCACCTGAACCGCCGAGTTGTGATAGGCAATGCCCAGGCCTCGTGCAAGGCCGATCTGCCATCCAACATCCGGCATCGACTTGCCGTTGAGATTCGGAAAGAGCTCGTGGGTCTGATAGAAGGGCCTCGAAGGATCAGGCCCTGCACGCAGCATGACCGGCGTCTGCTTTACATCGGTTTTGAAGAAGTATTGGCGCTCCGGCGAGGGACGCGGCACGGGCATGGGCGCCTGCACCACGCGGAAGCCGATGTTTCCCGCGCTCGATTCGTAGCTGGGCGCTATGCTGGCGCGGTTGGCGGAGCGTTCAAAATAGGGCGCCATCGCCGGATAGATTTGGCCCGGCTTCGGATGTCGGGAATCGAGCCCTCCGCCGCGCACCACGCGGAAATGTCCATGCAGTGGGCCGGTGGGATCAACCTGCGCGCCAGGCTGATAAGGCGCATACCAGTCGGCGACCCACTCCGGCGTTCCTTCGCCGATCACTACGCCCCACGGGTTGGCCTGCCCGGGCGCAGGCGGCGTGTCACCGGTGAAGAAAGGCGTCTGATGCCCAGCGCGCGCCACATATTCCCACTCCGCTTCTGTGGGTAAGCGGTAGGGCTTCCCTTCCTTCTTTGAGAGCCATGCGCAGAAGGCAAGCGCCTGCTGGTAGCTGATGCCAGAGGCATAGCCGGGATAAGCCGCGACGGGCGTGTAGCCGGGGTCGAACTGCTGAAATTCTCTGACTGTAATGAGGTGCGTCGAGATCAGGAAGCCATGCGTGAGCGTAACCTTGTGCGCGGGATGCTCGTCCCAGTCACCATAAACGGGACGCGGAGACATTACACCAAAACCATTCACTACCGCGGGCGGAAGCGGCTGCGCATCAGCGCCCATCATAAACGCGCCGGCCGGAATGTGAACCATGGGAGTGGCGGCAGGCTTCTGCGCCAACAACGGCGCGGCCAGCACGCTCATGGCCAGGGCAGTAACAACTTTGAAATGACTCACGCTTGCTCGCTCCTTCATGCAACCTATGCGTACTGCGCCCAAGCTCACTTCGGCAACTCTGCTTCGAGCGGCCCTAGTGTGGGGCGACCGGCGATCTTCCTGCCATCGACAAACAACATCAGCCCACGCCCACGTTTGTAGTGCTTGCCGGTCTGGTCATATACGATCGCGAGCATGTGGCCGTGATAGGGCAGGCCGTCCACCGCAAAGTAGCTCCACTCGCCGTCCGGCAGCAGCGGGTGCAAAATCAGCCTGCGGTCGGCGCGCGGCCGCAGCCCGATCAGCCCCGTAATCAGCGGATCGGCAAATCCTGAGTGGTTGTAATAATTGCCGCGCCCCACCTGCTTATGCTTCGCAATCAGCATTGTCTTGGCGATCCACACATCCGTATCCGCGTCCAGATCCTCGTCGATCCAGTCAATGACGTGGCCGTTCGGTAACCGCAAATGCTGCGAGAGCACGTAATTGGAAAAGAGCTGGTAGTACTGCTGCCGTCCGATGTAGGACTGCGGCGCTCCATTCAGCAGATTGGCCAGCGCCAGCAGCGTTTGCGTGGTTGCGTAAGGCCAGGAAGGCCCGTTCCATGTGCATTGGTCACTGGATGCAAAACGGAACCGCGGACTGCGCCTCTCGGCGGTTGTAGGCCCATACTTGCCGGCAAAGCCTTCGGGATCGAAGAGCTGCTTCCATGCCACATCGTGGCTCGCCGGCGGCTTGTAGTACTCCCAGGGAATGTAGCCGATCAGCTCGCGTACACCGGAAAACTTGAGCACGGTGCCAGGATCTTTGAACTTCTTCTCTTTGCGAATGCCCGAGTCCGCGGCGGGAGAAACCACTTCATAAAACTCGTCCTTTGGGTTCCATAGCTTGGTTTCAATCAGGCGCTCCAGAGTATTCGCCCTGGCCGCATACTCATTCGCGACCGCAAGCTCCCCGGCGGAACGGGCGAAATTCGCGATCGCCCGCGCATCGCCCACCATATAGCTGTTCAGGGTAGGCCGGTAGCCATCACCGCTGATCGACTTCTCCATCGCGTCACGCGTATCGATTGACCAGAACAAGCCCACCAGCGGATCGTACTGGTTCGCCATCCACGCCTTGTAGTTCGCGACCAGTCCCGGCAGCATCTCAGGTCCCAGCCGCGTGTCGCCGGTCGCCAGCATTACGTTGCGCACGCTGGTGGCCAGCGCAAAGCTGTACAAGCGCGGGCGCGCGCCTGGCGAGATCCAGAATCGCGCATCATCCTCGGCAATCCGCGGATTCCGCAGCCAGCGCGCTTCGCCCAGATGAAATGGGGCCGCATCCGGCAGCGCTCCATAAAAACCGTCGGGCGCTTGCGGCTTGGGCAGCCACTCGGTGATCAGGTAGCCCCGCTTGCTCTCCACAACGTGCTTCTGCCATGCATACCAACGGAAGTAGTACATCTCCTCAAACTGCTTGTCGGAACTGGAAAAGAACGGAATGTTGGCCGCGAGCCACGGCCACTCGTCGGCAGGTTGATGGCCGGTAGCCGCCAGTTCATCCGCGGCAAATTGCGTCACATAGTGGTGATAGTCGCCCGCATGGAGCACGGTAAATATGCCGCCTTGCCCACGCCCCTGCGCAACCAGGAAAGCGGGAAGAAGCACAAGAGCGAACGCAAGCGAACGAAGGGAGCGGATTTGCATGGCGAAGAGAAGTTTATCGGGTGCGCGAGTCGCAGACAAGCATTTCATGAAAGTAAACTGCTTGTTATGAAAATTGATTCAATCCTCCCGCCGCCCTACGAACGCGGCCCGATAGATCAGCTCTGCATCCTGCTGCGTCATCGACCGCACGTTGTTCCGCATCAGGCGGGTGATGGCGAGCCCCTCGGCAGCCAGCGCAGGGATCTCCGATTCCGCAATGCGGAGCGCAGAGAGCCGCATCTCCAACTGCGTCTCCGCAATCAGCGCCCAAAGCCGCCCAATGCCGGCCGCAGCAGTAGCCTCAGCGGTTGACTGCTGTTCGGCCCCCAGAGCCAACGCGACGGCGGCATAGCGGGCAGGCGCCGCCGGCAGGTTGAAGCGCAGCACGTGCGGCAGCAGGATCGCGTTGGCGTGCCCGTGAGGAATATGATGCCGCGCGCCCAGCGGGTAGCTGAGCGCGTGCACCGCAGCGGTATTCACCGGGCCAAGGCACAGCCCGCCATAAAGGCTGCCGAGCATAAGAGAAGTGCGCGCCTCGATGTTCTCGGGCTCGCGAACCGCCGTCACCAGGTGGCGGGCAGTGTGCCGGATGCCGTCAAGCGCCCAGGTATCAACAAGCGGGTGCGCGAAATTGTTGGCATAGGCTTCGATGCAGTGGGTGAGTGCGTCCAGACCCGTCGCCGCCGTTACGGGCGCGGGCAAGGTAACGGTGAGCGCCGGATCGAGAAATGCCGCGTCCGGCACAAGATGCGCGCTGATCACGGCCTTTTTGCTTTGCGACTCTTCGTCGAGCAGAATGGCATTTGGCGAAACCTCGCTGCCCGTCCCGGAGGTCGTCGGAATGCAGATCAGCGGCAGATGGCGCCCCGCAAGGTTCCCGATTCCCCAGGCTTCAGCCAACGTCTGCGCTCTGCCACAGAGCGCAGCCACCAGCTTCGCGGCATCCAGCACGCTGCCGCCGCCGATGCCGACAACCGCATCCGGCCCGTATGCGCGCGCCGCATCGAGAAGCCGGGAAAAGTGCGCAACCGAAGGCTCGTTGCGAGTGCTCGAATCCACGTGTGCGTTCGGGTGCAAACGCTGCGCATGGCCCGCGCTGCTCTGCGCTGCCACGACAAATGGACGTCTGATTCCGAGTGCACGCAGATACTCGCCAGCACTGGAGAGCGCATCTATGCCAAAGACGAGTTTAGGAACCTGATGGATGGTGAGAGGCAAGGTTTCGCTCCGGTCGCCGGCTGGCGAAGGCTTTTTCAGCGCTGGCTGACCAGGTGCGAGCCGTCGCCATCGTCCGCAACAGACGGCGCGCCCGCGGCCTTGCTCTCCATGATCCTGCGCGCCTCGCCCAGCACGTCGCCTGCGGCCTGCTTCAGGCACGCGATATCGTTGGTGCAAAAGAGCAGGTCAATATCGAGGCCCAGCCAGAAGGCGTAGTCTTTCGGCCCGCAGGCGGTGGCCACGCATTTTCCGTTGGCACGCGCTGCCTTGACGATCTTCGCTTCAGCGGCGTGAACAATAGGGTGGCCGGTTTGCGACGGCACGCCGAGGCTGGCGGCCAGGTCCGCGGGGCCGATGAACAGGTCCACATCCGGAACAGCGGCCAGTTCCTCCACGCGATTCAACGCGGCTTCCGTCTCGATCTGCGCCATGAGGCAAAGGTCGGTGTTGAGGCTCCGCTGCTGATCGACCACGGCGCCCGGAATTCCGTAGTGAATCGCGCGCGAAACAGAAAAGAAGCCGCGATTCCCTTCGGGCGCAAAGCGGGCATATGAGCGCAGTTCCTGCATCTGCTCAGGATGCTCGATCATAGGAACATCGAGGATATCCGGGCCGCACTCCGCCGCCTTGAGCACATTTGCGCGTTGTACATCAGGAATGCGAATCATGGTCAGCATGCCCGTACCCGCTGCCATCCGGCAAAGGTCCGCAGCTTCCGCAAACGAAATATGCCCATGCTCCATCTCAATCCAGATGGCCTGGTAGCCGAGGCGAGCACAGATCTCCAGAAAGACAGGATCATAAAAATAAACGGCTGCACCAAGAAGAGTCTTGCCGCCATTATCGTGTACTGCCTGCCGTAAACGATTCATCGAATATCTCCCAACTGCATGGCTTGAATAGGGGGTGACTTGCGGCCCGCAAGCCAGTCCCACAAAGTGTGGCGCGAAGATGCGCTGGCCGGCGCGGGGAAAAGAGCCGCGCCAAGAAGTCCGGCAGCCAGCAGCAAGAGATTGCCCACGGCGCCGATCGTGTACTCATTCCAGGGATAGTTGCAGCCGCCAAGGTTCAGGATCTTGCCGCCGTTGGCGGTAAGGGTGGCGTAAGTAGTAAACAGCAGATTTGCGGCAATGCCCGTCCAGGCCGCCGCCCGGCCCGCGCGCCGCGAAAGAAACGCAAGCAGAAACAGACCGGCCAATCCGCCGGCCACGATCGCTGTGGCCGTGTAGTAGAGCGCCAGCGCCGAGCCGTGTGTGCTGGAAAGACGCAACGCAACGGCGATGGCAAGCGCTCCGGAGAGCACAATCGACGCCTTGCCGAAGCGCAGCCGCTGCGCGTCTGTATTCCGCGGAAAAAAATGCGCATAAAAATCTTCTGTCAGAATCAGACCCAGGCAGTTCAGATCCGAGGCGAGCATCGACATCGCGGCGCCGAAGAGCGCCGCCAGAAACAATCCCCCAACGCCCATCGGCATCTGCGTCACCATGTAATACGGAAAGACCTGGTCCGCGCGGGTAATCGCGACCGGAAGGACTCCGTAGCCCAGTTTGTAGAACGCCCATAGCAGCGAACCGATCAGCATAAACGCAGTCCACACCGGCAGGCATAACCATGCGCCCATGGCGATGCCGCTCAGCGCGCTGCGGTCAGACTTCGCAGCCAGATATCGCTGCACTACGGTCTGATCCGCGGTGTACTTTTGCAGATAAAAGAAGAGGCCGTAGAGAGCCAGCGTCCAGAACGTCGGCCTGGTCAGGTTGAAGTCGAGGCTGCCCAGCCGCGTCTTGTGATGCATCGCAATCAAATGAAACATCGCGCCGGGCCCCGCATGCGGTGCGAAGAGCAGCAGCGCCAGGGTAACTGCGATGCCGATCCACAGCAGGAATCCCTGCGCCACATCAGTCCAGATCACAGCCTTCAGCCCGCCGATGAACGTGTAAAAAACGGCAATCGCTCCCAGGCCGATGATCAGCGGCGCGATCCGCCAGCCGGCAACCTCAGAAACTGAAAGCGCCAGCAGGTAAAAGACAAACCCCATCTTGGCAAAGTGTCCGGTGGCAAAGGCAAACGAAGCGTACATCCGCGCCCACGGTCCAAAGCGCTTGCCGAAGTACTCATATACCGACATGGAAACCACGTGCCGGAAGAACGGCACCACCACCGGGCCAATCGCCACGATCACAACGACGAACAGGATGCCGGGCACCAGCAGCGTCCAGTCTCCCGCATAGGCCGCGCCGGGATAGGCGATGAATGTCACACTGGTAATGATCGTCGCCAGGAGCGACAGGCCCACAGCCCACCCGGGAACCGAGCGGCTGGCTACAAAATAGGCATCCGTCGTCTTTTGCCGTCCTGAAAAGTAAACTCCGATCGCAACCAGGATCAGCACATACGCGGAGAGGACGAGCATATCGATGGTGTGCATCTCAGCGATCGCCTCCCACCAGCGCATAGCGTCCAACCGCGTCAGCCGCGGATCCTTCCGGCACGGTCCGACCACAGAAACCGTAGAAACTGGCGCAATCGGCTGCAAAAGCTGAAAGAACATCAACCATCAGGACCGCGGTTGCAGTCTGGGTCCGGTCCGGGATGGCGCTGAATTCAGGCATCGCACAAAATACACTTTATTTTCGAGAGTATACATTTATTTTCTAATATGCGCCTCCTGGTTGCGGATGTAGATTATTTTTTCCCGCGATTTGCGCAAACGCGAAGATTTAGCATTCGTGCCACCACGGGAGAAGGTGCGCATCCGCATCCCGCTCAAACTCAAAATTGAAAATTAGACAATAAGAATCTGCGAGTTGCGGTGAAATTGCGTTGAAGATTGCTGTCTTCTAGGACGGTTCAGCTCGGTCTTTTGTTCCCGGGTACGAAGATGAAAATTCGTATTCCACGCTGCTGAAGAGCGAGTATTTCCACATCTCACCAACCAATCCATAGAAAAAACGGCTCTGCTTGTGATCTCATCTGATGGAAGAATCGCATCGTGGCCCTTGAAATATTCCGACATGCGGACCCGATGTGATGCGAGGCGTGATCGTCTTACGGCAATCGAGCGTCAGGATCCGATCCTTTGAGCCAGGCCTAGCTCTCGTTCTGTGCCATCGTGCGGTAACTGTCTTTCCGTGCGAGCTGCGCTTCTGTTTAGCGCCTCTTGATTCAGTTCAGTGCCCGCCATGGCCGACGCTCTCCATCTCCGTGCTCGCCAGCAGAAACACACCCACTCCCTTCGGATCATTGGTCACCGTTCTCTCGCCGATGTAATATGCATAACTCCCGTCGCGGTAAGGGTCGCCGCCAAGCCCCGCGCTCTTCACCGTTCCACTCAGCGACACTTCATTTCCGGGGCCACTCCTTACGAAATGGCTGAGAATGCCCGCATATCCACGTTTCGCATTGGCAAGATAGCTTCGCGGAAGATAGCCAAGGCGCACACCCTTGGCCAAGGCGTAGACAAACATGCAGGCAGCCGACGACTCCAGGTAGTTGCCCTTTTCGCCGGCTTTATCGAGCACCTGATACCAGAGCCCGCTCCGCGCGTCCTGATAACGCGCTACTGCGGATGCCAACTGCTGAAATTGAGTAAGTAGCTCCTTCCGTCCAGGGTCTCCGGGAGGGTAGTAAGGCAGCGTATCGACCAGCGCCATCATGTACCAGCCCATGCCTCTGGCCCAGAACTGCGAGGAATCGCCGGTAACCCGGTTCGCCCAACGCTCCTTCTTTGACTCATCCCAGCCGTGGTAGAGCAAGCCGGTCTTTGGATCATGCGCGTGTTCGTACATCAACACAAACTGTCGTGTGATGTTGCTGAATGCTTCAGGATGGCGGAACTCTGAGGCGTATTCAGCATAGAAAGGTTCCGCCATGTACAGCCCGTCGAGCCACATCTGGTTTGGATAGCGCTGCTTGTGCCAGAATCCGCCGGAAGGCGTGCGCGGCTGCTGCTGAAGCTGCTGATAGAGAAACGCGGCGGCTTTCTTATATCGCTGTTCATGCGTGACGCGGTAGAGCAGAAAGAGCTGGCGGCCCAACAGAATATTGTCGAGTTCGTGTTCTTGCGGATTCAACGTCGGAATGGAACCATCAGCATTCACAAGCTGATCCACTGAACTACTTATGTAGTTGAAGTAGCGCGGATCGGATGTCTTCGACCACACGGCGTCCATGCCTTCGAGCAATGTTCCCAGCTCGTAGTTCCACGCCCAGCGATGTCCGGCGGGGGCAAAGCGCCCGTTTGGCCAGCGTGCTATCGCCGCGTCGGCCATGCGCTGCGACCAAGCGTGCCTTTGCGCATGAGCATTTGCAAAAGCACCGGCCATCCATGCGGTCAACAGCAAGGCCCAGACAATGCTTCGTTGATTCTTCATTTCGTCTCCGGATGTTCCTCACTCCACGTCTTGAAGCGGTCGAGCGCGCGCTCGGGGCTGACGTCGTACCAGTTGTAGCCGTTCCGCCGTTCTCTGGACAACTCATTCACATTGTCGTGGATCGACTTGTCACGATCTCCAAAGATCGGCCTGTCAGTGCCGATCTGGTAATAGCGCGACCAGATGGGACCCGCGCCAGGGCTGGCGGCCAGCTCGCGCCCGCCAGGCGTGCGTTCCCATCTCTCGCCATAGACGGCCGTCTTCCTGAACCATGCCGCGGCGGCGCGCACGGCGCGTTGTTCCGCGGCCGTTGGACGCGGCAGATCATTTATCAACAGCAGCATCACGCTCACGCTCTCGCCGCTGCACTCCGCCGGCAGCTCATAGTTGCGGGCCGACTCCGGTTGCAGCGTGAGCGGATCATCCTGCTGCGGCCATACCGTAAGCACTCCGTTACTCACAATCTGTGTGGCCAGGATGCAGCGGATGCCGCGTGCGAAGCTGGACGCCGCGCGGGTCCGAACGCTCGCGGGAACAAAGGCAAATTCCGCATTGCCTTCCGCTACGTTGTGCATCAGTTCCATCACGTGCGTCATGGCTCCGTCATTGTAGGTAATGGCATCATGGTAGTTGCCTTCGAGCGGCCACACCTGTGGCCATCCGCCATTCGGAAACTGTGCCTCGAAGAGGTAATTCATTCCGCGCAGAAAGGCCGCGCGATAGGCCCCAGCATGCTGAACCCCGACCGCCGCAATCACCCTGGCAAGAAAGTTAAGCTGCGTCGTTGTGGCGTCGTTGTCGATGGTGCCAATGTAGTTCCAGTCAGGATCGTGCGGCGTGTCAAAGTCGCCGGGCGCAAGAAATCCCGATACGTTGTTGGGGCCGTACCTCTCGCCCGGGTGGCGCGGCTCCTCACTCATATTCAAATTCTTGCCCCAGCCGCCCGCAGGCGTTTGGAACGACACCACCACATCCGCGATGCGCCGTGCGTCCTCACTCGCGTACCATGAGGTATCTTGATCAAGCGGCACGCTCCGCGCCGCGAATCCATGCGGCGGATCGGTGGGCGTCCGGATTCTGGCCCGCTTCAACTCCGCCTGAAATGCGGCCCTGTCTGCATCACGCTGCTTTTGCGAACGCTCCAGGTAGGCAAGCCACGCACCGCGCTGCGCAGTAGGCAATTGTTCAACGCGCATCCGAGTCAGCGATTGTGCTGGCGGATTGGTTCCGATAACCGCAGCCGCAAGCATCGCGGCTCCCGCAGACAAGACAAGGGCTATCGTGATTGCGAACAACATTCTCCTGATTTCCTTAGTCATATGCCAGTTCCGATCAAAGAAATGAAATGCCTTTCAGTGTCCTGAAGGGGTGAGGGTCCCAATCCACCCAGCATGAATGCATGGTCAGATGCAAGTGGTCTTCAAGTAATGCCGTCGATGCGGCCCCTGCTGAAAGAAAAGAATCTCTAGATGCGCTCCACGCGGACCAACTCCGTGTAGAACACCACCCTGTTCAGCATCGGAACAGACTGGGTCCATCGCCGCCGAGTAGCAGATGACGGTGCGAGAACCCGGACGGCTGATCTTCAAGGAGCGGGAGAGTTCGCCCTCAAGCGCACTACGATCACCAGGCCGCAGTGCGCCAATCTCGATAAGGGAACACAACGGATAGCTTCATCCGCGCAATCGGGTTTAACCTCAGCAGACTAACGCCTGCCGGTTGGATGGACGCAAACCTTCGCCGTCGACAACAAGGAAGCCCAGCCAGGCTGCCGCTCAGAAGAGCGGCTTTGCCTGGCCAAGCGCGTTAAAGGGATGGGTTTCCCCAGCCCTAGAAGTTGACGTGCCCGGAGAACTGCCACTGGCGCGGCTCGTTTGCCTGACCATTCACCACGCCGAGCTTGATTGATTCCGCAGGAGTTCCCTCAATCTCCTGACCGATGGACCCGCTGGCGTTGCTTGATGTACTGCCAAACCAGACATGGTTGACGGCGTTGAAGACATCGGCTTCAAACACTAGTTGCACATGCTCGCTTGGCAACAGATTGAAGGTTCGGCGCAGGCTTCCGTCGATGTCGTAGTTGCTGGGACCGCGCAGGCCATACGGTGCGGTGCGGGCGGCGTTACCAATCAGGTACGGATTCGAGAATACCTTCTGATCGCTCGTGGCCGCAAAAGCATTGGGATTGATGTATTGGATCTTTGCCAATGTTTCTCTGGTGGCGCCATGACCCCACGCGCCATTCTGACGCGCCGACCCGGTAAAGCCCGGTGTGTAAGCCGGCATACAGGTTCCCTGTCCAGGCGTATCGCAACTGCTACTGGTAATCGCCAGCGGGTTGCCGGAAACGTACGTAAAGATATCCGACAAGGTCCAGCCGCTCACGATCTGGTTGAGGATGGGATTGCTTCCTCCCCAGGAGTGTCCTTTTCCAAACGGCAGGTTGTAGACGCTGGTGAAGACAAGATTCTGAGGCATGTCAATGGTGCTCAGTGACCGGTCAATGCGATCCAGCGCGAACGACTGGCTGGTTCCTTCTACTGTTCCCGCGGGAAGCGCATAGCCCGAACGGTAGGTCCCGTCGTCATCGATGTTCTTGCTATACGTGTAGTTCAGCATGAACGTGAGGCCGCGGCTAGCGCGCTGAACGATCGAAAGTTGAAGCGCGTTGTAGTTTGAGTTGGCTACGTCTCCCCATGCATCCGAAACCCCCTTGAACTGCGGGAACGGTGTGAGTGCCTGCGCCACCGTGTTGTTGAAGGTCGGATAAGGCAGCCCCTGCCCACTCGGCATGTTGGTGGACGTCGCCTTCTGGTTCAATGTGCTTCCCATCGACAAATAGATGGGGTTCAGTCCGTTGCTGTAGATGCCCCGCGCTCCGCCCGACGTGAACGGGAGGAAGTGCGCTTCATTACCCACATAGCTCACAGTCGCGGTGATATTCGGAGTCAACAGACGCTGGAAGCCGAACGACCAGCCCTCAAATTCGGGAGACCGGCCGCCATAGTACGGATCGGCATAGGTCATCGTGGTGGAAAGCTTGTAAGGCGCCACGGCGTTCGACGCATAGAAGGTGCCGTAGGCGGCATTGTAGATCGGAGGTTGGGTAGCAGAAAATCCCGTGCCGCCAAAGGTTGTACTGGTTGGGTCATTGGAATAGCCCTGGACCGTGGAGGCGCCCGCGAAGCTCGAGTTGCCGTTCAGGTAGAACGCAGGCAGCCCGAAGGCCGGACTCACCGCGCTCGGCGCCGATGAGAACCCGAGATTGGAGGCTGTGCTACCGCTCGTGCCGCCGCCGATCGTGTAGTACATCCCGTAGGAGGCGCGGAACACCGTCTTGCTGTCTAGCTCATAGGCCAGCCCAAGCCTTGGGCCGAATTGCCCATTGTAGCCCTTCACCGGGGTGGTGCAATGGCAACTGTCCACACCGTTGCCTGCAAACTCCAGCGTACCCGGCGTGCCGGTTACCGGATTGACTGCGGTTGTATTCAGGAACGACCATGCCTGGTGCGCCTCGTGGAAGGGCGGCATATAGTCCCAACGCAGCCCGGCATTCACGGTCAGCTTTGAACTCGCTCGGTAATCGTCATTGACATACCATGCCCAATCTCGATTCCGAACAGCTTGTTCCTGCGCTATAGGAGCGTATACCGTGTAGCTTCCCTGATC
>JAJZAL010000285.1 GCA_021799405.1 Acidobacteriota bacterium
CGAAGCGGCACCCGCGGCAACCCCATCCACAGTGCTCGCTCTCATGGCTTTCTGACCTTGCCTTGCGAGCAGATACTCCTGCTCGGTGGCCACAAGATCGGGGCTGTAGACCGTAAACAACGGCTCGTCCTTATGCACATATTGATAGACCGCATTCACGAATACCTTGCGAATGTATCCGGGGAAGCGCACTTGAACATACGAAATCAGGCGTTGGTCAATATCGACATTTCCAGTAGCACGCACGTCGTTGTCCAGGTTTCTGTATTCAACCTTGCCAACCTGTACGCCGATGCTCTGCATACGCTGGGGCGAGAGTTGAATGGGCGTCAATGCCGATTGCGGCTTGGAAGGTAAAGTTGCGCCCGCCGATGATCCAGTCGTGTCAGGCGTAGACGTTGACGTAGCCGCTGGACCTGTCGTCGGGCCTTCTGCTACCGGTTGCACCTCCGTTGAGATGGGTAGGTTCGCCTTTCGACGATTGGAGGTTTTATGTTTGAGGTATAAGAACAATCCGCTCAGCGCGATGATCAGTACGCCAAACCATACAAGTGAAGTGCGGACAACGTATTTGTTCATCGCAGTGTTGCTCCTGTCAGGGTTTCCAGATGTGCAAGTACAGTCTCGTGGTCAGCTAACACCTGGGCTTCATCGAGCTTCATGTCCAGCACGTTGACGAAGTAGAGAAGCACGTGTGTCATGACATCGCGATTGCTGGCGTAAGAACTAAGAGTGGAACGGTAGGCGGCAATCGACTGCGGAATCAGCCCTTCCCGGTATTCCCTCAGAAGCTCCTCGTCGTTCGTCACCTTTACATAGCCTCGCTGCACCTGCGCAAGTTGTTCTTGCAGATGCGAATCCAGCTCTTCCTTCGATTGCGCTAGCATTTCCGCAGCCTCGGCCACCTTGGCATGGAAGCGCCGTCTTCGATGGAAATGGATATTGAGCGTGAACATGTAATAGTCGGGATACTTTCGGTCATTCTGCTGCCACATGTATGCCAGACCAAAGTCCGGTTTGCCGTCTCGTTTGGCCGAAGCCAATGCGGCATTCTTTTCTTTGACCGAACTGGCATCTACCTGTATTTGCGGATTCTGCCGACGCACCAATTGCAATAATTCAGCGGAGGCAAGCCGCAACGGATGCTCTTCTAAAGGTTCAGCGATAATGTCCGGCGAGTCCTGATCCCGGTGCAGCAGGCCCTTCAGCTCTGCTTCGGTATCGCCTCTTTCCTCGTTGTTCAGGGTAATCTCCCGCAATATTTTTGTGCGCTCCACCTGTGCCTGCAAGACATCTGCCTGCGATCCCTGGCCAACTGCATAGTGAGCCGTCGCATCCTGAATCAACTGGTCGAGCACCTTCTCGTTCTCTCTCAAAATGACGAGGGTCTTCTGCAAATACGCCAGACGGATATAGTCCACTTTGACTGCGTCGGCGACGCTGTCCATCGTCGCATCGAGATCCGCCTGCTTCACGTCAGCCGCTCGTTTGGCTGTTTCGCCGCGTAACCGCAGTTTGCCCGGATACGGCAGTTCCTGCGATGCGCCAATGCCGATGTAAGCAAAATTGCTGGTGGTATAACCGGCGAATGGTCTGGGGCTGCCAACGCTCAAGTTCTGGTAAGTGAAGGTTGGGTCGGGCAGCGTGCTGACCTGGCGTGGAACCTGTTCCGCAGCCCGCCAGGCATCATTCGCGGTCTTTATTTCTGAATTATTCCGGCTGGCCTCAGCCAGAAGGCTGGCCAATGGTGTAGGCGTGCTCGTCACCGGAGTCTGCCCAATGGCAGAAACCGCTGTGGTGAGCACAAGGGTAATGGTCAACAAAGAGACCATGGTCATACACAAGCTCCAATCTCAAATCCAAAGCAAGTTGTCCTCTGGAGACAGGCACAACCGTGCCTATCCAAAGACATTTCGTTGGAGAGAGGAGCTTGCTAAATTCTTAGAACGGAAATCGAACCGGGCGGGGATTGTGGAAGAGAAGAGCCGATGAGTTCGACTGGCGTGGACGACGTAAGAAAGCGTGGCCCCGGCAGCACCTTCGATGCAACGGTTAATGCGTCAAACTTCGCGATATTCGAGTTGAGAGCATATTCGTCGACAGAAGGAATAGCGTTACGAACTGACGCGCGAGTATTCTGGCAGCAACTGCGGGAAACCGGCATGTTGGCTCCGCCGCACTGCCCCATCATAGCGCGACAACATGCACGTTCCTGAACATTCAACTGCGCGCCGGGCATCATGCATGCTGCTGCTGGCGACAGATAGGACACCAGCAGCAAGATGAGAACACCGGCATGGCGAAGACCAGACATTTCCATCGCTAGACTAAATTGAATTTGCGAGAGAAGCAAGGGTGACTTCCAGGCACACCTTCAAAATATGCGGAATCGGAACCAAGTGTTAGGTTTCTATGGCTTCTCTTTCTTTGAATGCTTCCGCGCATACATACCAAGGCGCATCATGGCTGTGCCTGACAATGGCCATTCGGCTGGATTAGAGAAGCGGTATACACAGCGTTCCCTTACTGTACTGCGCGGCCAAGTGGCGCGAGCCGACGGTGCATGCATATCACGGCTGACAATCGGCGCAGCGCGCAGGCATCTCTCTTCAATTCCGCGAATGACCTTGTGCCTGAGTGAGGATGCATCGCGAACGCAGGATTAACTTTCCTTGAAACCAGAAGCGAAGCCGGATAGCCGACGGCATTCGAGACCGTGCCGTAAATGTCACATTGTGTCAAGCTGACCAGGACGAGGTCATTCTCTCTTAAAGGAGTTGTTCGCAGATTCCCCGTGATTTCTAACTGATAAAGGCACGACGAGTACGCTCTGGTTGACAAATAATACACTATATAGTGTATAAGTGAAATATGCAGACGATAGCGCCACGTCAAGCCCGCGCACCAAAGTGCCCGCCCAAACCGGCCATTGAAGATCGGTTGCTCATCGACCTGGAGCAGGCGAACTCGGTGGGGCGGACTTTTCAGGTTCTCTCCGATCCGACGCGGCTGCGCCTGCTGCATGCGCTGGTCAGGGCGGGCGAGATGTGTGTCTCGGACCTGGCTCGCGCCGTGGGAATGAAACCGCAGGCCGTGTCGAACCAACTACAGCGATTGTTGGACAGGGGTATCGTCGCGACCCGTCGCGACAGTAATTATGTGCACTATCGCATCGTAGATCCCTGCGTCGTAGGATTGCTCGATCTCGGCATCTGCCTGGCGGAGGATGCGCGGAAGCAAAAGCAGTGAAGGCAGCGTTGCCACAACTCGATACGCTCGCTCTGAACGAAGCGGTGGGTCAGCTGCACGAGGCGGCAGCCGCTAAAAAGTGCGCGCCGTGCGGATGCCTGCATGGTGCCCTGCGGGCGATCGAGCAGTCCTTTCCTGCAGGCGAGCGGCCTTCCGATCTGGATGAGGCCGTCCGGTCTGCCCGCGAACATACGACGCAGCAGAAGTATGAGTGCCTGGGCTGCCAGGTCTGCTTTCCTGCCAACGCATTGAACGCCCTCCAGGTGGAGGGTGATACCTGCCCAACCGAGCCGGATGAGGAACGGGCTGGATGGCCTCCGCTGCCGGGTGATTTCAAGGTTATTCGCTACGGCGCGCCGGTAGCGGTCTGTGCGTTGAACAGCACGGAGCTGATGAAAACCCTTACGGAAGCCAGGCCGGACGGCCTTGCCATTGTGGGAACAATGCATACGGAGAACCTTGGCATCGAGCGCGTGATCAGGAACACTCTGGCCAATCCGAACCTCCGCTTTCTGGTGATTTGCGGAACGGACACACAGCAGACAGTGGGCCATTTGCCGGGACAGTCGCTCCATTCGCTGTTTCAAAACGGGTTGGACGAAAAAGGCCGCATCGTGGGAGCCAAAGGAAAACGCCCTGTCCTGAAGAATGTGACCCGCGAGGAAGTGCAAGCGTTCCTCGCGCAGGTGGAGCCGGTCTCGATGATCGGCGAAGAGAACCCGGCGACGGTTACGGAGCAGATTACCGCGTGTGCGAGGCGCGATCCGGGAATTTACCCCTGGCCGGCGGGGACAGTTTCGGTGGAGCGCATCCGCGCTCGGGCGCCACAGCGGTTGACACTCGATAAGGCGGGCTACTTTGTGGTGTACCCCGATGCACGCAGGCAGGAGTTGATGGTGGAGCACTACTCCAACCAGGGCGCGTTAGATTGCGTGCTGGAAGGCAATTCGCCCGCGTCCCTGTACAGCGAAGCCATTGAACGAAAGCTACTGACCCGGCTGGACCATGCCGCATATCTTGGACGCGAGCTGGCCCGTGCCGAACAATCTCTAAAAACGGGTGAACCCTTCGTACAGGACAAAGCGCCCGGCGACGAAGAGGCGACGGAAACAACGCACACGAGTTGCGGCTGCGGGTCCGGCTCGTGCATTGGGAGTACGAATGACTGACAGAAGTCTATGTTGCACGTTGAACCAGCCCCCGGAGATCGCGCGTCGGGGCAGCTTGCTGAAGACTTTGTACGAATCAACCCTGGAACGCCGCGAAATGGAACATGGCTTTGCCTTTCGATTCAACGGCGACGCGGCGACGGAGCGAAAAGTGTTTGAGTTCATCGCAATGGAACGGGACTGCTGCCGGTTCCTCTCCTTCCAGTTAAACCTGGCCGCGGAACGCGGATCGATCTGGCTGGCAGTGGAGGGCCCGGATGGCGTGAAGGAATTTGCTCGCGCCGAGATGGGAAGATTTGGTCTGCATGGCATAGCAGCCTCGTAGATCGCAATGATCGCGCCCACGGCACAACTCAGCGGCGAATCGCAGGGCAAGCCATTGGCCGGCAATCCCTGGAAAGCACAGAACGAAGAAAGTACATCTGTCATTTTTATGCTGCGGGAGGGTTTCCGCTGCTGCAAAGAGGTAACGCGTGAAGACACGCTGGATCGGAATTCTTTTCATAGTTGTCGTGGTGGCCGGAATCATCGCGTTGAAGCTGCACAGCGAGCCGCGAGCTGCGGCTCAAACCGCGCAAGCAGGTTCGTCGGCGACGCCGCAGGTGATTCTTGTCGCCAATTTGCGCGAGGCGAATGATAAGGGCGACAACTGCTCGGTGATCATTCATCTGGTTCGGGACGCGGGTGCGCATGGAATCCGGATTCGGGAGCTCTCTGCCGGCAGCCCGTCTCCGCTGATCAAGCGGTATCACGTCCTGACCATTCCCACTCTCCTGGTGCTTCATCGCGGCAGGGTTGTTTCGCGTTACGAAGGAGAAAGCCAGTCTACAGTTCAGAAGATTCGAACCCGGTTGGCCAAACTTGAAGAGGCCCAGTCTTGACATCCTTGCTGAATCAACTGACCCACGACTTATCCGGCAGCAGCGTTTTGGCGATTCCTGTTGCGCTGGTGGGCGGCGCCATCGCCTCGCTGTGCCCTTGTTGCCTTCCTTTGTATCCCGCCGCCGCGGCAACCTGCAGCAGTGCAAGGGAGTCAGACTGCGGTTGTTGCGGGCCGCAGATGCCCATCGCGAAACGCGGCCTCGCTAATTCTGTAGCCTTTGCTCTTGGGATGGCGGTCGCCATGGCTCTGCTCGGCATTGTGGCGGCGCTCGTAGGACGAATTGCGACGGCGGGTGACTGGCTTCGATATGTGGTGGCGGTTATCCCACTGTTAATGGGCATGCACATTCTTGGGTGGTTGCGATTGCCGCTGCCTGCATTTTCCATCAAGGAGTCTCGGTTTCAGGCAACAGGCGCATTCGGCATTGGCTTTCTACTCTCGCTGGTGATCGCTCCCTGCGGAACCCCGATACTGGCGGCCGTGCTTTCCTACGCTGCCATCAAGGGAAACACGCTATATGGCGCTCTGCTCCTATTCGCATATGGTGTTGGGGCGGGGATTCCACTTTTGATTGCAGCCAGTGCGAGCGGCCGCATCGCGGGATGGTTGGATCTTCGCGGCTACCGGAAATGGGTGGATAGAGCGACAGGCGCGCTGCTGCTGGGACTGGGCTTTTACCTCTGTAAGCGTGGGAAGGTTCCCTGTTGACGAAGTGGGGAGGGCTTATTAGGTGTCCGCTTAATTTAGGTGGACACCTATTTGGTGCTTAAGCGGCTGATGCTGGCTCTGCTTGGAGGCTTGCAGCCATGTTCGAGGGCAGGAGTTCGTCGATGCGATGGATGGGATGATCGGCGATCTGAGCCAGCACCGTGCGGAGGTAGAGCGAGGGATCGAGTCCGCAGAGTTTGGCGGTGCCGATGAGAGTGTAGAAGGAGGCCGCGCGTTCGCCGCCGGAATCGGCGCCG
>JAJZAL010000050.1 GCA_021799405.1 Acidobacteriota bacterium
GGACTTCTTCGTTGGCCCCGCCATGCAGCGGCCCGGAGAGAGCGGCGGCGGCGGCGGCGGTCGCCACATAGGGATCGGCCTGCGAGCTGCCCACCGAACGCATGGTGTTCGTGCTGCAGTTCTGTTCATGGTCGGCGTGGAGGATGAACAGAACGTCGAGTGCGCGAGAAAGCACCGGGTTGGCCACATACTTGGGCCCAACCATCTTCCACAACATGTTCATGAAGTTCTCGGTATAGCTTAGATCGTTGTCGGGATAGATATAGGGGAAACCCAGGTTGTGCCGGTACGACATGGCGGCGATGGTCGGCATTTTTCCGATCAGCCGTTTGATCTGTAACAAGCGGTTCTCGGGATCGTGGATATTTTTGGCTTCCGGATAGACCGTGGCCAGAGCTGCCACGGTACTGACCAGCATGGTCATGGGATGGGCATCGTAGCGGAACCCTCCCATGAACTTCTTGGTGGTCTCGTGCAGCATGGTATGGTAGGTGATCTCATGCACCCAGTTTTTCAGTTCCGTCTCATTCGGAAGCTCGCCGAAAAGCAGCAAATACGCGACCTCCAGAAATGTGCAGTGCTCCGCCAATACTTCAATCGGATAACCGCGATACTCCAGAATGCCGCGTTCGCCGTCGATGAAGGTGATGCCGCTTCGGCAGGATGCTGTGTTCGTGAACGCGGGATCGTACGTCATAAGCCCGAAATCCTCCGGACCAGTCTTGATTTGCCGCAAGTCCATCGCCCGGACGGTCCCGTCCTCAATCGGCAGCGTGTAGGTGCGGTTCGTGCGATTGTCTGTAATCGTAAGGGTGTCCGATGCCATGATGCAATCTCCCTAATCTCGAAGTCTGCTGCCGTGCGACGATGCGCCTACAACGCTACCCAGATGAAATAGACACCATCCCAGCGAATCGGCGGCCCGTTTGCACAACCAATCATTTGGTGCGTTGCCGGCTTGATTTGTCTGTGATCGCAATCACGGACAATCGTAAGGAAGGCCTCAACCGATGCAGCACCGCATTTGTAGACGTTTTTTGTGGCACAACGGCCTACGCCGTTGGAAGAATATATTTGCCAGATCAAAGCTGATCGTCAGCCGCCGCACGTGCCGCGATGTCGTTCACTCCGGATTTTCAGTGAGCGACGCCACGAAATCGCTCCTCCTGCATGGCCGCCTTCATCCGATATCTGCCGACTTCATGCGTTCCTGCGCAAACCGGCGTGTCGGGCATTCGGGAAGACTGCAAAGCGAGCGTTGGGCAACTGAGTTTAGGAGAAGATTCCTCTCTTCCCCAGCCGGGAGTGCAGCCAGCACTTCACGGCGCAATTCTCCTTGTTCCGTGAGCCACGGGCCCAGATCCAACGGAAGCTGCGCTTCGATTTCACGTTTGAGTTGCTGTGCGAATGCCGGGCTCTCGCCGGCCGTTGAGATGGCGATCTGCAGATCCCCCCGTTCCACTACGGCGGGAGTGAAATAATTACAATGCTGCGGATCATCCACAACGTTGCAGAGAAGGCCCAGCTTCTCAGCTTCTTCCCATAGCGCGGTCTGGGTCGGGGGGTGGTTGGTGGCGCCAATGACGAGAAAGTATTGGCCGTTCACGTCTGCGCGCTGAAATTCCCGGTGCATAAGGCGGAGTTGCTCACTCTCTGCGAGAGGTTCGAAATCCGGCTTGATGTTCGGGGCAATGAGCGTGACTTTAGCTCCGGCGGCAAGTAGTTTTCGTACCCGCTGTAGGGCGATCTCTCCTCCGCCTACTACCAGTACACGGCGGTTCCGCAAGCGCAG
The DNA here is from genome assembly GCA_021799405.1 of Acidobacteriota bacterium. The sequence goes on from JAJZAL010000050.1 coordinate 1,793, forward strand.
GAAGACCGGATAAACGTCATGCGACGGCTCGTGAACACTGGAAGGCGGGATTCTGCTGGGGCCTTGATCGCTCTCGGTCACTTTGGGCGGACCCTTCTTGGGATACCTTGTTAGGTGGTGCGCAACAGTTTTTAGCTCAGCCGTTAGAAGTCTGGATCCTCGGAAAACCTGTACAAGCGGACGATAGCCGTATTGACTCCCATGACCGTGCGGGCAATGCGCGCGATCTCTTCCTCACTGGGGCCGGAAGGGCGGACCAGCACACCACTGGCAGCCATCTCATTGAAAATTTCCACCGTCGTGCCATTGGCTCGAATATCAAATACCATATTGCGAGTTTTATTGTTGGCCGCAAGGGCCAGCTTTACCCGGCATTTGACCGCAAAATCCAACAGTTTTTTTCGTATCTTGTCCGTGATGGCAAACTCTGGGAGAGCGGCCGCTGCGGAGAGGATGCCACAGGCCTCAGGTATCGTGATATGTTCCAGGTTCAACACCATGTCGTACCCAGACGGGTCGCCCCAGTCCACGTCGTATACGAAGCGACACCATTCTACGCGGTTTTTGTCCTGAGTGTTGATGAAGTTTAGGGCCGCTTCGTGACTTATGTTGTCGCGCTTCATCAGTTTTTGGATGCGTACATCCAGCGGGGCGATCAGACGGACCCGTAGAACGCAGGGCACACCCTTTAACAGCAGATGGCCGGCGTGACCGTGATAGATCAGGTTGCCGTGGAGGCACTGTTCCGCAAGCGCCGATTGCAGGGCAATCACATAGAGACGACGGTCATCGGAGAAGCGCTCCCAAAAGCCCACTTCCTTCATGATCTTTTCGTGCAGGGTCTCCTCGGAGACCCCCAGCATCGCAGCCGCATCCACCAGTACCTCGCGCGACAATGAGGGGTAACCCAAAGCGTCGGCAAGACACAGGGCAAGATCAGATCCACCGCTCATGGTGCCACGAGAGATTGTGATGATTGCCATAATTTATTCTCCGTTGAAAGTTCCGTTTTGCATTCAATCCAAAGCCAACGGCATCAACCCACTTACTCTATCCCATCGAATCTATTGAACAAACAGGCTGTATAGCAGGATGCCAAGTACGACTGTGGTTACGAGTACAAAAAACCAGTCACGGCCCAGCAGAAAGAGCAGTTCCGTCAGGACGATGCGAAGCAATTGGACCGCCACCAGGAGCAGCAGCCCTATTTGGATGGTCGCAGGGCCGGAAAAATGGTAGACCCCTTGCATGATGCCATGCAAAGAACAAAGGTCCGCAGGCGCACCGTGATAGATCTTGTAGTTGGCCGGTAATTTCCCATCCTGGCGCAGGTAGATTCCGCCGCCCAGCAATACAATCGCAGCCGAAATAAGGGCGCCGAAGAGCATGACTAAGCCCATCGAATTTTCGATTTGAGCAGCGCTAAATAACTTTTTGATGCGTGGTCGCATGATTAAATCCTTCCCCGCAGACCGTTGTAGATCATTTCCAGGGCCACGATGAGAATGACCGCAGAAAATAAAAGCCTCAGGCTCTTGGCTTTGAAAAACGCCAGTAGTTTGGCCCCGAGGACCGCACCGCCAAGAACCCCCAGCATGACGGGCATGGCAATGCCAGGCTCAATCAGTCCGCGACTGAGATAAATGCCCACGCTGGTGGCGGCGGTAACGCCAATCATAAAATTGCTGGTGGTGGTGGAGACCTTGTACGGCAGCCGCATGGCCAGATCCATAGACAGCACTTTCAGGGACCCGGAGCCAATGCCAAGAAGTCCAGAAGTGACTCCGGCAACGATCATTCCCGCAAAGCCTGCCATCACATGGTAGACGCGGTAGGGCTGCCATCCTCCTGGAATGGGATAGCTGCTGCACATGCGCATCTTGACCGCCAACGGATCTGCGGGCCTGTCTGGTTCCTTACCCTCCTTGCGGCTTGCAACCCCATACGAGGAAAAGAGAAGCACCAGGCCGAAAATAATGGCAATGAGGCTCGTGGAGAAATATTTGGAAATGGCGGCGCCCAGCAAGGCGCCGCTACAGGTGGCCATCAGCAAAAACATTCCGATGCGGATGTTGGTATATCCCTCACGTATATAGGCCGCCGCCGCACCGGAGGAAGTGGCGATCACGGAGATCAGAGATGCGCCCACGGCATAGCGCACATTGACGTGATAGAGCAACGCCAACATGGGGACCAGGAACACCCCTCCGCCCATCCCAGTCAGGGCGCCAAAGATGCCAACCACAAAGGCCCCCACGAACAACAAAAGGATAAATTCGGTGACGCACATGGCGCACTCCTCGAATCAAGTGGGCGGCCAATATCCAAAACTCAAAAGACCGTCACACTCACGATAAGAAAATCTCTCGGTGATCGGCGCAGCAGTGTGTTGCAACAACGCAAAACAACCACGCCGCGTTGGACCTCTCAGCCCGGATAGAGGCAGACCCACCAGTGCGCAAGCAGTCCAGCCGAGGAAACGGCGAGGACACAATGACGTGTCGCGGCCGTTTCCCCGACAGGACAGACCGAAGCAAGCCTCTGCCGGCCACGCGTCCCATCTGTACCTCGGCAGGCAATGCTCCGGCTGACTCAATTGCGGGCTCCCTTCTACTTCTTTACTTCCCCGGTAGCAGCCGCATGCAACTCGACTTCGACTTTATTCTCCAGGTGGTCGTAGTACTCCTTAAGAATGGCGATGACTTCCGGTTTGGAGAACTCCGCCGGCACAGGCTTGCCTTCGCTCATCAGCTTGCGCAGCAAGGTTCCCGATAGTAGCAAACGCGCGCCACCCTGGTATTTCCCATTCTCATCAATGATTGCTTTGCTCTCATGCGGGCAAGTCTTCATGGAAGCCATGCTGCCGCATTCGTAGCAGTAGAAGGTCCAGTCCATACACAATGGTCGTAGAAGCAGCGCATTATGTGGAATCTCATTGAAGATTTTCTGCGCGTCGAATGGGCCGTAATAGTCGCCCACCCCGGCGTGGTCTCGTCCGACAATCAAGTGGGTGCAGCCATAGTTCTGACGGAAGATGGCGTGCAGCAGGGCCTCACGCGGTCCGGCATAACGCATCTCCATCGGGTAACCACCCTGAAGGACTCTTTCTTTGCGGAAATACTTGTTGACCAGGGCGTCGATCGCCTTGACGCGCACGTCGGCGGGAATGTCCCCCGGCTTCAGTTTGCCTACCAGTTGGTGGATATACACGCCGTCGCATATCTCGACTGCGATCCATGCCAGATAGGCATGCGAATTGTGCATGGGATTTCGCAATTGCAATGCGGCAATAGTGGTCCAGTCACGCCTTTGAAACTCCGCGCGAGCTTCAGTTGGGCGCTGGTAAATCCCCGCAAACATTTCCGGATAATAGGACTCTGACACCACTTTGACGGGACCGGCCAGGTTCACACCTCCCTGCTCCATCACTTTTTGCACGCCGGGATGTTTTGGATCCGTGGTGCGAAAGACCTGCTGGCATTCATAGCCTTTGTCGATCTTGTATTTTTCTGTGACCTTCATGGTGCCCATCAAGGAATCTGTTTCTGTGTCCCAGAGTGCGACCTCCTCGCCAATCGCAATCGATTTCGCATAGTCTTCTTCCACCGAAAGCGTGATAGGAATGGGCCAGAACAGACCGTCCTTGGAGGGCATGGACATGGTGTCGCAGCAGCCCCTCCAATCTTCATGTCCCATGAAACCATCCAAGGGGGTAAAGGCGCCGATGCCCATCATGATGAGATCGCTGGTCTCACGCGATGTCATTGGGACCCTCTTCAGATGCAGGGCGTTTTGGATTTCTTGTTTCCGCTCTTCTCCATCGAGTAAAAGCACTTTGAGTGACTGGTTGCCGTGCGGAAGTATCAACTTGCTCATATATCTCTCCTTGTGGTTCGAACTACCCGGCTGCGATAGTAGTAGCCTTCACACTTCGGAACAAACGTACTTTTGAGGCATGAAAAAGCCTGCCAAAAATCCATAATTTCCAGAAATTGACACGCGGCGATCAAACCTATTTCTGCGATCGAGGTTGCATTTTTCAAGAGAGAGGATCAAACTTTACTTGCTACCGGAGGCGTAATGCCGTGGCGGCCCAATACATTACGACGGGCAAGGCCGCACGCCGTTGCTCTGTCCAGCCGGACACCGTCCTGAAGTGGGTCAAAAAAGGCAGGCTACCCGCGATACGGACCGCAGGCGGGCACTATCGCATCGACGAGCGCGATCTCGCACGCTTCACGGGCATGGGTGAGCCGGAACATTCCAACCCCCTCCCCGTGCTCCAGACAGACAGGCACATTCTCCACTGCTGGGAATACTTCAGTGAAGACCTCCGCGTGAAGTGCAAAAGCTGCATCGTTTATCGTGTGCGCGCGAGCATGTGTTTTCAACTCCGGTTGGCGATGCATGGGAGCGGGCATAACAAGGCATTTTGTAAAGACCTCTGCGAAGATTGCCCATACTCGCGACGAGTACATGGGATGCCAACCAATGTTTTAGTGATTACTCGCAACGAGCAACTGATACAACGGCTGTCGCAAAGACCCAATGAACATCTGGTTTTGCGGTATGCGCGCAGCGGATACGATTCATCGGCAGTGCTAGCGTTCTTCCGTCCCGCACTGGTAGTTGTGGATGTGCGCTTATTCGAGAACCGCTGCGAGACGGAAGACCTGCTCGCCGCCTTGAACTCCGATGACCGGGCAAAGGGGATGCGGGTCGTGATTTCCGTTCCGGCGGATGGCATGTACGCAGAGCTGCCGGGGGCTTGCGAGGCCGGCCTCATTCCCGAGCCCTTGTCCTCCGCCGACCTACTGCGCTGCGCCACTCGCGGAGAAGTGGAAATTCTGCCCGAAGAGCCCACGCACAGGACGCCATTGTCTGCTGGCGCCAAGGGCACGATACCGAAGGAAATATCCGTACAGCCTCTTCCAGAGACAGATATTCCGGCCGGGAATTTCGAGCAGCGTCCGCGAAATGCCACTGCCGGCCCCAGACAATTGACGCGTGTTGCGAATCCAGAAAATCCAGAAAACGTCGTGATGGTCCGCAATGTGCGCAAAGAGCGCAGCAATCGCAGAGAACAACCCCAATCCCATCCTGCCAAATCGCTGAAATTGCAATAGCTACGGCTATTCACAACATTGCAAACGGTCGATTCTTTCGCGCCTGAATATCTCACACAATCGGGCAGCGCATGGATTCGCGAGCATTCTTGCTGCGAGTTCTCAACCGGTCTACATTCGATTGCGGATGTTACGACAGAGGTGGCGACGATGCAACCGAGAAAGAAGCGCGCCATTCAAAGCGAAATCACTGAAACCTAAACCACAGAGATGCGAGTATGGCGCACTGAATGCGAACAGGCAGGATGGATGCGCCATGCATGTGATTCTTGTCACGGACAATAAGTTGGATTACGCAAATAGTTAGGAATTAGAAGGAGAGGTTATGCCGAGCTACGTAAACCCCGACAAATGCGACGGGTGCAAAGCACTGGACAGGACCGCCTGCCAGTATATCTGTCCCAATGACCTGATGGTGCTGAATAAGAGCACCATGAAGGCCTATAACCAGGATGTTTCGATGTGCTGGGAATGTTATAGCTGCGTCAAGATTTGCCCCACACAAGCCATAGAAATCCGCGGATACGCGGATTTTGTTCCTATGGGCGCTGAAGTCACCCCGCTGCGCTCGACCGATTCCATCATGTGGACCGTGAAGTTCCGAAATGGGACCCTGAAGCGCTTCAAATTTCCCATTCGCAGCACTGCGGAAGGAACCGCGGTACCGAGCGGTGGGTTCGAGGACGATAGCGATCTCGACAGCGCGGTCCTGTTTACGGAACCGGCATCGCTGGGGCTGAGAGAAGTTTTCACTTTCAACAAAAACGCTTAGGAAGGAGTCGTTCATGGAAAAGTTTGACGTACGGATTGTTGAAACTGATCTGCTCATCCTGGGCGGAGGGATGGCAGCCTGTGGAGCGGCTGTCGAAGCCGCGCACTGGGCGCGAAAAAAAGGACTCAAGGTCACCTTGGTGGACAAGGCGGCCATCGACAGGTCTGGCGCTGTTGCCATGGGCCTGTCGGCCATCAACCAATACGTGGGCCTGAAAGACGGAAAGAACACGGTAAAGGACTACGTGGACTATGTGCGCAATGACCTGATGGGTGTGACCAGAGAGGACCTGGTGGCAAACATCGCGCGACATGTGGATTCCTCGGTTCACCTGTTCGAGAAGTGGGGCCTGCCCATTTGGAAAGACGAAAAAGGAAATTACGTGCATGAAGGCCGCTGGCAGCTCATGCTGAACGGCGAGTCGTACAAGGTCATCGTGGCCGAAGCGGCCAAGAACGCACTCAACCAGGATGGAGTGGGCCAGATCTTCGAGCGCATCTTCATCGTGGGACCGCTGATGGATGGAGATCGCTGCGCCGGTGCCGTGGGGTTCTCGGTGCGGGAAAACAAAGTGTACGTGTTCAAAGCCAAGGCAACCCTGGACGCCATGGGCGGCGCAGTACACGTCTTCAAACCCAGGAGTTCGGGCGAAGGCTTCGGACGCGCGTGGTATCCGCCATGGAACGCGGGATCGTCGGCGTACTTCACGTTGAAGGCTGGGGCGGAAATGACGTGTCAGGAAGTGCGCTTCATTCCCATCCGGTTCAAAGACGCGTATGGTCCTGTGGGCGCATGGTTCCTGCTCTTCAAATCGCGGGCGACCAATGCCATGAATGAGGAGTACATGGTGACGCGCCGACCGGAACTGGAGAACTGGCTGCCCTATGGACGCGTCAAGCCGATCCCGGCGAATCTGCGGAATTACCTGGGAATGCTGGATGTGGCGGATGGAAAGGGTCCCATCTTCATGCGCACCGACGAGGCGATCGGTAAGATTGCCGACGCATTCAAGGACGATCCGAAAGCCTACAAGAAGAAGATGAAGGATCTGGAGAACGAGGCCTGGGAAGACTTTCTGGATATGACGATCTCGCAAGCGATTCTGTGGGCGGGAAGCAATGTCCAACCGGAAGAGACGTGTTCGGAGATCGCGGCTGCCGAGCCGTACTTTATCGGCTCCCACTCCGGCGCCTCGGGAGCATGGGTCAGCGGTCCAGCGGACCTGCAGACAGACGAGACCCGCAGCAAATACTTCTGGGGTTACGCCAACATGTCCACGGTGAAAGGGCTATTTTGTGCGGGAGATGCTTCCGGCGCATCGAGCCACAAGTTCTCTTCCGGCTCGCACGCAGAAGGGCGCATCGCCGCCAAGGCCGCAGTGAAATTCATTGTGGACAACAACATGATGCCGGCGGTGGCGCAGAGCGTCATCGACGCCACAGTTGCGGAAATCCTGAAGCCCATGGAGACGTTTGAGCAACACAAGAACGCCACCACGGATACAGAGGTGAACCCGCATTACATTAAACCGCGCATGTTCATGTTCCGATTGCAGAAGATCATGGACGAATACGCGGGCGGTGTCAGCGCCCAGTTCAAAACCAACAAGGCGCAACTGGAACAGGCGCTGAACCTGTTGGCCTTTCTGCGCGAAGACTCGGAGAAACTGGGAGCTTCCAACCTGCATGAACTGATGCGGGCCTGGGAGAACATACATCGCATGTGGCAGGCGGAAGCCCATGTGCGAACGGTCCTATTCCGCGAGGAGACTCGCTGGCCGGGTTATTACTACCGGGCCGATACGCCAAAGATAGACGAGGAGAAATGGCATGTTTTCGCCAACTGCCGTTTCGACCCCGCAAGCAAGGATTGGCAAATGATGGCCCGCCCGATTTATCACGTGTTCCCGCAAGCCAAGGAACACGAGTTATTGGGTGGTTAACTGTAGTGATTTGGGGGGCCACGTTGGCCCCCCCGGTTTTTCAGGAACGATTTTCCGGTAGGGAAAATGGATTTCGGCGACCCAATTCGCTGCCCGCACTGCAATGTTCCGATGGCACGGTGGGCGAACCCCGAACTCACAAATTGGAGCGGGGATTTCCAATATGTCTGTTTCAACGATGCTTGCCCGTATTTCGTTCATGGCTGGGCGTGGATGGAAGAACACTTCAACGTGCATTCCTCCTACCGATGCCGCCTGGATCCAACGACGGGCGAGAGCGGGCCTTTACCCGTCTGGTCACATGAAGCATTGAAGGATCGGATTGTCCGGTCCGAGGAGAACTCCGATGCCTGAAGCAAAACTCATCCAACCGGAACGGCCTAAAGATCTGCCTCCTATTGGACTGGATGACGTCTTTCCTTTTCAGTGTCGCCGTGACTTGGACTGCTTTACCACCTGTTGCCAGAATGTGTCCATTATCCTGACTCCCTACGACGTGCTGCGCATGCACAAGGCGTTGGGCATCGATTCGACGGAGTTTCTGGAAAAATATACGCTCTCAGCTTTTACCAATGAACAGAAACTTCCGCTGCTGCTGCTGCGCATGGACCCGGAAACGCTGCGCTGCCCCTTCGTCAGCGATACCGGCTGCGCCATCTATCAAGACCGTCCCTGGGCCTGCCGGATGTATCCATTGGGACTGGCTGAGCCGCGCCGGGCAACGCCGGAGGAGCAGCCGTTTCATTTTTTGATGCAGGAGGATTTGTGCCACGGACACGAATGCGGCAACAAGCAGACCGTGCGGCAATGGCTGGATGGACAGGGAATGGAGCAGTTTGAAGCCATGGAGGCCCCATTTAAGAAACTGATGCTGCACGAATTCTGGCAGAAGGGAGAGCCCTTGCCGGACAACAAGGCGGCGATGACCTACATGGCCTTTTACGACCTCGACCGGTTCCGGCGTTTTGTCTTCGAGTCGCGATTTTTGTTGTTGTTCGATGTGGACGAGGCGCGTGTGGAGGCAATCCGTGCGGATGACGAAGAGTTGCTGGACTTTGCCATGGAGTGGCTGCAATTCGTGCTGTTGGGCGCCCGCACTATGAAGCTCCGTCCGGAGGTCCGCGAGCAAGCTGGAAAAACAGCCGTTGTTGCAGCGGCAGCAGCAGGGGAGTAGAGAACCATGACGCCTGCAGGCATCCCGCAAAGCGAAGGGCTGGACATCCTAGTGCTGGGCGGCGGTGTGGCTGGCATCTCCGCGGCTATTGAGGCAGCCGAAGCAGGCTGCAACGTTATCTTGATAGAAAAGTCTCCCACACTAGGTGGACGGGCGGTACGCAACCAGCAGTATTTCCCCAAGCTTTGTCCTCCCTCCTGCGGCATGGAGATCAACTTTCAGCGCATCAGGAAAAATCCACGTATTCATGTCATTACGCAGGCGAAACTGGAACGGCTGGAAGGCGTGCCCGGGGACTTTGAGGCCACCCTGAAGATTGCGCCGCGTCACGTCAACGCCAACTGTACGCAGTGTGGGGCCTGCGTCGAGGTATGTCCGGCGGAACGAGTCGACGAAGTGAATTGCGGACTCTCCCACACCAAAGCAGCGTATTCGCCATCATTGACGGCCTTCCCACCTTGGTATGCGATCGACCGGCAGGCCTGTCCCGCCGGGTGCCAAGCATGCGTCGATGTCTGCCGGTACTCCGCCATTGATTTACAACAAGAGCCGGAGCAGAAGACGGTGCGGGTTGCGGCGGTGGTGGCGGCGACGGGCTGGGAGCCTTACGACGCGGCAAAGATCGACAACCTGGGTTTCGGGCGTTGTCGCAACGTAGTGACCAATGTCATGATGGAGCGCCTGGCATCGCTGTCCGGGCCGACTCAGGGAAAAATTCTTCGTCCGTCCGATGGACAGCCGCCGCGCTCTGTGGCCTTTGTGCAATGCGCCGGCTCACGCGACGCCAATCATCTTCCCTACTGCTCGGCGGTCTGTTGCTCCGCATCTCTGAAACAGACCACGTATCTTCATCGCCAACTCCCCGAATGCAAGACCACCCTTTTCTATATCGATCTACGCACTCCCGGCCTGCTGCAGGATTTCTTCAGCAAAGTCACGGCGGATGGGAGCGTTTGTCTGATCAAGGGCAAAGTGGGGAAGGTCGAGGAAGATGCATCCACTGGAGATCCGATCGTGACGGTGGAAGAGGTCATGACAGGAAAAAAGACATCCACGCGATTCGACATGGTGGTGCTGGCTACCGGTATGGTGCCGAATACGCAGGACCTGCCTGCTGGCTTCGGCCTAGACGAATTCGGTTTTGTAACGAATGAAAGCAAGGGGCTGTACGGCGCCGGGTGTGTTCAACGGCCTAGTGAAGTAGCGAGCAGCATTCGCGACGCTACGGGCGCGGCGCTGCGGGCGCTGCAATGCGTGGTGGAGGGCCTTCCCCGTGGATAAAAAACTGGGCGTCTACATTTGCAGCGGTTGTGAGATTGGCGCAAAAATCGCCATGGACGGGCTGGTCGGTGTGGCCGGGAAGGAATGCAAGGCTACGATTTGCCGCACGCATCCGTTTCTTTGCGGGCCGGAAGGCACGGCGCTGATTCACCAGGACCTGGAGAGCGGCGCGGTCAACACGCTGGTAGTTGCCGCCTGCTCGGCGCGGGCCAAGACCGAGGCATTCTCCTTTGATCCGCGCATGGTGATGGAGCGAGTGGATCTGCGCGAGCGCGTGGTATGGAGTCATCCCGCGGGCGAGGATGAGACGCAGGCTCTAGCGGAAGACTATCTACGCATGGGCATTGCCAAGGCCAATAAGATGGAGCCGTTGGAGCCGATGACCGGCGAGATCTCCAAGGCCATTCTGGTGGCGGGAGGCGGCATCGCGGGCCTGACGGCTGCGCTTGAAGCTGCGAACGCCGGCTATGAAGTTGTCCTGGTGGAAAAAAGCGAACGGCTGGGCGGCAGCCTGGCCGAGGTGAAGCGGCCCACGCCACTCAAAGCGCCGTACACTGCATCGCCCACCAATGACGCGCAGGAACGCGCGCGCCTGGCAATGGAGCATCCGCGCATCCAGGTCCATACCGCAACAAATATTCTGCGCACCGAAGGCCAGCCGGGACAATTTGATGTCACTCTGGCAACTTCCAGCCAGCAGGTCATCGTCCGTGTGGGCGCGATTGTGATGGCAACAGGTTGGAAGCCATACGACCCAGCGCGACTCAGCGGGCTAGGATATGGTTCCAACCCCAATGTGGTGACCAATGTGGAAGCAGAACGGATGGCGGTGGAAGGCCGGATTCGCAGGCCCTCGGACAAAAAGCCCCCGCAACGTACGCTCTTCATTCAGTGTGCCGGATCGCGCCACGGCGACCACCTGCCGTACTGTTCCTCGGTCTGCTGCATGGCCACGCTGCAGCAGGCGGAATACCTCCATGAGGCGGACCCGAATGCGGAAGTGTACGTCATTTATCAGGACATGATGACGCCGGGGCCGTACGAAAAGTTCTATCAAAAGGTGCAGGAGCACCCGCGGTCTTTTTTTATAAAGGGCGAGGTGACCGGCGTGGATCCGCGGTCAGATGGCCAGGTGCGGGTACGCGTGGAACACACATTGGCCAATGAGCCGCTAGAGATCGATGTGGATCTGGTAGTGCTGGCCACGGGTATGGTCCCGAATGCAGCCGATAACGAGGCCATCCGCATCTTGCATGACGCGCAGGCAAAGGTCCTGCGCAATGAGTCCGAAAAGCAACGTACCGAAGCGGAAGCGGTCGTTGCCAGTTTGCGTCAGCACGAGAACACGGAAATCCTGCGCCTGGCGTATCGTCAAGGACCGGACCTGCCGGTGCTGCGGCATGGCTTTCCAGATTCCAACTTCATCTGTTTTCCTTACGAGTCCCAGCGGACCGGTATTTATGCAGCCGGGGCCGTTCGCTCGCCGATGGATTGGACGGGTGCAGAAGAAGATGCGGCCGGCGCGGCCTTGAAGGCAATCCAGAGCGTAGAACTAGCTACGCTTGGTGCGGCCGTGCATCCCCGGGCGGGAGACCTATCCTTTCCATTTTTCAATCTTCAACGCTGCACGCAATGCAAGCGCTGCACGGTTGAGTGTCCGTTTGGCGCGATTGACGAAGACGAAAAAGGGACGCCGAAATTCAATCCGTACCGCTGCCGACGTTGTGGTGTCTGCTTGGGAGCGTGTCCGGAGCGCATCATCTCTTTCAAAAATTATTCCGTGGAGATGATCGCCGGCATGATCAAGGCGGTCGAGGTTCCGGAAGAAGAGGAAGAAAAGCCGCGGATATTGCTCTTCGCCTGCGAGAATGACGCGGTTCCAGCTCTCGACATGGCAGGCATGGAGCGGACGCAGTTGGATGCCAGTGTGCGTGTGATTCCGCTGCGCTGCCTGGGATCGATGAACGTGGTTTGGATTGCGGACGCGCTCTCCAGCGGATTTGACGGCGTAATGCTGGCGGGATGCAAGCACGGGGAAGACTACCAGTGCCACTTTGTGCGCGGCAGCGAACTGGCCGAGCGGCGCTTGGACAACGTGAAGGAGACCCTGCAAAGGTTGCAGTTGGAGTCGGAGCGCATCGAGATGGTAGAAGCCGCATTTGACGATTTTCAGCGACTGCCACAGTTGATCAACGATTTTGCCGGACGCATTCGGGCGCTCGACCCCAATCCGTACAAGGGATTTTAGTTATGGCCATTACACCGATCGGCAGACCCGACAACGATTTTATCCGGGACGTGCAGGGTCTCGGAGGAGAGGATCTGAAGAAGTGTTATCAGTGCGCCGCCTGCACCTCCGCCTGTTCGTTGTCGACGGATCAGAACGGCTTTCCGCGCAAGCAGATGCTGATGGCACAGTGGGGGATGAAGGACAGGGTGATCGAAGATCCGGGGCCGTGGCTTTGCTACTATTGCGGCGATTGCTCCAAAGCCTGTCCGCGCAAGGCTAATCCCGGCGAGACCATGATGGCTTTGCGTCGCTATCTTACGTCTTACTACGATTGGACAGGACTTTCCCGACGGATGTACCGCTCCGGCATCTGGGAGATTGGCGTCCTGTTGCTGACGGCCGCGGTGGTGCTGGCGTTGTTCACGCTGCCGCAGGGGTTTGGTTTCGGTTTGCTGGCCCGCTCCGGCCCGGCGCCGCTGGCGCACGTGATGCTGGATCGCTTCGCGCCGGTCGCCATTGCGCACCGAGCGGACCAATTGCTGGCCTTGCTGTTGGCCGTCTTTCTGCTCTCCAATGCCGCACGCATGTTTTTCTTCCTGACGCGCGGAAGGAAGATCCCTGTCGGCCTTTATTTTTCCTATCTTCCTGTTTTTGTTCTACACGGACTGACCCAGATGCGGTGGGAGTCGTGTGGTAGCAGGGAATCGACAAAGAACTGGCTGCGCCATCTCGCTCTAGTCTCAGGCTACGCGACGATGTTTTTGCTGGTAGTAATTTTCCTGCCTTGGTTTCAGATACAAAACAATAGTTTCCATTGGACCAGCTTTCTCGGCTACTACGCGACGATCGTCTTACTGGTAGCTACGGTATGGATATTGATCGATCGCACAAGAAAGCGGGATGAAATTCACAAGTACAGCCATATTTCCGATTGGATGTTTCCGATTCTTCTGTGTTTTACGGCTCTTTCCGGCATCCTGCTTAACGTGCTGCGGTTGATGGACATGCCGATGCCGACCTATGTGATGTATACGATCCACTGGGCCATTGCGGCGCCCATGCTGATCGTGGAAGTTCCTTTCGGAAAATGGGCGCACCTGATCTATCGCCCGCTGGCCATCTATCTTGCTGCGGTAAGAAACAAGGCGGAGGAACTATCCGGAGAAAAGAGTGTTTCCATAAGCGAGAAAGTTGCATGAATGATCGCGTACAGAATGACTGAGAAGGGCAGTGCTCATCGGTAAAGGAGATACAGGATGTGCGCATATTTGAGCGACTTATAGGCAATAAGTATTTCTTTCTGGACAGTGGACGTTTACGAGATAAAATACTTCACTGTTTTTTATCGGCGATGGCTTATTAGTCGTGACCATATGCGTGATAGAGATCACCGCTAGAAATAAGGTCCCGGCGCATAGTTACAACGTAGGTAAAAACATGAGCAGAATCCAGCAAGTCCAGTTAGAAAAGTAAGTTGAACGATTGCCAAATATCCACGTTACGGAGTTAGGCATGGCGACCTGAATCGTGGGCTAAAGGAGAAAAACATGGCGGACAAGAAATATGATACCCCGATGCTGGATGAGTTGGAAAAAGGCCCGTGGCCAAGCTTCGTGAAGGAGATAAAACAGGCCATGGACATCAGTCCGGCCTCGCAAGACCTTCTCGGAGTGCTGGAGGTCTCGTACGAGGACAAGAAGAACCACTGGAAGCATGGCGGCATTGTTGGGGTCATGGGTTATGGCGGCGGGATCATTGGCCGTTATAGCGACATGCCGGAGCGTTTTCCCAAGGTCGCCCACTTTCACACCCTGCGCGTCAACATGCCGTCCGGATGGTTTTATACCAGCGATGCCTTGCGCACCTTGTGCGATATCTGGGAGCGCCACGGTTCCGGTCTGACCAATATGCATGGATCCACCGGGGACGTCATTTTTCTGGGCACTACGACCGATGAATTGGAGCCAACTTTCAAGGACCTGACCGCTGCAGGGTTCGACCTGGGAGGGTCCGGATCTTGTGTGCGGACTCCCTCTGCCTGCGTGGGGAAAGCTCGCTGCGAGTGGGCGTGCTATGACACCCTGGCCGCCTGTAACGACATCACGCAGACCTATCAGGACGAGTTGCATCGGCCCGGCTTCCCCTACAAGTTCAAATTCAAGTTCAGCGGCTGCCCGAACGATTGCGTCGCCTCCATTGCCCGCTCGGACCTGGCCATTATCGGCACTTGGAAAGACGACATCCAGCAGGACGATGCCGCAGTGGCCGAGTACGCCGCGGCCGGGTTGGACATCCAGAGGGACGTTTGCAATCACTGCCCCACGAAATGTATGGATTGGGACGGCACCAAGCTAACCATCAGTAACAGAGAATGTGTGCATTGCATGCACTGCATCAATGTCATGCCGAAGGCCCTGCGTCCCGGCAAGGAGAAGGGCGCGGCGATCCTGATTGGGGCGAAAGCGCCGATCGTGCAGGGTGCGCTGCTGGCTTCGGTGCTGATCCCCTTTGTGCCTGTCGAGGAGTTGCTGGACACGATCAAGGAACTGACTTCCCGCATTTGGGACTTCTGGGGAGAGTATGGCAAGAACCGCGAGCGGATCGGGGAATTGATCCAGCGTGTAGGCATGGCGAATTTTCTGGATGCCATCGGGTTGGATCCTGTGCCCCAGATGGTCTCTGCGCCCCGCGACAATCCATATGTTTACTTCAAGGCGGAAGACAAAATATAGCGCGTCGGCCGGGGAGCCGCAGCGCACCCGGCTACCAGGAGAATGGAGACACGATCATGGCAACAGCCCCAGTCAAGCGCATCACGGACATTGGTCCACCGAGCTACGAAAAGTTCCTGCATCCGGTCATCAAGAAAAACTATGGTCTGTGGAAGTATCACGAGAACATTGCCCCCGGTGTCCTCTGTCATGTTTCGGAGACAGGTGACCGCATCTACACGGTGCGGGCCGGCTCGCCGCGGCTGCTTAGCACGCACACCATCCGCATGTTCGCGGCGTTGGCGGACAAGTACTGCGATGGGTTCCTGCGTTTTACCAGTCGCAACAACGTGGAGTTCCTGCTGGACAAGAAGGAAAATATCGAACCGCTGAAGCAGGAGCTTCATGCCGCCGGTTTTCCCGTGGGAGGCACCAACAACGCCATCAGCAATATAGTGCATACGCAGGGATGGGTGCATTGCCACTCCTCGGCAACGGACGCTTCTGGCATTGTCAAGTGCGTCATGGATGCACTATACGAGCACTTCACAGAAGAAAAGCTGCCGGCTAAGATGCGCATTGCACTGGCCTGCTGCCTGAATATGTGCGGCGCGGTACATTGCTCGGACATTGCCATTCTCGGCATCCATCGCAAGCCGCCGCAGATCAATACTGACACGATCAACAAGATCTGCGAAATCCCCAACGTGATCGCTTCCTGCCCGACCGGGGCCATCCGCACCGCTACGGTCAATGGCAAGCCTTCGGTGGAGGTTGTGGAGGAGCAGTGCATGTACTGCGGCAACTGCTACACCGTCTGCCCGGCGATGCCGCTGAACGACCCTGCCAATGATGGGATTTCCATCTGGGTGGGGGGCAAGGTGAGCAACGCGCGCAGCGAGCCGCGCTTCTCTAAATTGGCCATTCCTTTTCTGCCCAACAATCCGCCGCGCTGGCCGGAGGTGGTGAACGCGGTGGTAAACATCGTCAATGTCTATGTGGAGAACGCGCGCAAGCATGAGCGTATGGGGGAGTGGATCGAACGCATCGGATGGCCTCGTTTCTTTGAGCTGACGGGCATTGAGTTCACCCGCTACCACATAGACGACTTCAAAAATGCCGGCCTGACATATGCCCGCTCGGCGCACATCCGGTACTAGGAGGGAACACTATGTCTGTCCCAGTCGAAACCATTGCGGAAGAGATGTTCAAGATGGTCACGGAATACCAGGGGAAAAAAAACCTGAAGGCCTTGGACCTGACCAAGGCCATGATAGCCAAATACGGCGACGCGGAATGCAGCAAAGATGACTGCAAGCACGCCATCCGTCTACTGATGGATTCCGGGCGCTGTGTCTACAGCTATTTTGGGGGAAGTTTTATTACCCTGCCGCACAAAGAAGGAGCCGCGCCGGAGTAGTCCTAACGAAGCCACATGGCAACGTCTCAGCACGGCATGAAGGAGAGGATCGCAATGAACGCAAAAACGCTGGACAGGAAAAAAGTTGCGGATCGACAGGTGGCGCTTACCACCCTGCTGCGCCAGTGGCAGCAGATCGAAGACCACAGCGTTGAATCGACCACGCACATCATCCAGCAGACGAAGAATCCGTTCATCCAGCTGCTGATGGAGATCATCCGGCAAGATTCGGCGATGCACAAAAAGGTACAGCAATTCATCCTCGACAGCTTGGAAAAAGAAGCTGTCACATTGACGCCGGAGGACGTGGGGGAAATTTGGGAGAGCATCGAGCAACACGCGGCTATGGAGAGGAAGACCATCGAACTGGCGGAAAAGGCGCAGAAGGAATGCCACCTCTTTGTCCCCAGCCAACTTCTGACCTACCTCATTGAGGATGAGCATTTGCATGACCGCCTGCTTGGTCAGCTTGAGGACTTCAAACGCACGATGTATTCCAACGGATAAGTAGAGATACGACTATGGGTCTCTTTAAGGAAGTCAAGAAACCGGTCATCAAAGGAGGAGGGAGCGGCGCGGACATCTCCCACACGCGACCGCATTTCGTGGAGAAGACACCTCCCTGCATCAGTACTTGCCCATGCGGTACGGACATACGAGGATGGCTGACGACGATTGCGCAGGCCGAAGAATACGGGCGCACCCATGAGCAAGCCTGTGAGATCGCCTGGCAGAAAATCACCGAGCACAATCCTTTTCCGGCAGTCTGCGGACGGGTTTGCCCGCATCCGTGCGAAGACGCGTGCAACCGCAGCGCTAAGGAAGGAAGCGTGGCCATCAATGCGCTGGAGCGCTATGTGGGCGACTTCGGACTCTCCAAGGCGCTCAAGCTGGCGAAGCTGACTGAAGAGATGCAGCCGGAGAAGGTGGCGGTCATCGGTGCCGGTCCGGCAGGACTTTCCTGTGCTTATCAACTGGCGCGGCGCGGCTATGGCGTCACTGTGTTTGAGGCTTTCAGCCGCGCCGGGGGCATGCTGCGGTACGGCATTCCCTGCTATCGCCTTCCCCGAGAGATTCTCGATGCGGAAATACAAAACATCCTGGACACAGGGGTCGAACTGCGTTGCAACACACAGGTGGGCCGCAACATTTCCCTGGAACAGCTTCGTAGGGACTACGCTGCCATCTTCGTGGGGATCGGCGCCCATAAAGGGGCGCGACTGGGAGTGCCAGGCGAGGATGCGCCAAATGTCTATACCGGTACGGAGTTCCTGAACCACGCCAACAGCGGCGAAGCTGTTGATCTTGGCAAAACTGTGATTGTGGTAGGTGGCGGCGACACGGCCATCGATGCAGCGCGTATGAGTAAGCGGCTGGGCGCTTCCGTGACCATCTTCTACCGCCGCACACGCCAGGAGATGCCTGCTATCAAGCCGGAAATCGAAGGGGCGTTGGAAGAAGGGGTCAAGATCGATTTTCTGGTTGCGCCGGTAGAAGTGTTGCTGAAGGATGGCAAAGCTGTGGGTCTGAAGTGCATTCGCATGGAACTGGGCGAACCGGATGCCTCAGGACGGCGGCGGCCGGTTCCGATTGTGGGGTCCGAGTTCGAAACTGCGGCCAGCGCGATCATCACGGCCATCAGCCAGGCGCCGGAGTGGGACGGACTGGCGGACATCCAGCCGGACAAGAACTGGCTCAAGACCGGAGAGTGGGGCGAGATCGGACTGGACGGGCTGTTTGCGGGCGGTGACGATACCGGCCTGGCGCTGGTGACCACGGCGATTTCGCAGGGTCAGTTTGCCGCCAAGGCCATCGACGCCAAGCTGCGGGGCAGAAAGCTGGAAAGCCCCTTGCATGGCTCCACTATCAAGCCGGAGAACTTGAAGCTGGGCTGGTACAAGGAAATGGCCCGTCACGAGCGCGCGCACATCCCCGCAGCAGAACGAGAGAAGGACACCGAGATCGAGTTGGGACTCACCGAAGCCGAAGTCTTTGAAGAAGCAAAACGCTGCATGTCCTGCGGCATGTGCATGGACTGCGAGACCTGCTGGATGCTTTGCTCCAATAGCTGTTTTGTGAAACAGCCCAAGGGAGAACACTTCAAGATCAAGCTGGAGCTTTGCAACGGATGTCAGAAGTGCGCACAGGAATGCCCGTGCGGCTATATCGAAATGCAATGAGCGAAAGAGGAGTAAAAAACGATGCCTAAGTTCGAAGCAAACGGTCATAGCTACGAAGTGGATGAGGATGGCTTTCTGCAGGATCCAGAAATCTGGAACGAGGAAGTGGCTAAGGATTTTATGACCACGGAAGGAATCACGGAACTGACTGCGGATCACTGGAAGGTGATCAAGATGTTGCGGGACTATTACCTGCAGTTCGGAATTGCGCCGATGGTGCGCAAAGTCTGCAAGGACACAGGTTTCAAGCTGGGCCGAATCTATGAGTTGTTTCCGTCGGGACCGGCCAAGGGCGCTTGCAAACTGGCGGGTCTACCCAAGCCAACCGGGTGCGTCTAGCCGCGTCCAAACAGGACCGGAAAGTTGGCGCTCGTCGGTTGTCCGGCAATCGAGTGCAGCCCCAGGGAGGCGCGAACATGCGCACATTGGACAATGCAGAAATCGATGGGATCGCCAAGGCATGGCTGATCAAGGTCGTTCAGTCTTTTTCGCTGCACGGCCAACCTTTTCTTGAACAGAAAAAAGATCCCTTCCGCAATCCCATGGGGCATGCGATTCAGGAGAACCTCCCAATCGTGCTGCAAGAGATATTGGGCGGCATGGATCGCGCACGGCTGGCGGCGGCGCTGGAAGCGATTGTGCGCATCCGCGCGGTGCAGGAAGCCACCCCTAGCAAGGCGGTGGAGTTTCTTTTCCAGCTCTCTTCCATCCTGCGAGAGCAATGGAAAGCGTGGCCCGACGCGCAGGAAGAAGTGATGCAGCATACGCAGCAGGCCGCGCTGATCGCCTTCGATTTGTACATGGCGTGCCGGGAAAAGATTTTCGCTCTGCGAGCGGATGAGGCGCGACGGCGCACGGCACAACTGGAGAGGGTCTATCAAAAGCTAGAAGCGCAGAGCATGGAGGCGGAGCCGAGATGAGCACGTTGCGAGCTGGCATCGCGTTTTTGGTGGTGTTTCTGGTGGCCGCTCTGGCGTATTTCGGCGCGGAGACGGCTGCCGTGCGGCCCCTGCTTGCGGACATCCTTCCGTATGCAGCGCTGCTGATTTTTTTGGCTGGTTTCAATTTCAAGGTGGTTCGCTGGGCATGGTCGCCTGTTCCCTTTCGCATCCCCACCACCTGCGGGCAACAAAAATCATTTCCCTGGATCAAGGCCAACCGCCTGGACAATCCATCGACCAAGACCGGAGCGTGGGGCCGTATGGCGCTGGAGGTCCTGTGTTTTCGCTCCCTGTTCCGCGATACCCGGGCGGAGTTGCGCGAAGGCCCTAGAATCGCCTACTCGGAAAATAAATTCCTGTGGCTAGCCGCACTGGCCTTTCATTGGTCTCTTCTCTTCATCCTGCTGCGTCACTTGCGCTTTTTTCTGTTGCCAGTGCCGCACTGGTTGATGGGGATGAGTGCGCTGGACGGATTTTTTCATGTGGGCGCTCCCAGGCTATACATCACGGATGGGGTGATTTTTCTGGCGCTGCTCTACCTGCTGGCGCGACGCTTCTGGGATGCGCAAGTACGCTACCTATCTCTGCTGGCGGATTATTTTGCGCTCTTTCTATTGCTCGGACTGGTGTTGACGGGAATCCAAATGCGCTATTCCGACAGAGTGGACCTGGAAAGGGTCAAGGAGTTTGCTCTCAGCCTGACCGCTTTTTCTCCCCACATTTCGCCCAACGTGGCACCTTTGTTTTTCGTTCACCTGACCTTCGTATGTGTTTTGCTGGCTTACATTCCTTTCAGCAAGCTGATGCATCTTGGCGGCGTTTTCCTGAGTCCCACGCGCAATCTGGCCAACAATAGCCGCATCCAGCGCCACATCAATCCCTGGAATCCCGCAGTGAAGGTCCATACCTATGCGGAGTGGGAGGACGAGTTCCGGGAAAAAATCAGGGCGGCTGGACTGCCGCTGGAGAAGGAATAACCATGTCCGATCATGCGCCATCGCCGCAGGAATTGGTCCAGATAACGTATCGGCCCACAGGGAGCACAGATTGGCTGGAACCGGTTGCCACGCTGTCTAAGGGGAGGTACTGCTACAGCGCGACTCCCAAAAACCTGAAGGCCATGGAGCAGCCCAACCCGCGTGAGTGGCAGCCCTATGAAGAAGATTGGAAGCTGCCGCCGGGCTGGCAAAAAATCATCCTTCAGGGAATGCAAGAACGGCTGAAGAAATTCCGCTCCTTCCGACTGTTCATGGAAATTTGCGTGCGCTGCGGAGCCTGCGCCGACAAATGCCACTTTTACCTTGGTTCGGGCGATCCGAAAAACATGCCGGTTCTGCGGGCGGAGTTGATGCGTTCGGTGTACCGCCGTTATTTCACCATAGCTGGGCGGTTGTTTGGGAAATGGGCGGGTGCGCGCGATTTGACCGTGCCGGTGCTGAAGGAGTGGTTCTATTACTTTTATCAATGCACGGAATGCCGCCGCTGCTCAGTCTTCTGCCCCTATGGCATCGACACGGCGGAGATCACCATGATCGCCCGCGAGTTGCTGAACCTGGTGGGAGTGAACGTCAACTGGGTGATGGAGCCGGTGGCCAATTGCTACCGGGTGGGCAATCACCTGGGCATCCAGCCGCACAGCTTCGTGAATAGCATCGAGATGGCTGTGGATGATATTGAGGATCTGACTGGCATCCACATCGAGGTCCCTATCAACCGCAAGGGCGCGGAGATCCTGTTCGTGATGCCCTCGGCGGACTACTATGCCTCACCCCACTATTACACCCTGCTCGGTTACCTGATGCTGTTCCATGAGATCGGGCTGGATTATACGATCAGCGCCTACGCGGCCGAGGGGGGCAACTTCGGACTATTCGCCTCCAACGAAATGATGAAGCAGCTGAATTACAAGATCTACGCCGAGGCCAGACGCCTGGAGGTGAAATGGCTACTGGGCGGCGAGTGCGGCCACATGTGGCGCGTACTCAATCAATACATGGACACCATGAACGGTCCCGCAGATTTTCTTGAAGTGCCGGTCTCGCCCGTCACCGGAACGCGTTTTGAGAATACCCGCTCCACCAAGATGGTACACATCTGCGAATTCACCGCCGACTTGATCCATCACGGCAAACTGAAGCTGGATCCCAGCCGCAACGATCACTGGCGGGTGACCTTTCACGACTCCTGCAACCCGGCGCGTGGCATGGGGCTGCTGGAGGAACCGCGCGCCATCATCCGCAGCACCTGCAATCAGTTTTATGAGATGCCGGAGAACACCATCCGCGAACAGACCTTCTGTTGCGGCAGCGGCGCCGGCCTGGGGACGGATGAAAACATCGAGATGAGAATGCGCGGCGCATTGCCCCGCGCCAATGCCGTCAAGTACGTCCAACAGCGCCACGGAGTGAACATGCTGGCCTGCATCTGCGCCATTGATAAAGCCACCCTGCCCACAGCAATGAACTACTGGGTGCCTGGAGTCGAGGTGGGCGGCGTGCATGAGTTTCTCGGCAACGCCTTGGTGATGCAAGGCGAAAAAGAACGCACGATCGACCTGCGCGGCGAGCTGCTGAAGGAAAAGGAGGTGCCAGTCCATGCGTAAGAAATTGGGCATTCTGGCCATCCTGGCGGTGTTCCTTGGACTGGTGACCTTCCCTTTTTGGCGCAGCTTGGGGATACGGCACTCCCAGCCACCGCCGAACTTGGTTCTGCCCGCAAACCAGAAAGACTGTGTGATGCCGGTCGCCTATATGCGGTCTTCTCACGTGTTCCTCCTGTTCAATTGGCGGGATTTGGTGGTCCGTCGCGATCGGCACGCCTTTCGTTCCTTTGACGGTAAGACGTACAACATGAGTCTGACAGGAACGTGTCTGGGCTGCCATAACAAGGAACAGTTTTGCGATCGTTGCCATACGTACATGGGGGTGCGGACGCCCGATTGCTGGAACTGCCACATAGATCCCAGGGCGTTGCGCGGAGGCTTGCAATGAATATGACACGCAAAGAATTTCTAGGGCTTGCCGGAGCCTCCATGCTGGTCGCTGTCAGCGGCAAGCAGGTGTTGGCCGAATTGGAGGGCGAACGGAAAGATGGCAGGCCGCGACCGCGCAAGCAATACGCGATGATTGTGGATACCCGAAAGTGCAGCACCCTGCCCGACTGCACCAAGTGCATCGACGCCTGCAACAGTAGCCACAACGTCCCGGTAATTCCCGATCCGAACCACGAGATCAAGTGGATATGGAAAGAAAAGGTCGAGAACGTTTTTGAGGCGCAGCAAATCCCCTATCTGGAAACGACGCTGAAAGAGCGGGCGACGATGGTGCTCTGTAATCATTGCGACGATCCTCCCTGCGTCCGTGTGTGCCCCACCGGGGCCACCTGGAAGCGGGAAGAAGATGGCATCGTGATGATGGATTGGCACCGCTGTATCGGCTGCCGTTATTGCATGGCTGCGTGCCCGTACGGCTCGCGCAGCTTCAATTGGATCGACCCTCGCACGGAGTTAAAAGTATTGAATCCGGCTTTCCCGACCCGTACCAAGGGCGTAGTGGAGAAATGTATTTTCTGCTACGACCGACTCGCTCTCGGTCAGGGGCCGGCGTGCGTGGAGGTATGTCCGGCAAAGGCGCTGATCTTTGGCGACCTGAACGATCCAGGATCGGAAGTGCGGAAGATGCTCGGTTCGGGGCTGACTCTGCGGCGTCGACCTTCACTGGGTACCGGGCCTAACATCTACTACATCCTCTGAGGTGGTTGTGATGTTCATGCTGGAAAAAGCCATGACCGGAAGCAGAAAGTACTGGACGTGGATATCCGGGCTGCTGCTGGTGATCCTGGTGGCCTTTTACTACTACATGCGCCAGTTCGACTACGGCCTGGGACTGACAGGCATGGGCCGAAACATTTCCTGGGGTCTCTACATCGGCCAGTTCACCTTTATGGTGGGAGTGGCCGCCTCGGCGGTGATGGTGGTGCTGCCGTATTATCTCCACGACCACAAGGAATTCCACCGTATGACCATTCTGGGGGAGTTGCTGGCTGTTGCCTCGGTCGTGGTGTGCATGCTCTTCATCTTTGTCGATGTCGGCCAGCCGATGCGCATCCTTAACGTGCTTTTGTATCCGCAGTTCCACTCCGTGATGTTCTGGGACATGGCGTCACTCAGCGGCTATTTGTTGTTGAATATCATCATCACGCTGGCGGCGCTGCACGCCGAACAAAAAGGCTTGCCCGTGGAGCGGTGGGTGCGGTATGTGATCCTGCTCTCGATTCCGTGGGCTGTCAGCATCCACACCGTGACTGCATTTTTGTACGCCGGTCTTCCAGGTCGGCCATTCTGGCTGACTGCCATCATGGCCCCGCGGTTTCTGGCCTCCGCATTCGCTTCGGGGCCTGCGCTGCTGATTTTGCTCTGTATGCTGGTTCGGCGGCTGACAGGGTACGATGTGGGCCGCAAGGCCATTGACGCCCTCGCCGTCATCATTACCTATGCGATGGCGATGAATGTTTTTTTCCTGT
>JAJZAL010000286.1 GCA_021799405.1 Acidobacteriota bacterium
CGTGCGCGAGATATTCCAGCGCCACACGGATCTTATCGAGCCACTGTCGCTCGATGAGGCCTATCTGGACGTGACGGAAAACAAAACCGGGCTGCCCACAGCCACGAAAGTGGCGATCGCCATCCGTCGGCAAATTCGCGAGGAGCTTTCGCTGACGGCTTCTGCAGGAGTGGCTCCGAACAAGTTTCTTGCCAAGATCGCTTCAGACTGGCGCAAGCCGGATGGCCTGTTCGTGATTCAACCGAAGGATCTGGAAGCATTCTTGCCGCCGCTTCCTGTGGGCCGCATTCCGGGCGTGGGCAAGGTCACGGAGTCGCGCCTGATGCAAATGGGGATTCAAACTGTGGCTGATTTGCAGCGATTCGATCTGGTTTCGCTCGAAGGCCGCTTTGGGCGATATGGGGCCCGGCTCTACGAACTGGCCCGGGGCATTGACGAAACTCCGGTGATGCCGAATCGACCCACAAAGTCCATCTCGGCAGAAGATACCTTCGAGCAGGACATTCCTCTTTCGGAAACGGAAGCCGTGATCCGGCGACTCGCGGACAAGGTGTGGTCTGCCTCGCGGCGAGAATCGCGCGTGGCCCGCACGGTTGTGCTCAAGCTCAAGACCAGAGAGTTCACGATTCGCACGCGCAGTCTTACGCCGGCTGCTCCTCCAGCCTCCTGCGAAGAACTGACGGCCATCGCCCTGTCATTGCGAGATCGCGTGGATCTCGGGCCGCATCAGCTCTTTCGACTCGTAGGTGTCGGACTCAGCAATTTTTGCGAGCCGCACGAACCGTCAAGAGTATTTCCGGAGCCTGCATCAGACGAACCTTTTGCGGAATAAGAACGCAGCGAGTCAGGCCGGGCGACTGCCGTGCTTACGCCAGCAACTGCAGCGCGTTCTCGCGATAGACGCGGCGCAACACTTCGTCCGGCAGCTGAATTCCGTAGATATTCCAACGCCCCTGCCGCGAAGCGTGGGAAGGATATTCGAAATACTCATCGGCAGTCTCAAGGAAGCGGTAGTAGAGCCGATACATGGATTCATCCGGCAGCAGATCAGTGCCGAACAGGATGCGATCCGAAAATCGCAAAAAGAATTCGCGCGCCGCGTACGGCTGCCGGCCCAGTTCTGAGACGCGCGCGCTCATGTCGATCAGCACGTTGGGGTGACGCTCCAGCAGCTGTGCCGCGCGTGCCAGGTTTTCTCCGCTCTCGGCAACGTGGGCCGCAACAAACCTTGTCCGGGGATGCCGGGCTATCACACGATCACGCTGCGCCAGCAGCTCGTCCTTTGAATACTGCGCGCCGTAAAAGCTCCAATCCGGGTGCGCCGCCAGCTCTTCATATCGTTCGTTCTGTCCGTCGACGGGCAGGAAAAATGCATTTGGATCGGCAGTGTGAAACATGACCGGGATGTGGAGTGCGGCGGCTTTGTCGAAAATGGGGGCAAGGCGCTCGTCGTCGATGCGGAGCAACCGGCCTTGGGCATCGCACACCGTCAGTCCGAGATCCTTCCAGAACTTGATGCCGCATGCGCCATGCTCCACCAGTCGCTCCAGCCGGTCGCAGGTAAGCTGCACAAAGTCGAAACGATCGACATCAGACCAGTCCATCCATCCGATGGTGGAAAAGCGCGAAGCGTCGGCCGCGTGAAACTTCTCGATCATCCGCAGAGCCTCTTCGCCGGTCTGCATGGTAATGTTCACGATACGCTCCACGCCGCAGGCGTCCATCACGCGGAGCACCTCACGCGGATCAAGCGCGTCAAGATGGTTGTGATAGTCAATCACCGGATAGCGGGGCTGCTGCACCTCGTGCGCCGCGGTCACCAGCATGGAGCGCGGATGAAACTGGCTCAGCGGAAGACTGACCTCTGCTTTGGCCGAAACCATGGCGACGAATTTGTCCTGCTTGCCGGAAGAGCTCATGTTTTCCTCAAAGCTGCGGCCGTTGCGGAAACGCTGCCCCGGCGCCCATGTAGCGAAGGTAACGGTTCGAAGCGACAGCATGCAAGGTATCCGCGTGAGGCACGCGCGTGGAAGACCTGTGGAAGAGTTGGGCTATCGCAGACCGGCCCTTGTAATCAGCGCACGCAAGAGTAGATACTGTGGCTCTCTGTCGCGCACTTTAAGGGAGCGATCGATTACTGTATGCAATCCATCACATTCCGCTTGATCACGTGCCTCTTGGCTTATGCGGCTCCTTTTACTGTGGTTCGCCGGTTTGCGAAAGTTCACCATGCCGGGTGGCTTCGCACTCGCAACACCGGCTGCCTGTTGCTAATCCTCGCGGGCATGAGCGCGCCCGGAGTGGCTGCGACGTCATCCGCTGCTCGGCTGGCTACGACTCCGCCGATGGGATGGAATGACTGGGCGCATTACCAGTGCAACTACACCGCGAAGACCATTCTTGACAATGCACGGGCGCTGGTTCGCACAGGACTTGCGGCTCGCGGATACAACACGGTCACGATTGATGACTGCTGGATGCAGAAGACGCGTGACAGCCGTGGCAATTTGCAGCCGGATCCCAGGCGGTTTCCTCACGGCATGAAGCCCGTGGCAGATCAGATCCACGCGCTGGGATTGAAGTTCGGCATTTACGAAGACGCCGGCTTTGCTACCTGCGGCGGTTTTGCCGGCAGCGGGGCGCCGAAAAGCGGCGGCGCGGCACATTTTGTGCAGGACGCGAAGCTATTCGCATCATGGGGCGTGGATTACCTGAAGCTGGATGGCTGCAATGTCTATGCCGCAAAAGGCGAAAGCCAGAATGCTGCCTACCGCAAAGCTTACAAGGCAGAAAGCGCCGCGCTCAAAAGTGCAGGCCGGCCGATTGTATTTTCTGAATCTGCGCCCGCCTATTTTCAGGGAAACCCGGAGTGGTACGACGTGCTGACCTGGGTGCGCCTCTACGGCCAGTTGTGGCGGGAGGGTTCAGACATTGCTACTTACAATGCGAAGAATCCTGATGTGCAGCGCTTTCACAGCGTACTCTGGAACTACACCTACAATCTTCCGCTTGGCCGGTTTCAAAGCCCGGGAAACTGGAACGACGCAGACTTTATCATTGGCGGCGACAGCGGCATGACGCTTGCGGAAACGCGCAGCCAACTTGCCCTCTGGTCAATGATGTCTGCTCCGCTCATTCTGAGTTCGAACCTGAACAAACTGAATCCCGCGTCCATCGCTGTATTGGGCAATCGCGCTGTACTGGCGATTGACCAGGATCCGCTGGGGCGAATGGCGACATTGATTCGCCGCACTCCGGCGATGGATCTCTTGTTCAAGCCGCTCGCGGACGGCGCCTATGCTGTGGCCGTACTGAACCGGGGCACTGGACCGCTGCA
The DNA here is from genome assembly GCA_021799405.1 of Acidobacteriota bacterium. Next base: position 3,338 of record JAJZAL010000286.1, read on the forward strand.
TGTTTCCATTCGACCTGGCGAGCTTGGTTTCCCTGGAAGTGGTTGCAGGTTGCAGGTTCGCAATCTATGGACGAGCGCAGAGCAGAGAAACGCCCTCGTGATGGACGCGATGATCACTTCCCATGACACAGCCATCTGGAAAGTCAAGCCTTCCCCTGCCTGCGGATTGCCTGCGCGGACAGGAACCATCATCCGGATTATTCCGAATGCGCAACGAAACGCGGAAAGCTATACGCGTTGCCTGTCTGCGGCGGGAACCGCAGAAGCCTGTACTGGTTCCCCGGCGGAATACTGGACCGTAAAAGCGGATGGAGTTCTGAAGTCCAACGGCAAATGCCTGACCGCAGCCGGAGCCGGTGCGGAGCTGAGCAACTGTCGTTCTACTGCCCTGCAGCACTGGAAATATACGTTGGCCGGCAACCTGATCAATCGAGGCGATCATCTCTGCCTGACTGGCCCGCCCGCAGATAGACTGACGATGCAGGCCTGCGGACATAATCTGGCCTCGCAGGTTTGGTCGCTGCCGAATGTGCTCACACGCAAACACTGGCGTCGCGCTCGTTGAGCGATAGCGATACATGTTCCACGGAATAGCGAAACGCAGTTCGCGATAAAGATCGTGCAAGAGCAGAAAGCATCAGATTCATTCCATCTCAATCGCAGGTCATATTCAGAGGTATAACGATGTTCTTTCGATTCAAAGGCCCGATGTTAGATATGCACTCCACGAAATCAGTGCAGCCCGTTCTTCGCGCGCGACTTTGGACGCGATCGCAGGTGTGTTCTAGCGGGCTCGTTGTTGGTGTGGTTCTGGCGTTGGCATGCGTGGCATTTCCCTGGAGGGCGTCCGCACAGGCTTCGGGAACCCGCCATACGGTGACTGTGAGCGGTGGCCACTTTGTGCTGGATGGCAAGCCGGTGCAGATTATCTCCGGCTCGATTCACTATGCGCGCGTTCCTCCGGAATATTGGCGCGCGCGTCTGGAGATGGCGAAGGCGATGGGGCTGAATGCCATTTCTGTTTACGCGTTCTGGAACGTGCACGAGCCGCGCCCGGGGCAGTGGGACTTTTCCGGCCAATACAATGTGGCGAAGTTTCTTCGCATCGCGCAGCAGGTGGGGTTGTATGTGATCCTGCGCCCCGGCCCTTACGCCTGCGCCGAGTGGAGCTTCGGCGGATATCCCGCATGGCTGCTGAAAGATCCTTCGATGCGTGTGCGCAGCCTGGATCCTGCATATCTGCATGCAGCCCAGAGTTATCTCGATCATCTGGGCCAACAGCTCAAGCCGCTGCTTTGGACAAACGGGGGCCCGATCATTGCCGTGCAGGTCGAGAACGAATACGGATCGTTTGGCCACAACAAGGCATATCTGGAAGCCGTGAAACACATGATCATCAAAGCGGGACTGGGCAGCGTAGCGCTGTATACCGCCGACGGGCCTGGCCTGTGGGGAGGCTCCTTGCCGGAACTGCCCGAAGCCATCGACGTCGGCCCCGGCTCCGTGCAGAACGGATTCAAAAAACTGCTCGCGTTTCGGCCGCACTCCAGGCTCATGTATGTAGCTGAGTACTATCCGGGATGGTTCGATTCGTGGGGCGAACCGCATCACGGCAGCGCGCCGATTGCCCAGCAGTTGAAGGACCTCGGCTGGATTCTCTCTCACGGATATTCGGTGAATTTGTATATGTTTCATGGCGGAACCGACTGGGGATTTCTGAATGGCGCCAACGGAAATGCCAAGAAGTACGAGCCGGAAACAACCAGCTACGATTATTCGGCGCCTTTGAATGAGGCCGGCGACCCCACTCCCGACTACTACGCGCTGCGCAAATTGTTTCGGCAGTACGCACCCGGGAAGTCGCTTCCGCCAGTGCCAGCCACGGTGCCGCTGATCCATGTGGCGCCATTTGGTCTGCCGCTGTCTGCCTCGCTCTGGAAGAACCTGCCCGCACCGCACGATAGCCAGACGCCTCTGGATTTTTCGCAGTTCGATTTACAGGCCGGCTACATGCTCTACCGCACGCAGATTCACGGACCCGTGAAGGGCGTGCTCGATATCGGTGGTGCGCGCGACTACGACGTGGTCTACGTCAACGGGCATAAAGTTGCCACACTGGATCGCAGGCTGAATCAGCATGAGGTGACACTCGATATTTCTGGTCCTGTTGCGCGGCTCGATATTCTCGTGGAGGACACGGGGCGCATTAATTATGGGCCGCTATTTCCGACAGACCGCAAAGGGCTGATCTACCCCGTGCTGCTGAATGGAAAGCCGCTGCGGGGATGGGAGAATTATCCGATGCGGCTGGAGCAGGTTCCGTCTCTGCACTGGTCACACAAAGCCGTTTCAGGTCCGGCCTTCCACCGGGGAACCTTCAAGCTGAGTAAAGTGGGGGATACCTATCTCGATGTAAGCGAACTGGGCAAGGGCCTGATGTGGGTGAACGGCCATGCTGTGGGACGCATCTGGAACATTGGTCCGCAGCAGTCTGACTATATCCCTGGCTGCTGGCTGCATAAAGGAATCAACACCGTTACAGTTTTCGATCTCGAGAACGAGACCAACCCGAAAATTTCCGGCGTGACTCACCATATCTATGCGCTCCATTTGCACCAGTGAGTTTTTCGTAACTGTGCGTGAGCGGAATATCATTCGATGGGCGATAAGGGGAGCCTGACTCGAAAAACAGGCTCCCTGAAGGGTGGAACCAGCATCGCATCAGTCTGAGAAGGGCAATCCCAGCAGGACGCGTAAAGCAGCCTGCGCACTCTGGATGGATGCGTGTAGCTGAATGGCTTCCGCGCGCCGGTCCAACAGATCTGATTCGATGGCTACGTAGGCAGTCATGTTCAGGTTGCTCTGGAGCAGACTGCGCCTTGCCGCCATGGCTGTGTGGCGCAG
>JAJZAL010000287.1 GCA_021799405.1 Acidobacteriota bacterium
CCCTCCGATTCCGACCTCAGCAACGTGTTCCTCAATATCCGTTACACCGGAGATGTCGCACGCCTCTACAGCGGTAAACGGCTTCTCGACGACAATTTCTGGAACGGTACGGCCTGGCAGCTCGGCATGCAGCCCTGGAAGGCACTGATCGGCAAAAAGCCTTTGCGCCTCTTGATCTTGCCAGCGCCGCAAAAGTCCGCCATCGGCTATACCGGCGAAGGCACCGAGGCGCTGCGCCACAAAGCCCAGCTTCTCGGAATCACCGCGGCGCCGCAATACCGGCTTGATGTCTCCCTCACGCATAGTCCTAATTGACCCCTAACCTCCCCAGGCCATCGCAAGCAGTGATCCTCAGCCAATCCGGTAAACCCGCTCCTCGTTGGAAGGCGCAACTCCCACCTGTGCTCTCCGGAACATCTGTTTGAATTCATTGGCCAAGCGTAGTAAAAGGTTATTGTCGTAACATGAACGCTCAAAGCCGCATCGTAAATTCTGGAAAGCCGTCGATGGGCATCTGAGATTCGTCATCTGACACCGCCTCCGAAGAGGTCGCCCTTCGGACCAGAATCACGTTTGATCTCGATTGCAGAGTGGAGCCCTATGCTGCAAATGAGAACTCTTCCCCCTGATTCCGTCTCTTCTCCAGAGTCTGCACCCTCGTGACATCTGTGATTGTGATCACATTGCATCATTGTCAGCCCATTTACTATCCGTTCTGTCAACGCATATCGCTCATTTCTTGGGACCCGTAACGAAGCACGCCTGAAAGCATGCTTCGGAAATTAGGAAATGAGGCGTTGACGTAAGAAAGAATGGACGATTTTGAAGGTGGCGGATTTGCTATCTTCTTGAGCCGTCATTCAGTACGAAAACAACAGCAATTCGCAGAGATCGCAATGGTGTCCGCCCGGAAACACCCTTTGTCTCCTGACGGGCAGTAAGCCAATAAAACCCTGCACGCAATGGGCAGATCATCTGCCACTACGGAGGTTGAAAGACGCCAATGAAACACATAGTCAGATTAGCGGTAATCGCACTGTTGCTCAGATGGACCATGCCCGCGTGGGCTGTGCCCAGCTTCGCCCGTCAGACGGGGCTCTCCTGTAACGTCTGCCACTACGATCCACCCGAACTGACTGCCTTCGGCAGGGCTTTCAAGCTCAACGGCTACACCCTCGTCAGCAACAAACCGAAACACACCATTGGAGATGGAAAATCCCTCCAGCTGCTCAACAATCTCCCCTTGGCGGTCATGCTGCTCGTCTCCGACACCGGACTCCAGACCAAGGAGCCGGGCACCCAGAACGGCACCGTCGAATTCCCGCAGCAGTTGAGCCTCTTCCTCGCCGGCGCAATCGCACCGCACTTTGGCGTCTTCGCACAGACCACCTACGACCACCAAAGTGATCACTTCACCATGGACAACACCGATCTCCGCTACGCCAAGACCTCCAAGCTCGACGGCAAAACGCTGCAATGGGGTCTGGACCTCAACAACAATCCCACCGTCGAAGACCTCTGGAACAGCACTCCCGCCTGGGGCTTCCCCTACATTTCCGCCGACCAGACCCCCGGCTCCATCGCGGCGCCTGTCATCGACGGCGGACTCGCGCAGGATGTCGCCGGCGCCGGCGCCTATGCCATGTATGACAACCACCTCTATGGTGACGTCACCCTCTACCGCTCCGAGCACGCCGGTGGCCCCGCACCCGCGGACGGCCAGAACTTCAGCTACAACATCTCCGGTGCGGCTCCCTACTGGCGCCTCGCCTGGCAGCAATACGCCGGCAAGAATTACATCGAGGTCGGCACCTACGGCATGTACATGCAGTCCTACCCGGGCGCTGTCACCGGACCGACCGACAACTATACGGATCCGGCCTTCGACTTCACCGTCCAGCGCCCCTTCGGCTCCAATGCCCTCACCGTGCATGGAACCTATATCCATGAGAGTTCCACCATGCAGGCCACTTACGACCAGGGCGGAGCCGCCATGGCCGATCATACCCTCGACGAGGGCCGCGTCAACGCAACCTACTACTGGGGCAGCAAGTACAATCTGACTGGTCAGTACTTCACTCTTGTAGGAAGCAACGATCCGGTTCTTTACGCACCCGATCCCATCGATGGCAGCCGCACCGGCAGTCCAAATACCAGTGGCTATATCGTTCAGGGAAGCTACTGGCCTGTTCAGAACATCGACCTGTCGCTCGCTTACACCGGTTATAGTCACTTCAACGGCTCCGGCGTCAATTACGATGGTTCCGGACGCAATGCATCCGACAACAACACCGTTTACGCGGCGGTCTGGTTTAACTACTAAAGGCAAATCAGGCAGGAGAATAAAAAACCATATGGAACAGCATCACCCCGCTCCCGTCCGGGAACTTGACAGCAACGTCATCGTCATCAGCAGGCGCTCCTTTTTTGGAGCCCTGCTGGGGGTCGGCGGCGTCGCGATGAGCGCACTCCTGGCGATTCCCGTTCTGCGCTATGTGCTTTACCCCCTCTACGCGAACAGTGCGTTATCCAAGTGGTCTAAAGTCGGCATCGTTGACTCACTCCCTCCCCAGGGCAGTGGACCCGTCCTCAAGCAAATCACCTTTCGCAGGCTCGACGGCTGGCGCGAAACCGTCACCACCGAATCTGTTTATGTCGAGCGCACACAGGATGGCAAAATCCGCGTGCTCTCATCGATTTGCCCCCATCTCGGCTGCACCGTGCAATGGCGCGCTGCCAAAGGCGACTTCGTCTGCCCTTGCCACGGCAGCGTCTACGGCGAGGATGGAAAACTTGTCAAAGGACCTGCGCGCCGTGGCATGGATCCTCTGCCCACCGAACAAAAAGAAGGAGAATTGCTCGTTCACTTCGAATTCTTCCGCGAGGATGTTCCATACCGCGAAGTCGTGAGCTAGCTCATACGAAGGAGATTTGATGTCGCAACAGGAAAATCCCACTACTCGTACGCAGAAGCTCCTCGGCTGGCTCGAAAGCCGCACGGGCATGAACCTCATCCTCCGCGTATCCCTCGATGAGCCCATCCCCGGAGGCGCTCGCTGGGCCTATGTCTTTGGCTCAGGACTTCTGTTCATTTTTATTTCCCAGGTCATTACCGGCCTCTGCCTCGCGCTCTACTATGTCCCCTCGGCGCAAAATGCGCACGTAACCGTCGCCTATATCAGCAAGCGCGTGGCTGCCGGAGAATTTCTACGCAGCCTCCACGTCTACGGCGCCAGCGCCATGATCATCGTGCTGGCCCTGCACTTTCTGCAAACTTTTCTGTGGGGAGCCTACAAAGGACGCCGCGAACTCCTCTGGGCCGCGGGTGGCGTGCTCGCCATCCTGGTCCTCGCCATGGGCTTCACCGGCTATCTCCTGCCGTGGGACCAGAAAGCCTACTTTGCCACCGCGGTCGCCACCAATATCGTTTCTACGATTCCATTGATCGGCCCCTGGACCGCGCACCTCATGCGCGGCGGCGACACCATCGGCACGCTCACGCTCTCCCGCTTCTATCTCATGCACGTCATCATTCTCCCGGCGATCCTCTTCGCCTTCGTTGCCGTGCATATTTATCTCTTCCGCAAGGCTGGCGCGGCCGGGCCCATCAACGAAGACCCGGTCGAACCTAAACTCCCGCCGGAAAGCTTCTATCCCAAGCAGGTCCTCATGGACCTCGTCTTTTCTCTGCTGCTGGTCGCTGGCCTCGGATTCCTCGCTTACTTCCATCCGGTCACGCTCGGACCTCGCGCCAACCCGGCCTCCACCACCTTCATCGCTCGTCCTGAGTGGTACTACCTGCCCATCTTTGAATGGCTCAAGTTCTGGGAGGGCCCGGCCACTGTCTTCGGTGTCGTGATCGCACCGGGCATCGTCGCGCTGCTCTTCTTCCTTCTGCCGTTCCTCGATCGCAGCCTCGAACGCCGCCCCTGGCGCCGTCCCATTCCACTGCTTGCGGTTTCCATCCTCTTCGGTGGACTGCTCTATCTCGGCTTCCTCAGCCACTACCAGGACATGCATAATCCCACCGTGCGCATGCAGTTAGCGCAGCAGGCAGCTCAGGAAAAGGCCTATTCGGCGGCTCCCTTCCAGCCGTTCCTGCAGTCGCCCGGTGCTCTCAACCTGCTCGCACCCGGAACTTACAACCCAGAGGTTGCCCGCGGCAAAGCGCTCTTCCAGCAGAATGGCTGCTCCAGCTGCCATGGTGCTCGAGGCCGTGGCGCCGTCGGCCCGTCCCTGGTCGGCATCGGGAAGAAATTCAACGATGCAACACTGGTATCGATCATTCATGATCCGTCCCCAGCCTTCCGTAGCGCAGGCATGCCCGGCGCACCCAGCCTGCCGATTCCTGAAGTCGAAGAACTGATCGCCTATCTGCATGCTCTCGGCACACCGGAAGAGAATGTCCCGCCGGCCATGAACCCAACGCCCGCAACCGAGGCGAACGGTGCGGCTCCCCAACCCAATGGCGCGCCTCAAGCCGTTCCGGCGGCCGCGGCCGTACCGGCTGCATCGCCCTCCGGCAGCGCCAATTCACCGCTCATTGCACAAGGCCATCAGATCTTCCAGACCCACACCTGCATGGCATGCCACGGACCCACGGCCCAGGGCACCGCCATTGCGCCGCCCCTGGCCGGCATCGGTCATTACCTCTCGGAATCCACCTTCAGCTCGCTCGTGCATCATCCCAACGCCGCCATGAGGGCGAAGGGCATGCCGGCCAACCCGTTCACCAACCAGCAGACCCAGGCGCTCTGGGCCTACCTCAACTCCATGCCGCCTCCGGCGCATCGGGCTCCCGGCGTTCCGGCCGTCGTCATCTTCAAGACGGCTGGATCCGCACCCGCACATGCTGCCGCTACGGCTCGCACAACAAGGACAGTGGCAGCTGCGGCTCCTCCGCCACCGGCCGCCAAACCGGCGCCTCAGGAAACGGCCGCAACCTCCACCACAGCGCCGGCGGGCAACATTGCCGCCGGTCATGCACTCTTCCAGCAGCACACTTGCATGGCCTGCCATGGACCCACGGCACAGGGCACCGCCATCGCCCCGCCCCTGGCCGGCATCGGCCACTACTTCCCCGAATCCACCTTCAGCTCGCTCATTCATCATCCGGTTGCGGCCATGAGGGCCAAGGGCATGCCACCCGCTCCGCTCACTGACCAGGAAACCAACGATCTGTGGGCGTTCCTCAACTCCATGCCGCCTCCGGCGCATCGCGCTCCCGGCGTACCGGCCGTCGTCATCTTCAAGACCACCGAGTCTGCACCAGCGTCAGCTGCACCCGCCGCGCCAACGCATGCCGCTGCTCCGGCCCCTGCAACGGAAGCCAAAGCCGCGGAAGCCCCTGCGCCACCGGCCGCCAAACCGGTGGTTCAGCAGACCGCGCTCACTGGCCTGGCGGCAGCCGGTCAGCACATCTTCGATACCCGCGGCTGTACCGCCTGCCACGGCGTCGGCGGCGTGGGAACCCCCTTGGCCATCTCGCTGATCGGCATCACCAGGACGGTTCCCCACGACCAGCTCATCGCGCTCATCCGCCAGCCCAACGCAAAGATGAAGGCCGGAGGCATGCCGACCTTCGGATTCGATAACACCCAGCTCAACGAGGTGGTTGCCTACCTGGCCACGCTGAAGAAGCCCACACCGGGTATAGCCAAAGCCGCGGCGGCTGTTGTGCATCATCCGCCGCACAAGCTCACTCCCCTAGAACTGGCGGGCCAGCGCGTCTACTTCAAGCAGCGCTGCTCCACCTGCCACGGCGATGGCAGCATGCAAGGCACGGCAGCCGCTCCCTCGCTCACTGCCACCGCCTCTGAGCTTCCTCCGTCCATGATCGAGCACCTGCTCCTTCATCCGTCGGAACTCATGCAGTCGCATGGCATGCCCGCGATCGACCTGAACAAGACCGACATGAAGGCTCTCGTCGCCTTCGTCCGCTCCCTCAGGTACAACCGCTAACCCCGGATGGCTGCCGGCTCCATCTCTGCCGGCAGTCATCAGCTCCCAACAGTTTCAGCCTTACAAAGGCAGGTTGCGGCCGGAAAACTCCCTCCGGGATTCCGAATCGCAACCTGCCGATGTACTTTTAGCGCACCAAATCCCCGCTCCCATCCCTTCTTACCTTCGGCTCGTCCTGCGCGCCAGCGCCCGCAGCACTTTGCCCCTAATGCCTGAAAACGCCGTGTCCAGCACCATCTGCGTCGCCAGCATCTGAATCCCGCTGTTGTATGTCGGATA
>JAJZAL010000051.1:0-25548 GCA_021799405.1 Acidobacteriota bacterium
CTCCTTGACGTGTGCTTGGCGGCTCACGTCTCGGAGTCTCTGGGTGGACTCCCGAATATGTCAAACTCCTACTGCCTCCCCGGCAGAGCCGGGGGAACTCCCCTTGCATTAGCCTGCATGGAAGTCGACTACGGCTGTCCGGAGTGAGACTGAGCCTCCAGATGTGCGAGTTCCACTCGAAAGGCGTCAAGGTGACGGGCCTCGTCGGCCGCAATTTCGCGAAACCTGAGAGCGGCTTCATGGTCACCGACCCTGTCCGCCGCAGCGGCGAAATCGGGATACATGGTTTGGCTTTCGTAGGATTCTCCAGCAATCGCGTCCTTGAGATTTTCGATATCGGAACCGACGATGCCAGCCAATTTTGCTTCTTCGGCGAAATGTTCGTACTTCTCGGTATTTGCGGTCGTTTCGAACAGCTTCGCCAGTTCAGGATTTCCCTCCTCCCTGGCATGCTCCGCGAACACCGTATATTTTGCATGCGCGAAGGCCTCTCCGTGCATGGCAGTCGATAAATTCTCGAGCGTCGTTGCATGCAGGTGGTGAGAGCCGCCGGCAGAAATCTGTCCAAGCGCGAACGACGTAACCGCGAGACATGCCAGCGCAAGTATCTTTTTCCAGGACATAACTCCCCCTTGAGACGGAAGAACTTCGCTGTCTCCTGAAAGTAAGGATGGGAGATTTTACACGGCTCAACTGTGACTGAAATCACGCAGATTGGTGTTCGTCAGGGCCTGTGACCGGCATCACTGTAAGTGGTTCCTGAATCCGCACAGACTCCGTGGTAGTGGAAGAAAGTTCGACTCGCTGTGGAGAGAAGTATGAGATTCCGTCGGATACTCAGCGTTTCCGCCATCTTATTCGCTCTGATACTGATGATGGCGGGGTTACCCCGTGCTTCTGCGCAGGCCGCAGATTCGGCTCACGTGAATCGGTTGCTGACCGATGCCGAGCATTATGCCAATCAAGCCTCGAATGATTCGGAGGAGTTGGAAACTTACACCAGAACAAAGGCAGGCTGGGAGACACATGCTCATCAACTGGAACGGATTAGAGAGCATGTCAACAACCTGGGGAAGGTAGTACAGCGGCTCAACGAGGCTCGCAGCGAGGGATCGCCCTGGCAGCAGACAACGATTGACCGGATCAATCCGCTGATGCATGAGATGGCGATGCAATTGACGGCAACCATCCAACACCTCACGGAGCACCAGGGAGAAGTGCAGATGAAGCCGTACCAGGATTACGTGCGCGCGACCTATGAAGTGAACAGGCGCGCCGCCAGGATCATCTCTGACTATGTGGAATACGGCAAGGCAAAATCGAAGGCCGAGGTTCTGGGGCAGCAGATGAAAGCACCATCCTCAGGCGAGTCAGAATAGCGCATTTGCAGGGCGCCACCCTCGGAGAATCGAAGCAGGCATTCCTGAGGGTGGCGTTATCCCTTCTGTTTCAATTGTGGCGGCTCAACGCATAAGTATTCCAGTGCGAGGAGGCCAGCATGGTACGATTTCGTTCCCTTCTCCTGACAGTGATACTTGCGGCGCTCCCAGCATGGGGAGCGCCGTCTTCCCCACAACATGGATCCGCGCAGCAGCCGAACACACAGGTTAGTCCTCTCCAGCCAGTGGAAGCCGCACAGGTGCAGCCGTATCCGTCGACCACAGACCTTGTGAACGTGGACGTGATGGTTACAGACGATCAGGGCCGCATCATCGGCGGCCTGAAACCAGGCAATTTCCGCATTCTTGACGACAAGCAACCCCGCGAAATCCGGTACTTTGCACCGCCGAAGACTCCGATGACGGTTGTGATTCTGATGGAGTACAGCTCGATGTCGTACCAGTACTACGCAGCAAAATCGGCGTACTGGGGATCGCGCTTTCTCGACGAACTGGAACCGGAAGACTGGGTCGCGCTGGTGACCTATGACCTGCAATCGAAGGTGCAGGTGGACTTTACCCATAACAATTATGCGGTGCGGGAAGCGATTGCCGGACTGGGCTTTCCTACGTTCCGCGAAACAAACCTGTTCGACTCGTTGGTGGACGTGGTGGAGCGACTAGAAACGGTACGAGGGCGGAAGGCGGTTCTGGTGGTGGGAACAGGAGTGAACACCTTCAGCGCCTCGACCTTTGACGAAGTGAGGCGGCAGCTGCGCAAGTCGGACGCAATCGTCTTTTGCGTCGGCACAGCGGAACAGGAATATGTGCGCTTCAGAGGATCCACTGCCGGCTACGCGATGACAAAGAATCAACTGAGTGCTTTTGCAAAACAGACGGGTGGCATCGCCTATTTCCCACGATTTGAGGGCGCGTTGCCGGAGGTCTTCTCGTCGATTGCCGCTTTACTGCGGAACGCATACACGCTGGCATTTGCGGTTCCGGAGGATGCCCGGGATGGACGCTACCATCGCCTGAAGGTGGAGATTGTAGGTCCGGACGGGAAGCCGCTGCGGGTTCAGGACAAGCAAGGCAAGTGGCACAAGCTCGAAGTGATGGCGAGAGAAGGCTATATCGCGCCAAAGGCTGCAAGCGGTTCCTCTGAAGGCAAAGCCGGCAGCAGATAAAGCAAGGAGAGGTCACGATGATTCGCGAAACGGTTCAAGGGATTTTGCATCGGCTCATCGCAGTGGGCCTGTGCGTCGCGCTGACAGCGCTGCCAATCGTCGACGAGCAGGTCTGGGCACAGGAAACTCAGAATAAGACGCAAACTACCACCGCGGTTGCGCAGCGACCTGCGGAGTCGCCGGCAACGCTGCGCTCCTACCTTGATAAGCCCTACGAAGAACTGTTTCGCGTAGCTCCCACGGTGCACTTTACGCAACAGGAGTACGAGCAGCAGCGGGAGCTTCTGAAGCAGGGTGAGAGCGCATGTCGCAAGCGCTTCAGCAACGATGCCTCCACGTTTGGCAAAGCCGTCGAGGCGGCACGGAAGCAATTGAAACAGGGTGGCGCGTCCATTTCAGACAGACAACGGCATGCCCTGCACTGCACGATTCAAAATCAGGAAATGCTCCGCAGTGAAGCGAAGATGCTGACCGACCACGCGATTCCGACTGCGTACGACAATCTGTTTGCGAAGCTGGATCTGCTGCAGAACTGGCCAACGCAATACCTGGACATCAAGGCGGAGATCACAACCGGCGCTTATCATAATCGGCGCTGGGGCGATGTGAAGGATATCGGTTTTCGGGATATTGCCCCCGGACAGGAAAAGGACGTCAAGCGCGGACAGGATGCGGTACGGGAACTTCGTCGCATGGGCCTGCTGCCACCGGACCTTGAGAACAAGGCCATTCAGAGTTATGTGCGCTCGGTGGGCGAGCGAGTGGCGCGCAACTCTGATCTGAAGGTTCCGTTGCACATCACGGTGCTGCAGTCCCGCGAAATCAATGCCTTTGCTCTTCCCGGCGGTTATCTCTTCGTGGAGCGGGGCCTGCTGGAGGCAGCAGACAACGAATCAGAACTGGCGGGCGTGATTGCGCATGAGATTGCGCACGACACGGCACGGCACAGCGCGAAAATGATGAAGCGTGCGACAATTGCCAGCCTCTTTTACCAGGCCGCGCAGATTGCTGCCGTCATTCTGACCGGCGGCGTGGCCGGGATTGGGCTCTACTATGCGTTGCAATACGGATTCTACGGGCTCGGGCTGGTCATCAACCTGAAGCTGCTGGGCGTGAGCCGGGATTATGAACTGGAAGCAGATCAGCTTGGCGTGCAGTATGCCTGGAAGGCCGGTTATGATCCGGCTGGCTTTTTGAACTTCTTTGACAAGATGGCGACGCGGGTAGGGTACGTGAATGGCGTGAGCTGGTTCCGGACCCACCCGCCGTTCTACCAGAGGATGGTGGACGCGGAGCGGGAAATCATGTTCCTGCCGAAGCAGGAAAAGATGACCGTGCAGACCCCGGAATTTCTGGAAATGAAGAAGGAGCTGAAACCGATTGTGGTGCAACAGGAGAAAGAAGAGAAAGGCAAACCGAGTCTTCTGATCCAACGCGAAGAAGGGTGTACGCCGCCACCGAAGATAGAGTACACGCCCGGTCAGCCGATTGAGCAACTATGCCAGGGAACGAGACCAACGGCCCATGGGGCAGGGCCAGATTCGCAATAGGCAATCGGCGCGAGGTGGTCGCGTCATCCACGGCAAGAGAAGAGAGCGTGATCAGCGCTCTCTTTCTTATTTCGCATTCTCTATTGCACGAAACCCCACGGAGGCGCAAGGAACGTGGCTCTTGCGCAACATGCAAGCGTCGCGGTCACTCGGGAGATTATGAAACATCTGGTGCATGGGGGAAGCGGAAGAAGACAAATGGCACAAGCTGCAGAATGGTTAACAGAGCGACATAGGTAAGCAGGCTGACGACATCCTGAGTGGAAAGAGATGCCCCAAAAATCAGAGCCAGGCCAAGAAGGATTTCAACGGTGCCACCAACCCTGAGGCCGCGCCGGTAATTCGGATGACGTTCGAAGTGGCGGGCGACTCGAAACTCCGCCAGCCCGAACAAAAGAGCGTGCGGGGACGCCACGAGAGCGACAGTTTGCAGGGAGCTGGTGTCGGAAATCGCAAGATAGAGGCCGCTCCCGAGCGAGATGAAACCCAGGACGAGATAGGTGACAAGTTCGCGCCGGTGGCCTCTGCCGAACTGAAAGGCCATTGTGCTTTCGACAATCCCAATCGTGACAAAGACAGCAGAAGCGATGGTGACCACGAACAACGCACCGACGGTTTCAAACCGCGCATGCGCAAGAACCGGTCGCAGATGAAAGCTGTAGGCGATGAAGCCTCCCAGCAGAAGGATGAGAATTCCGACCGCAATGCGATGCAGGTGAAGTTCGTACTTCATAGCAGATTGATGTTCCCGCTTGCGGCAAGCGAAGCGTTGTGACGGTGGTCACGCAAGAACTGCCCGGGCTTAAAAGTCCCGTAACACCTTTCCTGGCACAGAAGCACGCAGCGCGTTCAGGACGGCCAGGAGGTCGATGAATTCCTGACCGATGGCGCCTGAGATAGGCGGCAGCAGCCCAAAAGAAGCGGCGATCATACCGACGAGGCTGAGCACCATGCCGCCAACCGCACTTTCCAGCGCGACGCGCCGCATGCGATTACCGATATGCAGGAGCTCGTCCACGCGAGCGAGCGACGGCTCCAGGATGACGGCTCCGGCGGCCTCGGCGAGAATGTCACTGCTTTGTCCGAAGGCCACGCCCACGGTTGCCGCCAACATGGCGGGCGCGTCATTGACCCCATCTCCCAGGAAGAGCGTGGGCATTTTTTCAGTTTCCTCACGCACCATGCGAAGTTTGTCCTCCGGCTCCAGGCCGGCGTAAACATCCTGGATGCCGACGATTTCAGCCAGGTAGCGCACCTCGGTGTCGCGGTCACCGGAAAGAATGGTGAGGTTATGAATCTGGTGCCTGGGCAGAAGATGGCTGATAAAAGGCTTGCTCTCCACGCGGGGGCGATCACGAAAACGAATGAGCCCGGCGAGCCGTTCATCGACCAGAATGATGCACTCCATGCCGAGGGTGTCTGCCGGAAGGTTGGCCTGCATTTCCGGAGTGAGTTTGCGCCGCCCAGTTACGAGGACGGCTCTCCCTTGAATCACGCCCCGCAATCCCTGTCCGGGCTTTTCGCTGATGCTGTCGACGGGCGGAAGCTCGAGGTGCTCTTCTTCCGCAGCGCGGAGGATGGCGGAAGCGAGTGGATGCTTGGAGTATAGTTCCAGGGCGGCGCTGAAGCGCAGGATCTCTTCTCGAGAAAAGCTTTCAAATGCAACGACATCCGTCACGTTTGGCTCGCCGTGCGTCAGCGTACCGGTTTTATCAAAGAACATGCTGCGCACCTGCCCCACCTGCTCAAGCACGACGGGTTTCTTGATCACGATGCCGCGTTTGGCTGCGAGGGATATGGCTCCAATCACCGAGATGGGAATAGCCAACAACAGAGGACACGGTGTCGCAATGACCAGGACGGCCAGGAACCGGTCAGGCTGCCGGCTGACGAGCCATGCCGCCAGCGCGATGGCGACGGCGAGAGGCGTGTACCAGGCTCCAAGACGGTCGGCCAGTCGCCGGATGGCCGGGGGGCTGGCTTCGGCATCTCGCATGACTTTCATGATGCGAGCGTAACGGGAATCGATCGCGAGCTTGTCGGCAATGATGGTGAGGGCTGCATCTTCGTTGAGTGCGCCGGAAATGACCTGCGAACCTGCCGTCTTGCGAATGCGGAACGGCTCGCCAGTGAGAAAGGATTCATCCATCGTGCCTGTGCCTGAGACTACGGTTCCGTCCACAGGGCAAATTTCGTGTGGAAAGACGGCGAGGCGGTCGCCGATGTGGATGGCATCGACTGCAATGTCGGATGTACGACCGTTATCCAGACGGTGAGCGATGCTGGGGGTACGCTTGGCGAGCGCTTCAAGGACGGACGAGGCGCGGCGAGTGGCATATCGTTCCAGAGCCTGCCCGCCAGTGAGCATGAGAATGATGATGGCGGCCACCAGCAGCTCACCAACGAAAACGGCTGTCACAATGGAGAGTCCGGCCAGAAAGTCTGCACCAAACTGACGATGCCATACCTGAACGAGGAGTTCATACAACAAGGGCAGGCCGCAGATGACAATGGCGATCCAGAGTGGCAGCGAGGGAACAAGCCCAGACTGGCGCAGAACAAAACGCAAGACCAGGTGGGCCAGGATGGCCGCCAGAGTAATACCCACAGCAATGCGGTCCCATAGACCTTTCACGTTTTGCATACTCCTCGAATCTGCATGGGGCATCCGTTGCAAACAAGACAACGCATTGAAGACGACATCAACCCTTTGAAAATGGTGAAGTTATAAGCGCGGTGACAGAAACCGCCCGCATAGATGAGACTATGAAAATTTAAATCTGGCGTTATCGATGTGATACCAATCACATTGCTTCCAAGCACTCGGCTGCCAAGAGATGAGCGTGCCTGTGGCTACCGCGACCCCAAATGCGGATGGCCGGTGACGTGACTACGCTGGAGTTCGAGGAGAATCTGCATGTACTCCATGATGCTGCGCCGGGACAGAAGCCCACGGAGCTGTCCCCCGGAAACGACGGGGACCGCGCCGGCATCTTCGTCACGCATCATCTCCAGCGCATCCACGATTGGCGCATCGGGAGCCAGCGAAGGCATGGAGGCAAGCGGACGCATGACGGCTCCAACCTCTGTGAATGGCCACATACGTTCGTCGACGGGAGTAATCTCCCTGGGCGTCACGATGCCGACGGGTTCTCTTTCATGGGTGACGAGGAAATACCTGCTGGTGGCATGCAGCAACTGCTCGCGGACAAACTGCTGTACGCTCACATGGCGGTCCACCGAGGGAAACTGCTGCTGCATGAGATCCGAGACTTTGACGCCAGTGAGCGAGCGGCGGAGGTCTTCGCTGAGGTAGCTCTCGCGCGCGGCCTGCAGCAGAAACCAGCCAATGAAGGCGAGCCAGAGGCCGCCGATTCCGGCGCCGCGGAAGAACAAATAGATGCCAACGAGAATGAATACACTGGCCACACCGTTGGTGACCAGGACCGCCTGGCGGGTTGCGCGGAGCAGATCTTTGCTCTTCCACCACAGCAGCGCACGCAGGACACGCCCGCCATCCATCGGATAGCCGGGCAGGAGATTGAAGACCGCGAGGCCGAAATTGATGTAGCCGAGCCAGGACAACACTTCTCCGACAGGGCGATGGCGCAGGCCCGGGCCGAGCAACCAGACCCCTGCGAGGCAAGCTGCGCCAATGACGGCGCTGGTGAGGGGCCCGACAATCGCGACCTGAAACTCGCTGGCCGCGCTTTTCGGCTCTTCCGTCATCTGCGAAACGCCGCCAAGAGCGAACAAGGTGATTTCGCGCACCTCGATCCCCTTGGACTGCGCGACCAAAGAATGGGCCAACTCATGAAGGATCAGGCAGAAAAAAAACAGGAGCGCAGTCAATATGGCGGAGACCGCGACCGTGGCGTAGGACCAATGCGGGTGTGTCAGGTGAAAGCTGTCTCCCAAAGAGAAAGCGATCAGGAATGCGATGAGCAGCCAACTGGCATGCACCCCGATCCGGATACCGAAGAGCTTTCCGAGGCTGAAATGCGAACGCATGCCTAACCTCCACCTTAGAGCCAAGATGCAGCCGTAAAGCGCCGAGTTGCTGTGACCACTGTCACCCGAGAGGAACACGGCACAGCCCTGCCCGACTGCTTGTGACCTCCATCACTGAGAAAGACGAGGCCGAGACGAAAGCTGCGTAAAGCAGGCAGCAGAACGCGGATGCATCCGGCATTGCCGCCTGTTCAACGGAAGCCAGCATTCAAGGCTGGCAAAAGCAAGAGCAGTTCTTTTCCCTCCCGAAGAGGAGTGCAAAATGGTGCTTCGATGGATGATCCTGGCCAGCCTGCTCACGGTGTGCAGCGTCGCGATTGGGCAAAGCCAGGCAGGCCTGACGGCCAATGAAGTCCTTCGCCGAGCAGAACAAACGACGCATGACGGCTTTGAGCATGCTGCGGAGTTTGACTACTGCATGACCGAGAATCAAGGCGACAAGATAAAGACCTACGCGGTTTTTATGATGTACGGTTCAACCTACGCGCAGTTGGTTGCGGTCAATGGAGTCGGGCTTCCGGCAGAGGATCTTAAGAAACTGGCGTCTGCCCGCGAGGCCGAAGCCGAGCGGCGCAGCCGCGAAACTCCTGAGCAGCACGCCAGCCGCGTAGCTCAATACAACGCAGAACAGCACCGAAACCGCACTCTTTTGCGGGAAATGATCACAGCATTTGATTTTACGCTGCGGGGAACCGCACAGAAAGACGGATGGGAAACCTACGTTCTCGACGTGAAGCCACGTCCCGGATATCAACCGAAAGACCGGCTGAGCCGAGTCTTGACCGGGATGCAAGGGACGATATGGATCGACGAACAGAGTTACGGCTGGGTGCGAGCCGAGGCCGAGGTGGTGCGCCCCGTGATGATCGAGGGCTTTCTCGCGCGCGTGGAAAGAGGCACGCGCTTCGCGATGGAGCAACGTCCTTTTGGCCGCGGTTTCTGGCTTCCAACATGGTTCAGCATTTACACCAAGGCGCGAATCCTGTTCCTCTTCCCCACGAGTTCGAAGAAGGAGTATACGTTCTTCGACTACGTGCCAGTTGGAACACTGAAGCCCGAGATGTGCCTGCCCAAGGTCGGGCCACCGGTTCCCGCCACGCGTCCGGAGCAACGGCCGGAGCATTGATCGTGCCCCAGCCGCGGTGCCAGTGCTGTGCAATGCCCCCTCAAGCGGAGAGAATCGTCCGCTGGGGTTCGGTCCTACCGTTTGGTTTGGAAATTTCCCTAAGCATGCGCTGGACATTCTGAGGAGTGTCATGCAGCACGATGTCTGCCTGCGCGACCATTCCGATGCAGATGCCGATGTCGTTTACCACTGGCAATCTGCGCACGGCGTGGGTCTGCATGAGGGATTCGCAAACAGCCAGTGTGTCATTGGAATTGCAGGTGATCGGATTGGGGGTCATGGCTCGCGAGACCGGAGTGGCCGCGGGGGCGCCCTCCGCGATGAGCCGGACACAAATGTCGCGATCGGTGACGATGCCGAGCAAGCGTCGATGATTCTGGCTTTCGACCACGGGAAGAGCGCCGACCCGGTGTTCGCGCATAAGGTTGGCCGCTCGTTGAATTGAGTCAGTCGCAAGACAGCAAATTGGTTGGGTTGACATGATTTCACGTACAAGCATGGTGATTCCTCCTTCTGCAGAGAGCGGGAGTGCACACCGGGACAGAGCGGAGGAAAAGGTCACGGTGTGATGGATAGATGATCGACCACGTTGGAGACGCCGGGCGCGGCCCATGCGGCGCGCTGAGCCTCTTCCCTTTCCACCCAGGAGCGCACGTTGCCATGCAGTTCTACGGTGTTATCGTGCGTGGTCACAAAAATTCGATGGGAGTCCACTTCAGCGCTTCTGCGCAGGGCTGATTCAATCGCCTCTTTTACCTTTTGTGGCGTAACGGTCGGCTGTACCCTGATTTCATTGGTAATTCCGCGAATTCCATTGACGCCGGCAGCAGCGGTTTCGGCGTTCCGTCGCTGGTAATCCCAGCCCACGACACCTTCCAACGTGACATAGCCTTCGCGAACCGTAGTGATGATTTTCTCGTCCGGGACGAGCGGGTGCATTCTTAGGGAATGCACGACGTCGCGGGCAATTTCTGGATCAGTGCGCGCCAACTGCGGCTTGACCTGGATATCATTCACCAGAGACTGAACGCCATAGACAGCTTTGGCCGCGCGCTCGGCCGCAAACTTCTCAAGATAACTGTGGACAAAGCCAGTGAGAGCCGCGATGCCATTCCTGACAGACACCAAAATGTCTTTCGATCGAATGGAGGGATCCCACTCGATCTCACGAAGCACATTGTCACGGATCTGTTTGTCCGAGGGTTGAGCCCGCAACGCTTCTGCCATGGAATTTCTCCTTTCGAAGGAGGCCGTTCGAGTGAAGCTACAAACACACAGCTCCCAGTGATTTGCCTCACCTGCCTGGAGTGACTCCCGTCACACCTACGTTGGTTAGATGCGCGCACACTGGCGACAGGTAAAGCGGTAGTGTTTTCAGTCCTCACCGCGGATTTCCCTTCTCCCTTCCTGACGACTTCCGCCTGCCGCCTTTTGAGCCCGGAGGTGATGCATGGTTTCCGGTGATCTGGAATTGAAAGCCCATGTGGAAGAGCAACTTAGTGTCGATCCGATCTTGGATGCAGCCTCGATTGGCGTCAGCGTAAGGGATGCCGTGGTGACCCTTCATGGTTATGTGCGCAGCTTCTCAGAACGATACGCGGCAGAGGAAATCGTGATGAGGATTCACGGCGTGCGCGCTTTGGTGAACGAACTGGAGGTGCGCCTCCCTGCAGACAGCGAGCGCCGCGATGAGGACATCGCCCGGACGGCTGCGTCCGTGCTGCTGTGGCATTCGGCGATTCCCGAAGACCGCATCAAAGTGGAGGTTTCTTCGGGATGGGTGACCTTGCGCGGCGACGTGGATTGGCACTACCAGCGCGTGGCCGCGGAACGGGCAGTACGCGACCTGATGGGAGTGCGCGGCGTGAGCAACCAGATCTCTGTCGCGAACAAAGCGCTGAAAGCAGAGATACGAGACCGCATCCATGAAGCACTGAAGCGAAACGCGATCATGAATGCACAGGGCGTAAGGGTTGAGGTTGAGGGCGACAAAGCTGTTCTCTCAGGCACCGTGCAAACGCTTGAGCGGCGCCTGGAAGCGGAACGGGCAGCATGGAATGTTCCTGGCATCGCCCACGTAGACAACAACATTCGCGTCGCTTGAGAGCGCAAAGTCATAAAGAAGGTGCCTATGCCAGCACAGGTAATTCGCGAGGAATCTTTCTCTCCCAAAGAGCACATGCAGGAATTGCAGGAGATGCATGGACAGTGCGTTTCCCTCTATTTGCCTCTCAACGGCGCACAGGAGGGAGCCACACTGTTCCCTACCCGCATGAGGGCGGCATTGAACAAGGCCAAGCAACTTCTTACCGAAGAGTTTGGCGACGAAGCGGCAAGTGAATGGCCACCGGAGGAGTTGACCGGATTCGGACAGAAGGTACGTCGTGGACCGCAGTACGGTGGCATCGCCGTCTTTTGCTGCGATGGCCATACGCGCATCATTCATGCCCCGAAACAGTGGAACGAGGGCGTGCATGTGGGAAATGAGTTTTATATACGGCCGCTGCTGTCGCTGCTGATGCGTCCGGCGGCCTTTTACCTGCTGGCTTTGGGTGAGCAGAATATCCGCCTTCTGCTCTGCACTTCAGAGGGCGCGAAGGATGTCGCACTTTCTGATGATTTACCAGGAAATTTGACCGAAGCCACACTCTTTGAGCAGCCGGACCACAACCTGGAACAGCGCTCCACTTCTGGGGCAATGATGACGGGGAAGCGCGGAATACGGTTTGGAACCAGCGCCGACGAAGAAAAGCGCGACGTCTACCTCCGGCAGTTTTTCTCGAAGTTGGATGCGTCGCTCCGGGCACTGCTGACGAGCCAGCAGTATCCGTTGATGCTGGCGGGCGTAAAGCGACAATTGGCTCTGTACGCAGATGTGAACACCTATGAACATCTGCTGGGGGATCACATTGAGGGCAGCCCCAAGTGGCTGTCATCCGTCGACCTGTACCAACTTGCGGGCGAGGCGTGGGCAGCGTTTCAGAAAGCTACGGAAATTGAAATCCTGAAAGAGCTTGATCGTGCCGACTCGCAGGCAAAGCTGGTGAAGGATACGCTCGAACTCTTGCCGGCGGTCGAATCCGGGAGAATCCACCATCTTGTGCTGCCCGAGATGGAAACGGGTGATGCAACCGATGACATGGTGAATCATCTTGCGGTTGCTGCACTGCGTCTAGGGACTCACGTGTCGGTGTTCAGCAGCCACTCCGTGCCAGGCGGAAGCGCTGCTGGAATTCTGCGCTACGGGCGCGAGGAGAAACCGGTGCGTGCAAGAGCGTCCTAGCCATACTCCTGAAAGAGATGTTTGTCTGCTGGATCATTTGCATCACCGCCCGCATCCATCATGCGAACCCACGGGATCATTGAATGTTGACAGAGCTGAAAGGCAAGTGAAATCCAGAGACATCGCAGATTATGGCAGGCGCACAAGCACGAGCTGACCGCATGCGCGCCGGAGAGCAAAGGAGGATGTATATGGACGAGATTCTCAAGCTCATGCTCAGCCGGCATTCCTACCGCGGGCCCTATGATCCCAATCGCCGCATCCGGCAAGAAGACCTGACGATGATTCTGGAAGCAGCACAGTGGGCGCCGACGGCGCATAACATGCAAAATTTTGAAGTTGTCGTGGTGAATGACAAGCAAATGCTCGCAGAAATTGGGAATCTTCCGGTCCGTCTCTCGGAGTCTTTCCTGCGGGAAAACTATGCACAGCTTTCCTTTACAGAGGAAGAATTTCGCAGACGCAGAACAGGCGTATTGGCCAGCATGTTTCCCGCGTCATGGACAGAACCCGGCGAATGGCAGCCCGATGGCGGCGGCACACTTTCTCAGCTTGCGTTTCTGAGCCGATCGATGCAGGATACCCCGCTGCTTCTGATTGTCCTATACGATACGCGGCGACGGGCGCCTGCCTCAGAAGGAGATGTGCTTGGATTCATCAGTCTGGGATGTGTACTTGAAAATATGTGGCTGATGTCCGAGTCACTTGGACTCAGCCTGCACGTATTGAGCGCCTTCAGCGGCGACACGGTTGAGCAGCAAGTGAAATACCTGCTGCAGATACCGGATTTTCAACGCATCGCCTATGCATGCAGCCTTGGCTATCCAGCGCCCCGCAAGGTGGAATATCTCCGCGTGCGCCGGGAGCTGCAGGATTTCGTGCACTACAACCGATTTGGAAATCGTGACCTGGAGTGGCCTGCCGCAGCTACAGAAAGTAAAGAAGCGAAATCAAAGTAACCCACTGCGATCTCGCCTTAACGATGCCGCGCCAAGTCATTCCCAGATGGGCTGCGCAGGAATCAGCCGGAGGCAAGAATGATGTTTGCGTAGGGAATGGTGTCTCCGGTCCGAATGAGTCCAATCGCATCCGGCACACGTCGTTTGAGCACAAGATGCGGCTCGTAGTCGGTGGGCGTATTGCCAATCACATTGGCAAATGCTGCTTGCACTTCCTGGCTGTTGTATCTTCTGAATTCTTCCGCCATGAAGAATCTGCCGACGGAGAAATTTCCGCGAATGGCGCTCAGGACGTCGAGAACCCGTGGGATATCGTCGACGAGAGAAAGATCGACCGTCTCGATTCCTGGCCAGAACGGAAAGCCACGATCGGCAATGACCAGAGTGTTCGTGTGCCGAATGCGGCTGAGAAGCGAGTTCAACTGCGGATTGAGGATTCCCGACTTCAGCATGGATTCTCTCCTTGATCACTTGTGCAACAGCGCTCTTATGAGAGCGACAATTCCCTGCCTCGGCGCATTATACGCAAATCTGCAAACGAATAGACGCCAATAAATATATAGGCAACGAAGGGCACCAAGTAAGCCAGCGCCTGACTGCCGGAACTGTCCGCAATGTATCCCATGGCGAGAGGCATCAGAGCGCCTCCAACTATCGACATGACGATGACAGAGCCTCCGATTTTAGCGTACTCGCCGAGACCCCGGATGCCCTGCGCGAAGATTGTGGGATACATCAGGGACATGAAGAAGCTCGACAGCAGCAGCGTCCACACTCCGAACCAACCTGGGAAAAAGACCCCACCGGCAACGAGCAGTGTGTTTGCAATGCAATACACACCCATCAGCAGGCTGGGATGCACGTAACGCATGAGCCATGCGGAGAGAAATCTTCCAATACCGAAAGCCACCAGTGAGACGGTCAACAGGTAGCCGGCAGCCTTGTTCTGGTCCGGAGTATAGGTGACAACGTAAGGGATGAAGTAGCTCCAGGTACCAACCTGCGCGCCCACATAGGCAAATTGCGCCAGCACAGCCATGACGAAGTGCGGCTTGCGGAACAGGGCTGCGATACTGCCATGCTCGGAATTCTCCGCTTGTGAAGCGGTGAGGCTGTCAGGAAAGCGAGTCATCGCAATGAGCAGCAGCAGAATAAACGTGAAAGCGCTCAGGACAAGATACGGATTGGCCACGCGCAGAGTTTCGGAGTGCAGATAGGCCGCATAAGTATGGCTGGCCTTTTTGGCCGCAATCTGGGCGTTGTTGAGGTTGATGCCGGAGAAGATAAAGATCGTTCCGATCAGCACGCCGGTGATAGAGCCGAGCGGATTGAAGGCCTGAGCAAGATTGAGACGGCGGGCTGCGCTGCGAGGATCGCCAAGCTGAGCGATGAACGGATTGGATGCGGTTTCAAGAAACGAGCAGCCGCTGGCGATGATGAAAAGCGCCGCGAGGAAAAAGGAATAGTTATTCGCCAGGGCGGCCGGCCAGAAGAGAAAAGCTCCGAGCGTGAAGAATGACAGGCCAATGAGGAAGCCCGACTTGTAGCCGAACTTCCGCATGATGAAGCCTGCCGGCAGTGCAAGAAAAAAGTATCCAAGGTAAAAAGCGAATTGCACGAGGCCGGCCTCGAGCCGTGTCATGACAAACGACTTCATGAACTGGCGAATGAGGACGTCGTTCAGGTTGTTGGGAATGGCCCAGAGAAAAAAGAGCGTGGTGATCAGGACAAATGGAATCGCCGTGGCGCGCGTCAGCAAAGGCGCATCCAGTCGATTTCCGGAGCAGTCATTTTGGGCGACAGACGTAGGGTCGGCGGCGGGCAGCATAGTTGGTAATTATTCTCCGGAGGAACTCGAGTCAAGGTCGATCATGATCTTGCTGAATCGCGACGGCTGCGCGCTCCACTGCTCGAAGATTCGCGGGGCGTCTTCGAGGGGCACGATCGAGCTGACAGCAGCGTCTACAGGGAATCGGCCGGCTTCGAGCATCTGAATCACGCTGCGAAAATCTTCAGGAAGTGCGTTGCGGGCGCCAAGGATATCGAGTTCCTTCTGCACAAAGAGCTTCGTTTCGTAGCAGACCGGCTCCTTTGCATAGCCAATGTAGACGACCCGCCCGGTGTAGGCCACCTCTTCCGCGGCGAGGCGAAAGGTATCGGGAGCACCGATGGCCTCGATCATCACATCGGGGCCGTGACCGCCGGTAAGCGTGCGGAGTTCCCGGCTCAGATTCTGCTGCTGAGCGTGGATGACATGCACGGCTCCAGCCTGTTTCGCGATGGCGAGTTTGGCATCGTCAACGTCGACGGCTATGGTCGTAGCACCTCGGAATGCCGATGCGGCCACTGCGCCGAGCCCGACGCCACCGCAGCCGAGAATGGCAACCATCTCACCCTGTGCGACGCGCCCGCGCGCGACGGCATGGAAGCCTACCGTCAACGGCTCGACAATGCACAGTTCTTTCAGGCTGAGCTTCGCCGGATGGAGACGGTCGATGGGAACACAGAGGTATTCCGTCAGTGCGCCATCGCGCTGTACGCCGAGGGTCTGATTCGATTGACAGGCGTTGTTCCGGCCGCGCCGGCAGGAAGCGCATTGGCCGCAGCTCGTATACGGCGAAAGTGTCACATCCATGCCCACAGAGAAACGAGGGTGCGGGCCATCGAGTTCCATAATCGTGGCTGCGACTTCATGGCCCGGAACCCTGGGAAACGACACCATCGGATTGCGTCCGCGGAAGGAATTCAAATCGCTGCCGCAGAGACCTACGCGTCGAACCTTGAGTAATGCCTCGCCGGGTTTTCGAGCCGGTTCAGGGATTTGACGGATCGATGCCCGGCCCGGTTCCTGAAGAATGAGTGCTCTCATACTGACTGGCCTTTCAACCTGTAAATACGCGCCGCGTTTGCTCCGAAGATGTTTTCCTGCTCTGTGGCAGACAGCGCTGATGTCCATTGCCGCAAGGTTTGCCACCATTGCTGATAGCCGGCGGCGACGGTACAGACAGGCCAGTCAGAACCGGCCAGCAGCCTCTGTGGGCCAAAACACTCCAGCGCAGTTTCCAGGTACGGTATGAGGTCGTGAAGCGACCAGTTCTGCCAGTCGGCCTCCGTCACCATGCCACTGACTTTACACACGACATTAGGGCGCTGAGCGAGCTCCCAAAGGCTTTCCCGCCAGGGAGACAACTCCTGTTGCGCGATCTTCGGCTTGGCGAGATGGTCGAGAACAAAGACCTGGTTGGGATGTTGGTCAACGAGTTGGACCGCCATGGGGAGATGCCGGGCGTAGATCAGAATGTCATAGACAAGGCTGGTTCGTGCGAGTTCTTTGAGACCGCGCTGAAAGCCTTCGTGGAGTGCATACCCTTCGTCCGGTTCATCCTGCAAGACATGGCGCAGACCCTTCAACCTGCCATCACAACAAAGCTCTTCCAGGACTCGTGGGAACTCATGGCTGGCTATCGGCGCCCACCCAACCACTCCAGCAATGAAGGGATGTTCGCGTGCCAGATCGAGCAGCCATCGGGTCTCTTCGAGCGTCTGGCGTGCCTGTACGGCGACCGTGGCATGCACTTTGGCCGCGCTGATTTCAGCCTGCAAATCTGCAGGCAGAAAGTCGCGGCGCAGCGCCCGCATCTTGTCGTCGATCCAGCCATACTCAGTGGTGGTGTAGCGCCAGAGATGATGGTGTGCATCGATGCAACGCATATGACTCGACTCCTAAGATTGCTCGTTCGCTCAGCCACTCGCAGCAAAACCCAGCAAGGTGATTATCACTGGAGCTGTTTTCGGCGTGAAGGCGGATTTCGGCGGTCCAGATGCGAGTTTACGTTACAGGAAACGTTAAATGGCTGACAAGGCAGCTGCCGGAAACCCGGGAAATGAAGTGACGGAACGGCTTCTCTCCGCAGCCAAGGGGCTGTATAGTTCGGTACATGGCAGTTCGCCTGAAAGACATTGCGCAGGATCTGGGCCTTTCGGTCGTCACTATTTCCAAGGCTCTGCGGAATCATCCGGATATTGCCGAAGAGACGCGCAAGCGGGTTCTGCGGCGGGTTCGCGAACTGGACTACCAGCCGAACCTGATGGCGCGCAGTCTGGTTACGGGCCGCAGCTACCTGATCGGACTTGTGGTTCCGGGGCTCATGCACCCATTCTTTGCCGAGGTTGCAAGATCGCTTTCTTCCGTCATCGGAAGACATGGATACTCATTGATCCTTTCCTCTTCAGAAGAGGATCCGGACATGGAAGCGCGAGAAATGCAACAGTTGACAGCCCGTCGACTGGACGCACTGGTGATCGCGTCGTCCGGGACTGGAAGAACTGCGTTCGAGAGACTGGAAAGCCACGGCGTGCCATATGTACTGATCGACCGCGAAATCCCAGGGCTAGCCGCGAATTTTGTGGGCGTGGACGATGAAGCAGTGGGACGGATTGCCACGGAGCACCTGATCGAACAAGGTTATCGCCGAGTGGCCCACATTCGCGGGAGGGACAACAGCACCGGCATGCGGCGCTTCGAAGGCTACCGGCAAGCGCTTCTGGGCAACGGCCTGAAATATTCGGAAAACCTGGTGGTCGCACGCTCCACGGTGGATATTGACAGCGTGCGGATGGGCGCTGAGGCGATGCGCATTTTATTGCGGCAAAAACCGCGGCCTGATGCGGTATTTGCCTACAATGACCCGCTCGCCATTGGAGCCATGGATGCGATTCTCGATGCCGGACTGAGGATTCCGCAGGACATTGCGATTGTCGGATGCGGCAACCTGCACTACAACAGATCCCTGAGAGTGCCGCTTTCC
Organism: Acidobacteriota bacterium; assembly: GCA_021799405.1. The sequence goes on from JAJZAL010000051.1 coordinate 18,304, forward strand.
AGCATCGATCAGCGAAGCTCGATGATCGGAGAACGCACGGCAAGAATTCTTCTGCGCGCCATTGAAGCAAAAGCCAAGCCTCGCCCGGTAAGCGTCATTCTGGACCCGTCGCTTGTGGTCCGGGAATCAAGCCGTCGCGCCACTGCTGCGAGGACAAATGGCGAGCGAGCGCGTCGATGACCGGGGAGAAGAACAGGCGCAGCAATCCTGAATTTTTATCGTTAACTGTAGCGATTGACAATGCCGGCGCTCGCCGCTATTCTCGCAACGTCAGTAAGGGACGCGCTTTGAACTGCTTCTATGTTTTTACCCAAATTCCAGCCGTAACGATAAGGAGAATCCATGCAGCGTAGGGACTTCTGCAAACTGGTGGCTGCCGCAGCCGCTTCGGCGGCATTGCCGCTTCACGCCCAGACACCGGAGGAATCGCTGTCGGAGTTGCCTGCCGGGTTTGACAAGCTCACGGAAGATTACGCCCAGTTCTGCGCAAAGTCGCCGCAGGAGCGGGTGTTTTACGCGCTGGTCAACGGACGGATCGTTGAACAGAGGCTGGACGATGCAACTTGGCATCCGACCGGGTGGGGCAAGCCACCGGCGCTGCCAATCCCCGGGGGCTCGTGGGATGGCGTCCCGATGCGATCGCCGATTGCGGGCCTGAATGGAGATGGGCCGTACAAGCCGACATGGGACTCTCTGCTGCAGTACGACGCGCCCGAGTGGTATCGCGACGCAAAGTTCGGCATCTGGGCGCACTGGAGTCCGCAGTGCGTTCCGGAGGATGGCGATTGGTATGCGCGCAATATGTACATCCAGGGTTCCGCGCAGAACAAGTACCAGTTAGAGCACTACGGGCCGCCATCAAAATTCGGGTACAAGGATCTGTGCGCGCAGTGGACGTTGCTGAACTGGGATCCGGAGGGGCTGATCAACCGGTATGAGAAGGCCGGCGCTCGATTCTTCATTGCTCTGGCCAATCACCACGACGGATTCGACACGTGGGCGTCAAAGCACCAACCCTGGAACGCGGGCGCAATCGGCCCGCATAGGGATGTTGTGGGCACCTGGGCTGCCGCGGCTCGCAAGCGCGGCATGCGACTGGGCGTGACCGTGCACCAGGCACGCAACTGGTGGTGGTTCCAACCGTCGCACGGAGCCGATAAGACAGGACCGCTGGCCGGTGTGCCCTACGATGGCGACCTTTACACGGCGGAGGGCAAGGATCAGTGGTGGCAAGGGCTGAATCCGCAGCGGCTCTACAACGTAAAGCATCCGTATGATGCACTTCCGGATATTTCCTACGTGAAGAATTTCTACGATCGCACGAGGGACTTGATCGATCAGCACAATCCTGACCTGCTTTACTTCGACAATCCGAGGGTACCGCTGGGCTGGGGCGGCATGAACCTGGCTGCCTATTTCTACAATCACAACCTGGCAACGCACGGCGGCAAGATGGAGGCTGTGCTCACCGGCAAGATGATGCCTCCCCGTTTGCGGAAGGCGCTGGTTGCCGATATTGAAAGAGGCATTGCCAGCAGTATTCTGCCTCATGCCTGGCAGTCGGAAACTTGCATTGGGCAGTGGCACTATTTGCGCAGCCTGTACGAGCAGCCGGGCGAGTATGGCGGGTATATGCATCCGCGCGATGTGATTCACTGGTTGGTGGATGTGGTCAGCAAGAACGGCACGTTCATCCTGAATATCCCCGGCAAGCCGGACGGAACCATCGACAGCAAGGAAATTGCCGTGCTCGACAAGATCACGGACTGGATGCAGGTGAATGGAGACGCCCTGTATGCGACGCGGCCATGGAAAACTTTTGGCGAAGGCCCAAACATGATCAAGGCCGGATCGTTCCAGGGCAACAGCATCAGCAAGCTGAATGCACAGGACGTCCGCTTCACGCGCAACAAGACGAATACCGTGATCTATGCCATCTTCATGGGTTGGCCCACCGGAGAAACAGTCATCCAGTCTCTGGGAACCTCGGCAGCAACCAATCCCGGTAAGATTGAAAATGTGCAGCTGCTCGGGACCGACGAGCGCGTTCGGTGGCACCAGCGCGCCGATGGGTTGCATGTCGAGCTACCGACGCACTATCAACCCAAGGTCGATTTTGCTGCATCCCTCAGAATCGCCCTTGCCTGAAAGGACGATCGGACCGGCGAAATCAGAGATGAATCACAATCAAAAAGGAACTCAGGATCAATGCGTCTGGTGAACTTCAAGAGAGACGCCGAAACAAAATTCGGCGTCGAGCGTGATGGATTTGTTTTTCCGCTGGCCGCGGCCGGTTATGACAGCGACGCGACTTTTATTGCCGGTGGAGAAGACGCACTTGCCGCGGCCCGCGAAGTGCTTGCAGACAGCGGAGCAAAAAGGTTTGCGCTGGGCGAGGTGCAACTGCTTGCCCCAGTGACACAGCCTGGCAAAATTCTGTGCGTTGGCCTGAATTACCGCGACCACGCGGTTGAGTCGGGGATGGAAATACCGAAAGTGCCCACGGTGTTCTTGAAGCTTCCCAATGCAGTCACGGGGCCCGGAGCGGATATCGTGCTGCCAGCCAACTCAACCCAGCCGGATTATGAGGCTGAACTGGCCGCCGTGATCGGCAAGGGGGGCAAAGATATCCGCGCAGAAGACTGGGAGCAGCACATCCTGGGATACACGATTCTGAACGACGTTAGCGCACGCGACGTGCAGCTGGCGACCTCGCAGTGGACGCTTGGTAAGAGTTTCAACACGTTTTGTCCGATGGGGCCGGCAATTGTAACGAAGGACGAGGTGCGCGATCCGCACGCGCTCGACATTCAGTTGGCAATCAACGGCGAAACGTTGCAGCACTCCAATACGCGCGAGCTGATTTTCAAATTGCCGCAGCTGATTGCGCACCTTTCGGCGATTGTGCCGCTGGAGCCGGGGGATATCATCAGCACGGGAACGCCGGCAGGGGTGGGGTTGGGACGCGAACCCAAGCGCTGGCTTAAGCCCGGCGAGGAGATTGTGATCACCATCGACGGCATCGGTCAGTTAAGGAATCGCACGGTCGCGGCGTCAGCCTGAGACCAGACAGAAAGATGAGACAGCAGCGCATGCCGAGAGTTCTACAAATCGATTCGCGGGACAACGTGCTGATTGCCCTCGAAGACCTGCATCGTGGCGAAACGGTGATGATCGGAGGCGAACCGTGCATCCTACCCGCCGATGTGCCGTGCAAGCATAAGTTCGTGACAGAAACTCGGTCGGTGGGCGACGCCGTAATCATGTACGGCGTGCTGGTAGGCCGCGCCAGTGAGACGATTCCGCGTGGAGGCGTCGTCACGGTGCGCAACCTTCGACACGACAGTCAGACATTCGATGCAACCCGGCATCCTCACGCATGGACGCCTCCCGATATTGCGAAGTGGCGGCAGAAGATCTTCCTTGGCTATCACCGTGCAGACGGACAGGTGGGTACGCGCAACTACTGGGTCGTCGTGCCTCTTGTCTTCTGCGAAAACCGCAATGTGGCGAGCCTGCAGCAGGCATTTGAGGAGGAGCTGGGTTACGGCGCTCCGGAGAAGTATCGGCGGCAAGTTGCGCAACTTACTCGCTTGTATCGTGAGGGCCATACCGATCCCGCTCATGCCACCATGGAGCAGCTTGCTCAAACGCAGGAAACACGCAAGCCTCTCTTCGAAAATGTGGACGGTATCCGATTCCTGATGCACCAGGGCGGGTGTGGCGGAACGCGCGAAGACTCGAAAAACCTATGCGGGCTGATCGCCGGATATCTGCATCATCCAAATGTGGCGGGAGCTACCGTATTGAGCCTGGGCTGCCAGCACGCGCAGACGGCTCTCCTGATGGACGAGTTGCGCAAGCGCGACTCGCATTTTTCGAAACCGCTGGTCGTAGTCGACCAGCAGTCCGAGGGCACCGAAGCAGAGCTAATGGACCGGGCGATTCGTGAGACCTTTAGCGGCCTGGTCCGCGCGAACCAGTGCCGGCGCGAGCCAGCATCGTTGAGCAAACTCACGATTGGGTTGAAATGCGGCGGCTCGGATGGATTTTCAGGCATTTCAGCGAACCCCGCTATCGGGCGTGTATCCGATTTGCTTGCAGCGTTGGGTGGGACGTCGCTGCTGGCGGAGTTCCCGGAATTATGTGGCGTTGAGCAGAGCCTGATCGACCGCTGCGCAACGCAGGAAGCTGCCAACAAGTTTGTGGAACTGATGCGAGACTACGCTGCGCGCGCAAAGGCGGTGCGCTCGGGCTTTGAGATGAATCCTTCACCGGGGAATATTCAGGATGGACTGATCACGGACGCGATGAAATCAGCGGGGGCCGCACGCAAGAGCGGCACATCGCCGGTGACAGGCGTCCTGGATTACCCGGAGTACGCGGTGACTCCCGGGCTGAACCTGCTCTGCACGCCGGGCAACGATGTTGAATGCGTTACAGCACAGGTAGCCGCTGGCGCGAACATAGTGCTCTTTACAACGGGACTCGGCACGCCAACCGGAAATCCGGTTGCGCCAGTGGTCAAGCTTGCCACCAATTCCGCCCTGGCTGCGCGCATGCCGGATATTATTGACATCGACACAGGTGGGATCATCGACGGCACATCCACGATTGATGAGATGGGCGAGCAGATCCTTGATCGCGTCCTCCAGATTGCCAGCGGCGAAGTGAAGACGAAGGCCGAGATGCTGGGGCAGAATGACTTTATCCCCTGGAAAAGAGGAGTTTCGCTGTGACGGATAACTTCCGCCTGGATGGCAAAACCGCCATTGTGACCGGCGCAGGCAGCGGTATTGGCCGCGCCGTAGCGCTCACCTTTGCCGCCAGCGGCGCCCGCGTCTACGCGGTCGACATTCAAACGGATCAAGCCGAGGAAACTGCGCGTATGATCGCGCAGGCAGGCGGAGCGAAAGCGTCACCACTGGTCTGCGATGTGACAGACGCTGCGATGGTCACTCAGAAATTCGGCGAGGCCGCCGCTGAAGGCCGGCTCGACATCCTGGTGAACAGCGCCGGAGTTTCGCACATCGGGCGGCTCGAATCGACAACCGAGGAGGACTTTGAGCGGCTGTTTCGCGTCAACGTCAAGGGGATTTTCCTGTGCATGCAGGCAGTGATCGGTCCGATGAAACAAGCCGGGGGCGGAATCATCCTGAACATGGCATCGATCGCCGCAACTGCGGGACTGAGTGACCGGTTTGCATATTCGATGAGCAAAGGCGCGGTGCTTGCGATGACACTATCCGTGGCGAAGGACTACATGGCCGATGGAGTTCGTTGCAACTGCATTTCCCCCGCACGCATCCACACGCCGTTTGTGGATGCATTTCTTCGCAAGCACTATCCGGGTCAGGAAGAGGAGATGTTTGCGAAGCTCTCGAAGGCGCAGCCGATCGGACGCATGGGATCGCCGGATGAAGTGGCGTCCCTTGCGCTGTTTCTATGCTCTGACCGCGCCACATTTATCACGGGCGCGGATATTCCGCTCGATGGCGGCTTCTTAAACTTGCGGGGGTAGACGTCGTGGATCTGGGCCTGAAAGACAAAGTGGTGGTGATTACGGGCGGCGCGGAAGGCATTGGCGGAGCCATCTCTGAAGCCTGTGTGCGCGAAGGAGCGATTCCGGTCATTGTGAACGCCGACTCGCCGGCTGTACAGGCCTTCGCACGGAAGCTGGGTGATCAGGGCGCTCGATTTGAGCTGCTGACCATGTACCTGAGTGAACCGGAGTCCTGTAAGGCCGCCATCGAGGAGGCGCTTCGGCGCCGGGGGCGGATCGATGCACTGGTGAACAATGCAGGCGTAAATGACAAGGTGGGGCTTGAAGCAGGGGATCCGCAGAGTTTTCTGGACTCGATCAAGCGCAATTTGTGGCATTACTACGCAATGGCGCACTATGCACTGCCGGCCTTGAAGGAAACACGCGGATCCATTCTAAACATTGCATCGAAGACCGCGCTCACCGGGCAAGGCGGGACTTCGGGCTACGCTGCAGCCAAAGGCGGTACGCTTGCGCTCACGCGTGAGTGGGCGGTTGAGTTGCTGCCTCATGGCATCCGCGTGAACGCGATTGTGCCTTCTGAGGTCGCGACTCCGCAGTATGAGCGCTGGATTGCAACCTTCCCGGAACCCGAGGCCAAGCTGAGTTCTATCGTCGCGAAGATTCCCTTTGGCCACCGGATGACAGAGCCAACCGAGATTGCGAGCACGGCAATTTTTCTGCTTTCCCCGCAGTCGAGCCATACGACCGGCCAGCATGTGTTCGTCGACGGCGGCTACGTGCATCTGGACCGTGCCATGAGCTAGGCCGGGCTCAATCGGCCAAATCTAGTTGCGTCTGATCGCTTCCAGACTGTCTTCGAGCGATTCATCGAGATGCAGCAATGCGTCGGTCTTCGTCATTCTCAGAAGAGCACGAACACGCGCCTGGGCCCCGCACAAGCGAAGCATGGCATCGCGCTTCTCGAGAAGTCTGCGAGCCAGCATTAATAGTCCGAGCCCGGCACTATCGATGAAATCCACGCCTGTCAGGTCGAATACGACGGTGTTTACGCCATTGCTGACAAGGTTTTGTACCTGAGCGTCCAGAACCTTCAACGATGCGCCAAGCGTCATGGAGCCAGTAACTTTAATGACGACTTGCCTGTCTTCAATTGGTTCAATTTTCGATGTCAGTAGCATAGGCAGATTCCAATGACAGCAATAGTACGCCAATCATATACGGTTGAACGCGAATTCATCTGTTCCCTGCCCGCTCGCGCCGCTGCCGCGAAACCCTGTTCCATGTGAGGTGGCCCAATCGTCGCACTCCGCGGACCGTTCCGCGCAGTGTGCTTGTGGGAAGATTCTGCTCCAGACTGCGCAGCTCCGAGGTCAGTGATTCGCGAAGTGTCCATCCGTTACGTAACTGGGACAGAAAGTCTACGAGCGAGGTGTAGTCATTCACGTCCGCACGTCGCTGGCAGAGCGGATCGTTCCACCAATTGAGGCCGGACTTGATGGTGAACGCGACCTTGTATCCGGCCTCGGCAACGGCGGAACGAACCCGCATGTCTACGCCGCCATAAGGATAAGCGAAAGACGTAATTTCAACGCCGAGCAGATCTTCGAGGCGGTGCTTGGAATCGCGCACCTCGCGGCGCAACTGAGCATCGGGTAGGTCCGGTAGCCAGGGATGAGTCAAGGTATGGGATCCAAAATCGACTCCGCAGCGCTGCATCTCACGAATCTGGTCCAAAGTCA
>JAJZAL010000051.1:25558-25958 GCA_021799405.1 Acidobacteriota bacterium
CGGCCACCAGAAAAATGAGGGGCCTGTAGTGATGCCGGACCACCAGCGGCAGCAACTCCTGATAGAGGTCGTCATAACCGTCATCAAAGGTGAGCAGGACGTGCTTTTCCGGCACTTCGTCCCGCAGCCATTGTTCGAGGGATGCGGTCCTGTATTCGGCCCGATGAAACCAGCGCATGAAGCGGTGAAAGCGGTCTGGCGCAATGTAATAAGTGGCTTCATCCGACGACTGGGGCACGGCCACACTGTGGAGCATGAGTGCGCATTTAGCCGGGCCCGCAACGGCCTTGAGTTTGTCGAGTGTACAACCGGCGGCCTTCGCGGCATTCCAGTACTCAGACGATCGGCAGGTTCTGGCCCAAAGGCCGAAGAGTGGAGACCACTGTGTACGGTTCGCCGC
>JAJZAL010000288.1 GCA_021799405.1 Acidobacteriota bacterium
TGCCGGCGAGATCGGCAGCGCCGCCGGAGTGAACATTCTGAAATATCCATCGCTTTCCGTAAGGCGTGTCGTCGGCAAGGTAGCTCGCGCTCAGCGCGGCGCGACTCGACGCCCTGCGGGCGCTGCTATGGAAGAAGCCGAGGTGAGATGAATTGAGACGTGCGAGTAGCCCGCTGACGGCTTCCTCGAATGCATCTGCGGTAGCCGCGCTCTCAATCAAGGGGCGGTGCTGCTCGACTGCTGCATCCCAATTGGCATCCAGCTTTTCGGGAGCATAGAAGCGCTTCTTCAGTACGGCAAGAACATTTTCCAGAATGGTGTGGCGGTCTTTGTCTGAGAGTTGGATGGGTGAAACCTGCACGGCTACTGCGCTGGCTGTCATCGGCTGCTCCTGAGTGAGAGGTGGTCGGCAGTCTGGCCGAGCAAGCTATCGCTGGGCTCGCCATCCAGCTCAAAACCTGCCCAGTAGTACGGTGGCTCGCCTGACTTCATCATTTCAATTTGGGCCTGGCGCAGAGCGTCGGCCTTAAACCCGCCTCGGCCGAGTTGCCCATAAAAGTCGATCATCAGTTTCGCCGTAGCTTGATCGTCGATTGCCCACAGAGTGGAGACGACACTTTGCGCGCCAGCTTCGATGAAGGCGTTCACAATATCAGCGACTCCCTCCTCGCCCACTGGTCCAACGCCGGTATCACAGGCTGAAAGCGTGACGAGGCTGGCATTGAGATGAAGCTGCCTTATTTCCCTTACCTGCAGAAGCCCGTCGTCAATGGGCGGATGCTCAGGCGCAAAGACGACCGCGGACCTGTCCGGGAACTCAGAGTCGGCGTATCCATGCAGGGCAAGATGAATCACTTCGTATTGATTGAGAGGCAGCCTTTTGAAGTCCGTCTCCGTGGCATTTTCGCCCAACAAAATGGTGTGCGGCTGCGGCAAATCGGTGGCCACGGTCTCCACTTCGTAGCGGCTTTCGGGTAGTGCGACCAGTTCACTGCGGCTCGGGCCGGATACCGCCCGCCTGACCATGGCGAGGAGCGTTACTGGTGGAGCTTTGGATGTCCACGCCGCCACCCCGAGGAAAGACTGGTTCGAGTGTGCCGGCAGATTGGCTCGGTGCCGCAAAAGGTCGAGTACGGTTCCGGAGGGAGCACCGCTCACCGTGTGGGACGCCAGAATGTACTGTCCTCCATCGGCAAGTGCACCGAATGGCAACAGGTCCAGCTCCCCATCAGGAACCGTGATTACATCGGTTTTGGTTCGATATTCCGGGATGACGCCCAAGAGTCTCTTGAAGAGTTTCTGCGCAAGCGGCAAGTCCGTTTTTCGATCCATCAGCTCCGTGCGATAGCGCGAAGCGTCGGCGATCAATTCGCTCTTGGTTGGCAAGGTATAGCAGTGAACACCCGTTCTGGTGACAGCCAATGCATACGAGTGTGGATTCGCGAGTACGTACTCCACGAAAAGCTCGGATGGGTGAAGGTCCTGCTGTAGCCGGCTGAGTGTGACTGGATCGGGAGGTGTGTCAATGTCACGGTCGTCCGTGCCGAGCTGCTGTTCGGTGGTGTAGATAGCATTGAGAATTCTGCCCCTTGCGGATGGATTGTCCGTATCCAGCAGGCGCACATTGAGGCTTGTTAGTTGCAACTCTGCAGGACTGGGCGCGTGAGGCGGAATGACCGCATGATGCGAGAGCGCCTGCGCTTCAATGCGTCCCCGCGCACGCTCGATCACGCGGAATGCATCGGCCAGCTTGCCCTGGCTGCTCAGCGAAGTAAAGTATCCAGCGTAGACAACGCTCAGGTCATCCAAAAGCTGGCGTTCAACCATCGGGGTTGGGACTCTGCTCAACAACGCGTCGAGCAAATCTGCGCTCTTTTCGTAGAGGTCGTCGGACGCCTGCACATTACCGAGTCGCGACAGAATCTCAGCCTTAATGGCGAGATTCCGGGGAACGAAATACATCTCGTCAGGAATCTGCTTATTCGCATCGATTGCTTCATCAATGGCGCTCAGGGCCTGGTCCAACATTCCCTGATGGAGGTAAGCCTTGGCCAAAAGCCCGTCAGACTCGCTGATGCCGCGCCAGTAGGAAAGCTGCTCTGCATATTCAATTGCCTCCTGATAATCGGCAATCGCCCGATTCCAAGCGTTCATTTGCTGATAGACCAAAGCCCTTGCGCGGTAGAGGTCGTAGAGGTGCGCGGTCAGATGAAATGCGGAAACTCTGCGCATTTCCTGATCGGCAAGTTGAAGAGCCTCCTGGTAGCGCCCCAACCCGCTCAAGGCGCCGATCTTGGCGGTAATCGCAATGGTCGGATAAGCGACGTGTGGAGTTTTGGAGGCTGTCTTGATAGCTTCGTTCAGCGGTCCCAGAGCCTCTTTGTATTTGTGCAGCTCGACAAGGCCGGTGCCGTACATGCTTGCGTAGCGGATTCGCGCGGCGGGATCGGTAAATTTCGCGACCATCCACGCGCGGAGAACGTCCTTCTTCGCGGTTGCAATATCACCGAGCAGGAAGGCGGCAATTCCTTGTTCGCCCACAGCGCGCGAAGCCAGAAGATAATGGTGTCGGGCGAGAGCCAACGTTTCCAGTTCTGTCCAGGTGCTGCGCGCCATGCCCGCGTCATAGTTCGTTTCGAGCATTCCAAGAATGGTTAGAATCCGGAGCCGCGTTTCGGGGTCGCGGGCGGCGGGCAGTAGCAAGTCCTGACGCAGAACAGCAATCTGGTTGGGAATAGTGGTGGACGATTCGCTCTTTGCGGGCATTTCACTGACTTGTGCGTAGAGTGCTTTGGATGAATCGCCCTTGGCGCGAAAGGCGATTTCAGCTCGGTGGTAATAATGCTCGGCCTGAATCCAAGCGTTTAGCCATGCGAGGTCATCGGCATGCTTCAGCAGCGCCTCTGGAGATTGAGAATCCCGCCGCCGGAACGCTTGATACCCGACAACACTCAGCAGGGCAGCCAAAAGCAAACCGGCGACAATGCGAAGGCTGGGGGGAACGGCTATTCGCATGGCACACCGACTACTTTGGCGTCCATCATGCCAGATTGCCGCGGACAGATCAAATCTGGGTATCTTAGCTATCCAAAAGCACGCGAGCATCGCGAGTCGGGGTACTTACGGCCCGTCGGGTGGGCGAGGATGGCCCGGCGAGGGATCGCCGGCACATTCCAGGGTGGGAAGACGGGCAAAGAAAGGACCTGCCCGCAGGCAGGCCCAAAGTGTTACTCCGCACCTATGCGGCGGCTTTCTTTGCAGACTTTGCCGTTCCCTGTGCGGCTTTCTTGCCTTTCTCTTTGGCGGCGAACTCCTGCTTGACCTTGGCCGTGATGGCGTCGGTGTCCACCTTGTAGGTGCTGGCGGCATCCCGGAGCACGGTCGTGACATTCGTCCGGGACGCGGCCAGCAGGATGGTGGTTTCCACCAAGAGCCGCGAGAGTGTTCCCTCGTCGGCTCGGCGCAGGAAGGCGGCAAAGGTTTTTGCGATGCCTCCCTCGTCCCGCTTCTGCCGAATGCCGTGTTGCCGCGCCAGCATGGCAAGACGGTCTTCATCCATGAGACTGGTCAGCTTCTCCAGAACGAAGAATAGGTCGCGCTTCATCAATCGAACGGGTACGGCATCACCCACAGCGGACAGGACGCGGAGGCCGGTGGCATTCGCGATCGCCTGTGCCCGGCGCTGCTTTTCCTGTTCTGCCTTCCACTTCTCGTCGCGGTTCGTTGACTGCTTGGGATGATGGATGGGGCAAGCGGGGTTTGCGCAGACCTTATGGATAGTGCCGACTTCGCTACCTTCAGTGATGATGGCCTCGGTGGTGAACTTGCACACCTTGAACTCGGGCCGCTGCGCCTCGTCCTTTGACTTTGGCTTGTCGTCCCGAATCGCGGTGTACTTGTTCCGTGGCAGGACACTGCTGCCGTCCTTCTGTGCGCCGTAGGCGGTGCTGATTTGCACCAATTCAGGCTTGGCGGCGACAGTCGCTGCCACATGGGCTTGTATTTTGGCCTGATAGCAGGTGGGGTCCGTGCAGCGGTCCCCTTGCTTGCCAAGGTCATCGCCAAAGAGCAGCTTGTTGTGGCCGGTACGCTTGGGACATTCCGCACAACTTCCCGCCGTGGGCACCAGTTGCGGATCGCGCTTGTTGAATGGCGCGTTTTTCAAGATGAGCAAGATGTTCGCGTCAATCCAGAATTGCAGGTTGCGGACAGGCAGCAGGATGCGTGCTGGCTTCTGGCTGTTGCCGCTGTAGACCTCTTTGAAGCAAGCAGCCAGTGCTTGCTTTTGCTGGTCGGCGGGAAGCTTGGACAGCAGTAGCGCATGGCCTACGCCGATTTCATCGGCGTAGAAGGCTTCGATTGCCTCGGGCACGAGGTCGGTCAACTTCAATCGTGAGGCGACGAACGCGGGCGACTTGCCCACCTTCGCCGCGATCTGCTCAATGCTGTATTTGGGTTCATCCAGTCCGAGCAGAGCTCGGAAACCCTGCGCCTCTTCCATTGGGTGAATTTCGGCGCGAATCAGGTTCTCGACAAGCTGTGCCTCCAGTGCTTCGGCATCGCTCATCTGCCGGATGCGGACAGGCACGGTATCCTGCCCCGCGAGTTGCGCGGCACGGTAACGCCGTTCGCCAAAGACGATTTCGAAGCCGTTCTCGGTGAGAGGCCGCACCAGCAGAGGCGATAGAACACCTTGGGCACGGATGCTTTCGGCCAGTTCCTTGAGCGCTGCGTCCTCAAAGGTGCGGCGCGGGTTGGTCCTCGACGGATTCAGCAGGGACAGCGGGACGTTGCGGTATTCAGTGGCATTGATGACTTGGGTTTCCATGATGGTCTGCTCCTTTCGAGCGGTTGCGGGTGAAAGACACGGAGCGGATGGACTCGCAGGTATCCGCTCCACAGTGGGAGAGGACTAGCCGCGAATTGACTTGTCCGCGAATGCCTCCAGAAAACTGTGCTCGTTGAGGCTTTCGATTTTGAGGTAGATCGTGGGCCGGTAGCCTCCGGCCCGCTCAAGGATGCGAAGAATGGTCTGCATCAGGCCACCTCCGCGATGGGTTCCTGTACCTCGGAAGCCGCGCCCTGGCTATCGGACGATTCCGCGTGAATGGCTCCGAGAATGACGGCGGAGGCCCGCTGCACGACTTCAAGACTTTCGGCCAGTAGCGCCGCATTGCCCGCGTACATCTGGATGTAGTCGGAAGATGCCCGGCCCATCTCAAGGCCAATTGCCTGACCTACAATGAACGCGACGGCCTCGGCTTCGGTCTCCCGCACCGTGGCAGTGGTCATCGTGCGACGTTCGCTCTTGTGGAGAAGCTCGTGCGCGACTTCATGCACGAGTGTCACGAACTCTTCGGCCTTCGACTGGCCCGGTAGCAAGGCGATCTTCCCGCCGTAGCTCACACCGAGCGCGGGCGCGATGTTCTCGCTGTATCCGAGGGCGATATTCTGCTGTGCCAGAAAGGCAATGAGTCCATCCCGGTGGCTGCCCACATCGCCGGTGACGTTGTGCTCGAACTCGGGCAGGTCTGCGCCTTCGGTCTGCGCCACATCAAAGACATACACAGCGCGAAAGCCAATGAGTACCGGGCGCGGCTTTTCGTCCGTCTCCTGCTGCTGGTCGTTCTTCCTGCGCCGATGGCCGACAATCGGGGCGAGAATCTGGATACCTTTCTCGCCTTTCTTGACGAACCGGCCCAACTCCTTCCATGACGAGAATCCGGCTACGCGGGTCGCTGTCGGGCGCTGCCGCGCAATGGCAAGAATGTTCCCGAAGGAATAGGAATGGAAGCGGGCCATTGCGGCAAGGTAGGCGGTCAGAGTCTCGCTCTTTCCTGCTTCAAGTTGCTGGAGCAGGAAATCCACGGCCTGCTTGATGAGTTGCTGCGTGGGGTTGTCTTTCTGTGTGGTGCGCTGCTGGTAGCGCGATTCGCTCTGGTTACGAAGCGCCGCATTTTTCCTGTGCGGCGCGATGGTTGCGGCTGTGCTGCTGGATGCGTAAGGCATGATGTGTGCTCTCCTGTGCTGCCCGCGTGGGGCGGAATCTGAAGGAGGGCATTTGCCTCAAACCAAATTTCTTTGTTTGAGTGCCCCCGCTTCATGGCTCTTGCGGCTCGGCAGGGGCGAGGAGGGTTCGGTCAAGGGCGGGCGAACTCTGCCCGTTCATGGAGCGTCAGCGAACA
>JAJZAL010000289.1 GCA_021799405.1 Acidobacteriota bacterium
CTCCGGAAACTCATAACTTGGCGGCGCCGAAACCAACCAAGAGCACCGTATGAAGAATGTCCCGCTCTACGTTTATTCCCCGGCCACGGATTTGCGCGAAGGACTCTTCGGCCAAGTCTTCAATCATGTCTTCCACGTACTCCCCTATCTCTATGAGAGGGGCATCTTTCCTGTGTGGGAAATCCATTCAACCCAGTACGGCGCGCCACCCGACTGCATCACCATTCCCGGGGCGCTCGATATCGCCTACACGCCTCCACCGGGGCCATTTCGCCGCGTTTCCCTACGCGAGCTTCGCCGCCGCCATGCCAGAATCCTAGGCAACGACTGGCCGGAACTCAGCCGGATATGGCACGCTTACTTCAAAGTTCCAACCCGGATTCAGCAGTCGGCCGACCGGATCTTCCCTCCGGGCCGCGTCCTCGGCCTTCACTTTCGCGGCAACGACAAATACACCTCGGACGACACCAATCCTATTACGCAAGAGGAATTCCTTACCCTTGTGCGCGAGTTTCTTGGCGCTGTCCCCCCATTTGACGTCATCTTCGCGGCCACCGATGAGTTCTCTTTCGTCGACAAGCTTCGCGCCGCCGTAGACATCCCGATACTCAACCTAGGCGAAGTAGGCTTCCACAAAGACCTCAACCAAACCACCCCGCTTACCGAAAAGACCGACCGCGCGGTACTCGATTGCGTACTTCTGTCGCGGTGCAATTGCGTGATACAGACGTGCTCGGCCCTGTCCAGCTTCACGAAGATACTCAACCCCGGCATTGAGATCTACCGGACCTCCGCCAGCAAGCTTTTCATCCCGAACATGCCTTACTTCCCAGTCGCGTACATTCCCATCCTGCCCGTCTCGGGCCCGGAATCCCAGGCCATTCTTGACGCAACCATGGTCTCCGATTGGACCGCTGAAGCAACAGCGAAGCGCTTCAAGAAGAAGTTCGCCTACAGTACCTATCGGCCGCTCCACCATGCTCTCTTCACCATTGCGGAAAAGCTCGGGGCCAGCGATTTAATTGCGTCTCATCGCTGAACTACTCTCGAACCGCCGAAGCAGTACCTGCTCGGCGATCAGTACGCTAAATTCTGAGGAAGCTCCTGCTGAAGTAATACTTGACCCCCGTTTCAAACTCGCTTTACCATGGCCTGATGATTCGCTTGCCAGCCAAGGGGTCAAGGATTCCCTATCTTGACGGATTGCGCGCTTATTCAATTCTGTTAGTTTTGTTTGGACATACTATCGAGTCCAACCTATGGCTCCAAAAGGAATGGTATTTGAAGATATTTCTCGCCAATTATCTGCTTGGTGTTCGCATCTTCTTTGTCCTGAGCGGCTTTCTCATTACCACGCTCCTGCTCAACGAGCTAGATGCAACTGGCGGTATCTCGATTCGCGGGTTCTATGAGCGCCGAATCGCTAGAATCTTTCCAGCATTTTATCTTTATATTGCAGTCATAGGCATATTTACTGCCTTTCATGTTATGCATGTGCCAGCGGCGTCTTTTTACGCAGCCAGCACATATACGTGGAATTTTTTCTCGCTTCGACCAGGCGGGACTGTGGATTCTACTGGCGTGCTCAGTCACTTTTGGACACTCTCCCTTGAGGAACAGTTTTACGTTGTTTGGCCGAGCTTACTGTTCTTTTTAGGTAAACGCTGGGCGTTGCGCCTTGCCCTTATTTGCGTTGCGCTTTTCCCACTGGTCCGTTCTGGCATATTTTTCCTGCTTCAACCAGGACCGCATCGCGAAACGCTTCTGACCCAAACTAGCCAGGACATGATTATGTGGGGTTGTTTGGGTGCCTTCGCGGTCCATCGCGGCCTGCTGGATCGACTGTTTGCTCACCGCTTTCGTTTTGTCGATCCCTTGATTTGCTGCCTGATCTTCTTCAGCTTAGGGGGACTACTCTTTGCTCACTTGCTTGTCGGTTTCAAGTACTATCTACTCCCCACGTTTGAGTGTGTCTTTACTCTGCTTCTTGTACACTGGCTGCTCTCCGGGGAAGGCGGCTTGCTGCGCCGTGGACTGGAGGCTTGGCCTGTGGTGCAGTTGGGACTGATTTCCTACAGCCTCTACATCTGGCAGCAACCCTTCACCATTTGGCCTGGAATGATTTGGCTGCGCTTTCCTTGGAACGTTCTTTTGCCGGTGGTCGTGGCTGTCGGCAGTTACAGGCTGGTGGAAGTACCCATGCGTAAGTTGATCCGGCGGTGGTTCTCCCAGCCCCAGCGTGCATAATGAGCCTTGGGCAGTCGCCCCGCCCAGCCTCGGTGAATGCAAGATGGAACCCGCACGTCCCCCGGGCGGCTCACATCTCCAGATGTTCACAAAATTGCCACCGAACGTGGCAGGTCAATAGAGCAGAGAGCGGTACTTGGCGTTTCGCTGTTTTTACGCCCACGAAAGAATGGAGTATACGCAGACATCGAACGTATCGCTTTCGCTGCTATACTGCCGGGATGACAAAGCGCGTGAGAGTGCTAGCCATTATAAACTCCCGCATCCAGAAGCTGGGTAGTTTCGAAGATTACATTGTTGAATTTGCACACAAGGCAAAGGCGTTGGATTGGAGTCTCGGACTGGTCTTTCCCGCCATAGAAGCGGCCGATTTTGTTGGGCGAATAGATCAAGAGCAGTCCGAAATTCATGTGGTGGCCGCGCCATGGACCTCAAAGCAGGGGGTCTTGGAATTGATCCGGCTTATCCACCGTTTCAAGCCCGATATCGTCAACTTCCATTTTTGCGGCACAGTTCATTATTTTCCAGTGTTTTTATTTTGCCGGCTCACAGGCGTCGCAGTTGCCTTTCATTATCATGGCGAGATCCGGCCACTAAACACCCTGCAATGGAGAAACATTCATCTTTCTGCAATACGCATGCTCTCTTTAAGCTGGAATCGGGTGATCACTGTCTCCGAAGCGAATAAAAGGTTCCTGCAGGCTTTGAAAATCTCAACTCCGATCGACGTGGTCTACAACGGTATCGACCTCGATCGCTTCCTGCAATCTTCAGCGGAGTGGAAGGGCAAAATTCCGGTGAAAGGCGATAGCGGCACATTGAATTGCCTGTATATAGGTTCCATGATCCATCGCAAGCGAGTAGATGTCCTTCTGCGTGCCTTTGCAATCGTAAAAGAAAGGTGTCCGACCGCTCGCCTGACTCTTGTGGGAGGGGGCCCATTGGAGGAAATGCTAAAGGCGCTTGCCACAGAACTAGAACTGAATGATTTTGTGAATTTTACGGGTCTCATGATTGGTTATCCGTTCAACGAGTTGAGTCGAAGCGACATTTTCGTCAGTGCGTCCGAGTCGGAATCGTTCGGGCTAGTGTTTGCCGAGGCGATGTCTTTTGGCTTGCCCGTTGTTGCTTGCCGTGTCGGCGGCATCCCCGAGGTGGTTGCAGATGGAGAGACGGGCATCCTAGTAGAAGCAAACACCCCGGACGCTTTGGCAACGGCGCTGCTCACGCTTCTAGGAGACCCGCAATTGCGGATTCAAATGGGCGAGGCGGGCCTTCAGCGAGTCAAACGGAAATTTCAACTCCAGGAAACCATCGACGCTACTTACGCGACGTTTGACCGGCTGACAACTAACCGCTCGATATAACGATTGCGTTTCTCGCGAACGAAATACTCGACGGCACTCGAAAAGTGCGACTACGGTGGGCCCTTCGCAGCGCTGCGGGTTCGCGAAGTGTTCCGATAAAGGTCCATGTAGGCATCGACCATCGTTTGTAGCGTAAAGCGAGAGTGAAACGCCTCTTCCGCGTTGGTCGAGAACTGCTGCCGCTCCGCGTCGAGGCGAGCCAGACGCAGAATGGCTGCCGCCATCTCCGCAGGATCTGTCAACGAAACAGTAACCCCCGCCTTCGCCAGCCGTACCACTTCCGCCATTCCGCCGACGCCGGTCACGATTGCTGGCAAACCCAGCGACAAGGCCTGGAGCAGCGACATGGGCAAGCCCTCCGAGATCGACGACATGATGAAGGCATCGGCGGCGGAAAAAAACGGCGCTACATCGAGCTGCTGTCCCCAGAATGTGACCTGCGCAGAGATGCCCAATTCGTTGGCCAGGGTCTCCAATCTTTTGCGTTCGCCGCCATCGCCGACCATCCATAGGCGCAACTCAGGCATGGACAAATGCGCGGTGGCAAAGGCTCGCAGAAGGAGTGAGTGATTTTTTACCGGCTCAAGCCGGCCGACGTAGATCAGGGTGAAGCCGTTTTTCTGAGGCTGCTGTTCCTTTGCCGCTCTCTTGAGAGGGGCCGCGCCATTGTAAACGCGCACGATCTTTCGCGCGGGGATACTATGAATGTCTTTGAGGTTGTCGGCCGTGGCATCGCAGATGCCAACGATCCAGTCGCAGCAACCGGCTGCAACAGCGTACTTCAGCTCGACGGCTAGTCTGCGCGGCTTGCCCACCAGACTATGCCGGGTGGATACGATGCTTGGCACGCCGGCCATTCTGGCAGCCGTGGCGGCATAGATCGTCGGCGTTGGGTTGTGAAGATGGACGACGTCAGGCTGAGCCTCTTTGAAGGTACGGAAGAAATTCCCGACGCCGTCCGGCAAGCTACGGCCCAAGTGCGTCTGAACAACGAAGCCTTCTTGCCGCATCTGCTCGCCGAGCGCGCCAAGGTTCGCGACAGCATAGACGCGCGGGTCGTGGCCCCGATCTCGCTGCAGGCGGCACATCTGCGAAACGATCGTCTCGGCGCCGCCTACATCCATGCTGTCTACCACGTGTGCAATCTTCATCGAACTCGCCTGGATGTTCAGCAGCACGCTGCTTGCCTGCCATTCTCTATAGTAGGCATGGTATCGGATTTTCGGCCCTGCAATCAGCGCGTCAGATTCATGACTCGGAGCGAGACGTACATCACCACGATTAGAGAAATAGCCAATATTCCGGCATAGGGCAGTGTGCGCGCCAGCCGCAGGCGAGGAGCGATCATCCCTCTTTGCAATGCCATCTGGAAAACTACCTCTGCCATGCCTCCCAGAAGAAACAAGGTCAGGACATAGGCGCGAGATAGAAACCACCCAGCGACAAAATAGCCGGTGAACGACAAAACCAGCAAACGCCCCAGACGGTTGATCTCCGATTTGTCGAGCGCTTCAACTTTTCTTGTCGCCTGCGGGAAGAGTTCCTCCTCAAGGATGATCGGCTCTCCCTCTGTAACTTTTGCCGGCGAAGCAACCGCCAAAGCGTCCCTCACCGTTGGAAGCAGAAAAAGGCACCAGAGGTACAGCCCGAACAAGCCAAGCTCCGCCGCGCAGGCCACGATGGAGTTATGTGCCGTCTGACGGGTATCTGTATATTCCCCCATCCGACCGAAGCCCACGCCGAACAACGGATGGGCCTTGAAGATTTGCAGCCCCTGACCCCAAAGTGCGATGCGGTCTGCGCCCGCACTTTCAGAAATGTCCCGTCCTCCTGCAAAGTGAAGAACCGATGCCGCGACAAACCCAGCCCCTGCCAGCAACAGAGAACGCAATGTCCCGATGCGACGCCGCGACGCCACGATGGCAACGGCCATCAAGGCCAGCAAAGCCCCTCGCGAGTGAGTCAGAAACATCCCGAAAAGCAATGCACACACCGGCAGGACCACGAGAGCAAAGTTGCGGAGCGACTTCTTTGCGCGCCAGAAGATGAACATCAGCGGAATCACGCAGACGAGCAGTTGAGCGAAATCATTCGGGTCATTGATCTCGCCCAGTCCTCTCAGTCGATAAAACCACTCGCCCGCGCTATTCTGCATAGCCAAAAGATAAGGAGGCCCTTCGGCGCCCCGCTGCAGAGCGGAGGCAGTAGGTCCATACATCTGCTCGGCGTATCCGTTCGCGATCACGAACAGGCAGACGAACAGCAGCATCAGGACGAGAACCTGCAACTTCCTCTTGGTGTTGCAGTGCAGGCACACCAGGAAAAATGCAAAGGCATTCGGAATGAAATCCAGGAACGCTTGCACAGCCCCCCCCGCCCAGCGCAGACCAATGTAGACAGATAATGGCACCGCAAGGGCCATCCCAATCAAGGCCAGTGACTGAGGAACCTTGAGCACGAAGGATTTCATCAGAGCAGGCAGAGAAACGAAGGTCACCAGCCCGGCGAGAATTAGCTCAATGCGGTAGACGGCCAGCGATCCGAAGATGGTGGCCGGCGTGAGAT
>JAJZAL010000052.1 GCA_021799405.1 Acidobacteriota bacterium
CGTACGGAACCAGCGTGGCCGCGTCGATGACAAGCTCGCGATCGAACTTCGCGCCGGGATCGCTGGGCAGTTTGCTCCACTCCTCCACGGCGCGCTCCCACGCTTCTCCTTTTGGGCTGAATCGGCTGCCTTGCAAGTACGCAAAGGTCGTCTCATCGGGCGCGATCATGCCCGCGCGCGCGCCAGCCTCGATGCTCATGTTGCAGACGGTCATGCGCCCTTCCATCGAGAGAGCGCGAATGGCCGAGCCCGCATACTCGATCACGCAGCCGGTGGCTCCATCGGTGCCGATCCTGCCGATGATCGCCAGGATGATGTCCTTGGCGGTGACGCCGGTCGGCAGCGTGCCTTCGACCGCAATGCGGAAGGTCTGCGGTTTCGACTGCGGCAGCGTTTGCGTGGCCAGTACGTGCTCCACTTCGCTGGTGCCGATGCCAAAAGCCAATGCCCCAAATGCGCCGTGCGTCGAGGTATGCGAATCGCCGCAGACGATCGTCATGCCCGGCTTGGTCAACCCCAGCTCCGGTCCGATCACGTGCACGATGCCCTGCTCGCGCGAGTTCACGTCATAAAGCTCGACGCCGAACTCTGCGCAGTTCTTGCGCAGCGTTGCAATCTGCTTGGCCGAGATCGGGTCCACGATGTTGAGGCGGCCCTCGATGGTCGTCGGCACGTTGTGGTCCACCGTCGCGACCGTGCGATCGGGTCGGCGCACCTTCCGCCCGGCCAGCCGGAGCCCTTCAAATGCCTGCGGCGAGGTCACCTCGTGAACGAGTTGCAGATCAATGTAGAGCAGTGTGGGTTCGCCCTTCGGCTCAACCACCAGATGTCGCTCCCAGACCTTTTCAAATAACGTCTTTGGTTCGGTTCCCATGAAACTCCTAAATACAAGCTGCCAGCTCTCAGCCGTCAGCTTTGGTGTTGCATCTTGAGACAGTTATGGCTCCATCGGGAGCGTGTTGCCGTTCGCTGTTGCCGATGCCGCAGGTTCCAGCACATCGAGCTGAAAGCTAAGAACTGACCGCTGAAAGCTGCTCTTTCACCGTCTCCCGCACTTTCGCGCCCATCTCCTTCGTCGAGAGCACCGGGAAGCCTTCCCGATTGGCGCGCGCCAGGTCCGGCGTGCGGAAGCCCTGCTCCAGCACCTTGCGCACGGCCGATTCCACGGCCGCAGCTTCGGCCTCCAGCCCCGCGGAGTGGCGCAGCACCAGCGCGCCCGTCAGAATCGCGCCCAGCGGATTCGCCAATCCCTTGCCGGCGATGTCCGGCGCCGAGCCGTGCACCGGCTCATACAAATTCACCTTGCCGCCGATGGTGGCCGAAGGCAGCATGCCCAGCGAGCCGGTGATCACCGCCGCCTCGTCGCTCAGAATGTCGCCGAAGAGGTTCTCTGTCACCACCACATCGAAGTCGCGCGGCCGGTTCATCAGGTGCATGGCCATCGCGTCCACGTATTGGTGCTCTACTGCCACATCGGGGAACTCGGCGGCAACTTCATTCACCGTGGCGCGCCAGAGCTGCGAAACTTCGAGCACGTTGGCCTTATCGACGCTGGTCAGCTTCTTGCGGCGATTGCGGGCCAGATCGAAGGCCACGCGGGCCACGCGAGCCACTTCGTCCTTGGTGTAGCGCATCGTGTTCCATGCCTCGCCCTGGGCGCGATTCCACTCGCGAGGCTGGCCGAAGTAGAGCCCGCCCAGCAACTCACGCACAAACAAAATATCCGCACCGTCCACGACCTCAGGCCTGAGCGGGCTGTTGACCGTGAGCTCCTTGAAGGCAAATGCGGGACGCAGGTTGGCGAATCCGCCCAGCGCCGCGCGAATCTGCAGCAGACCGGCCTCGGGGCGCTTATCCGGAGGCAGCGAGTTGAACTCATTTCCGCCCACCGCGCCAAGCAGCACCGCATCCGACGCGAGCGCGGCATCGAGCGTCTCCTTGGGCAGCGGCGTTCCGTCCTGCACAATGGCTACGCCCCCGATGCGCTTCTCAGTAAAAGTGAACTGGTGACCGCCCAGCGCGGCAATCTCCTCTAATACGGCAACCGCTTCGCCGGTCACCTCCGGGCCAATTCCGTCGCCCGCCACAACTAAAATATTCAGCTTCATTCCCGCTCTCTTGGTGAGTTATCAGTGGTCAGTGGTAAGTGGTCAGAAAAAATCACTGCGGCGGCTCGCCCTCAATCCAGCTCCGCAACCGGCTCGCGGCGGCTCTCGCGGATCTTGTCGGGCAGCAGGCCGATAAGATCCTGGTCGTAGATGTTTTTCTTGCGGTCAGCCAGCGCCACGAAGCGGTAATAGATGTGCTGCAGCTCGTCGCGCGTCATCGAAAAACCGAGCTGCTCCAACCGGTGCCGCAGCGCCGCGCGTCCAGAGTGCTTGCCCAGCACCAGATGGGTTTTGGCCACGCCCACCAGAGACGGCGTCATGATCTCGTAACACAGCGGATTGGCCAGCATGCCGTGCTGATGAATGCCGGACTCGTGAGCAAAGGCGTTGTCGCCCACCACAGCCTTGTTGGGAGAAGGCCGGAAAGTGATGATCTGCCCGAGCACCTGGCTGGCCGGATAGAGCTGGCTCATCTGAATGGAACTGCTCACTCCGTAGCGGTCGGCGCGCACATAAAGGGCGGCGGCGATCTCTTCGAGAGCGGCATTGCCGGCCCGCTCGCCGATGCCGTTGATGGTGCACTCCACCTGCCGCGCGCCGGCGCTGATGGCGGCCAGGGAGTTGGCTACCGCCAGACCGAGATCGTCGTGGCAGTGCGACGAAAGCACCACACCTTTCTCGTCAATGGCCGGAATCCGCTCGCGCACTTCGCGGAACATCTGCGCGTACTCCTCGGGAGTGGTGTAGCCCACGGTGTCAGGCATATTGATGGTGGTGGCTCCGGCCTCGACGGCGATGCGCACCATCTCCACCAGAAAATCCCGCTCCGAACGCGTCGAGTCTTCAGGCGAAAACTCCACATCATCGCAGAGCGAACGCGCCAGCCGCACCGACTCGCCGGCCAGGTCCAGCGCCTCCTGGCGACTGATTTTGAGCTTGTACTCCAGGTGCAGGTCGCTGGAAGCCAGAAAAACATGGATGCGCGCCCGGTCAGCGAACTGCAATGCGCGGGCCGCCATCTCGATATCCTCGGTGCGGGCGCGCGCCAGCGACGCGATACGCGGCTTGCGGATAGCCTGCGTGATCGTCGAGATGGCCGCGAAGTCGCCCTCCGAGGCCATGGCGAAGCCTGCCTCGATAATGTCTACGCCCAGGTCTTCCAGCGCATGGGCCATGGTGAGCTTTTCCTGCGTGGTCATGCTGCAACCGGGGGACTGCTCGCCATCGCGCAAGGTGGTGTCGAAGAAAGCTACATGATTTGGATTCATCGAATTTGCCTGTCAGGGGAAGCCATTGCCACCTGAATTATTTTCTCGCATCCAGGCTATATAACGCAAAGTTATTCTTTTTGTAGTCTCGATAAGAATTGCTTATGATAACAGGGGGGGGGCAGGGAGCAGGGGGCAATTCTCGATTGAAGGCGCACAGGCGCCTTCTTTAGCCATGAGCGGCCAAACAGAGCTTTTCACGAACCAGCGCCGATAAGAAATGGCTAGTCCCGCAACTCTCGTTTTCCAGCTCCTGATCCCTGATCTCTGCATTCCGGAGGAATGCCGTGGAACTCAACCAGCTTGAAACCTTTCTGGCCGTCGCCGAGGAGCGCAGTTTTTCCCGCGCCGCGCAGCGGCTGCACCGCACACAGCCGGCGGTCAGCCAGGTCATCCGCAAGCTCGAAGAGTCGGTGGGTGAAGTCCTGTTCGACCGCGCTACGCGCGACGGCTCGCTGACCGCGGCCGGTGTGTTGCTGCGCGACTATGCCCTGCGCCTGCTGGCCCTGCGGCGCGAGGCAGCCAGCGCACTGGGCGAACTCAGGAGCCTGGAGCGCGGCCGCCTGCAACTGGCCGCCAACGAGTACACCTGCATGTATCTGCTTCCGGCCGTCGACGCCTTTCGCCGCCAGTATCCCCACATCAGCGTGACCGTACACCGCATGCTGGCCTCGCGCATCCCCGACGAACTGAGCCTGCGCACCTTTGAGCTGGGGGTTATCTCCTTTCGCCCCGATCCAGCGCAATTCCGCACCATCGCCGTCTATGCCGACAGCCTGGCCTTCATCGTCAGCCCCAAACATCCCCTGGCCTCGGAGCGGCGCGTTTCCATTAGCGACCTGGGCAAAGAGGTCTTTATCGCCCACAACGTCGCCTCGCCGCTGCGGCGCAAGGTCATTGAAACCTTCCAGCGGTACCGCACTCCTCTGAATATGGAGATCGAACTGCCGACGATCGAGGCCATCAAGCGCTTTGTGGCCATGGGCAACGGCGTGGCCCTGGTGCCGCACCTCAGCGTGGCCCGCGAACTTGAAACGGGCGACCTGGTCCGGATTCCCGTCGACGAGCTGGAGGTGCGGCGCGTGCTGCGCCTGGTTCATCGCCGCCAGGCCACTCTCTCCTATGCGGCCAAGGCCTTTCTGCGCACCCTGCGGGATCTGGCGAAGCGGCAGGGTCCGCCCTTTTATTTCCAGCCGGAACGCGCCGTCTAATCGCGGCTTATCCGCAGTTTCGCCGAATGCCAACGCCCCTTTTCCCACTCGTGCGTCTATAGCCTCAGATCATCTTGCACCATGGCCTTGGCAACTGCTTCCGCCATGACCCGTTCCGGCCAGTTACAATGCTGAAAGCGGGACCCGGCTCTGACCGGTGCACCGGAATCGATAAGCTTGTTGCCAGCCAGTTGGTTGCGCAGTCGTGAGGTTCAAGACCGAATGAAGAAGATTGCCCTTATTGTTTTTGTGCTGGCCATCTGTGTGGCCACGGGCCGTGCTCAGGAGAGCCGCCAGGACATCAGCCTCAGTGCCACCGGCTTGATCGAGCCGTTTATGGCCTCATCGACCGACGTTCAGGTGAGTGCGAACCGCGCCTTTGGCGGTTTGGTCAGCTACCGGTTTATGATGACGCCTTCAAGCGCCCTTGAGGCCAACTACCAGATGACTTACGAGAACAGCATCCACTACCTGATCAGCAACACGAACAGCTACCTGGTCAATACCCGCACACAGGAGGTCTCCTTCGCCTACGTGCGCTCCTTCGTTTTCAAGAACTTCAATCCTTTTCTTGAGGCCGGCCCGGGAGCGTTCATCTTCCTGCCAATCCGTGACTCTGGCACGACTAGTCTCGACGTCAAGCAGCAGGTCACGATTGGTGGCATCTATGGAGCAGGCTTCGCCTACGAACTGAGCCCGAGCTTCGATCTGCGTGTGGAATACCGCGGCTGGGTCACTGCTGTTCCCGACTTTGCCTATTCACAGATGGCAACCAAGCGGTACTACAACATTTATAATCCGGTGGTCGGCATCGCCTATCACTTCTAGGCCGCTGGCCGTCTAAAAATCTGCCGGTTGGCTAGTTGGCTGGCGGCGTCCACGCCGCCAGCACAGCCGGCCAAAGACCGGCGTCACTCCGCTTTAGCCGCGCGCTTCCCGGTAGCGCCCCAGTTCCTTCACCATCCCGCAGTGCGAGCGCAGCGCATCGGCGGCGCCCGAACCCTCCTCGAACGAGCGAATCTGGCAATCCACGTAGAAGATGTACTCCCACGGCTTGCCGTGCACGGGCCGCGACTCGATCTTGGTCAGGTTGGTGCCAATCTCCGACAGGGCATTGAGCGCCGTCACCAGCGATCCAGGCCGGTTTTCCAGGGTGAAGGCGAGGCTGACCTTGTTTGCTTCAGGATTTGCCACGGACTCCGCCGTGCGCCGCACCAGGAAAAAGCGCGTGAAATTCTCGGGGTTGTCCTCGATGTTGGCTTCGAGGATCTGGGCTCGGTAGTAACGAGCCGCCGCCTCGCTGGCAATGGCCGCCGCCTGGCGATCGCCCAACTCGATCAGTTGCTTGACGCTTCCTGCCGTATCGTAGAAAGCCAGGGCCTCCATGCGCGGGTGCGCGGCAAGAAACTTCTTACACTGCGCCAGAGCCACAGGATGCGAAAAAACCCGCTCGATTTCACCGATTGTCGCGCCCGGCATCGCGATCAGGTTGTGCCGGATGCGCAACAGCGTCTCACGCTCGATCTTCACGTCGTAGCGCAGCAGCAGGTCGTAGTGCTCCAGAACCGAGCCGGCCAGGCTGTTTTCAATAGGGATCACCGCCGCATCGACCCTTTTGTCATCGAGCGCCGCAAACACTTCGGCCGAAAGCGCAAGCGGCAGGATTGCCGCCGAGGGTTCGAGCTTTGCCGCCGCCTCGTGGCTGAAGGAGCCGGGTTCCCCCTGAATCGCAATCTTCATCGTGTTACCGCCTGCTTCCTGCTGGTTTTGGGGAACGATCAGGGTGGGAGTGCCGGAACGCCGTCCAGCGCCGTACCACAGGCTCCGCTGTAAATCCCTGGTTGATTTGCTCTCCGGCATAAACCCAGCGTACCCCACCGATGAACTCAGCGGCCCGACCACACGTCGGCCGCAACAAAAATCAGGAAAACGATCGCAATCACGCCGTTCATTGTGAAGAAGGCGGCGTTGAGCCGGCGCAGGTCGCGCGGCGAAACCAGCGCGTGTTCATAGGCCAGCAGGAGGGCCACCGCGGCCACTCCAGCCCATCCTGACGCGCGAAAATGGAAAAGCAGGCCGAACCACACGAGCAGCCCCAGCATGGCCAGATGCATCAGCCGGGCCGCCACAAATGCTCCGCGCAGCCCCACCGACCGCGGCAGGCTATGCAGTCCTGCGGCGCGATCATGCTCGTAGTCCTGGCAGGCGTACAACACGTCAAACCCTGCCACCCACAGCGTTACGGCCGCCGTCAGCACCACGATGCGCGGGTCCAGACTGCCTCGCACCGCAATCCACGCCGCCGAGGGCGCCAGCCCCAGCGCCAGGCCCAGCACCAGGTGCGACCAGCGCGTCATGCGCTTCATATAGCTATAGCCGAGCAATACTGTCAGGGCCACGGGCGACAACTCCAGCGTCAGCCGGTTCAGCTTGGCGGCTGCAAGCACAAACATCAGCGCGGTGACGCACGTAAACCCCAGCACAAACTGCTTCGACAACAGGCCTGCCGGAATCGCGCGGCTCCTGGTGCGCGGATTGGCCGCGTCCAGATCGGCGTCAGCCCAGCGATTGAAGGCCATCGCGCATGAACGCGCCGAGACCATCGCCACCAGAATCCAGCCCAGCACCGGCCAGCTCGGCAGGCCATGCGCCGCCAGCAGCACCGCTGTCAGCGCAAACGGCAGCGCGAAGATCGAGTGTTCCCACTTGATCATCTCCAGCGTCGTGTGCGTCTTCTTCAGGATCCCCGGCATCCGCAGCCTCCTCTAAAAGTGTACTTGAGCCCCAAAAGCCGTCCGGGAAAGGTAGGGCGCACGCTACAGAGTGATCTACGCTACGGCGCCGCTTTAGATGCCGCGCCTTTGTGACGTACGACACACATATGTGTGCTAACGACGCCGACTTGGCCTCATGCTCCTGGTGCATCATGCCATAAGCGCCCGGTTCGAGCGGGAAATCAAATGAGATTGCAAGCGGTCGTATTCAGTTAAAAATACGAGACTTACGCATTTTTGGTTTGCCGCTGACCATGCCAACCTGAAGCAGAAATAACGCTGATATTTGCGCGCTCGCCATCGGCGCTGCACACCCGGCGAACGCTTCAGCGGTTGTAACGCTTATGCACGGCATGGGCTCTCTTCTGGTGTGGGCCCCCAGGAAGAAGGAGACAAAATATGCGGAACATCCTCATTCTCGGCGGTGGCACCGCCGGAACCATCATGGCCAACAAGCTGGCCGCCGCCCTGGACGACAAGGAATGGCGCATCACCATTGTGGACGGGACCGAAGAGCACTATTATCAGCCTGGTTTTCTTTTCGTTCCATTCGGGATCTATCGAATGCGCGACCTTGTAAAGCCGAGGCGGCAATATCTGCCAGGCAACGTCAGGTTCATTCCGTCCGGCATCGACATCATCGATCCCGGCACGAAGACGGTGAAGCTGACCAACGGCACGCCGTTGAAGTACGACTATCTGATCATCGCAACCGGGGCCAACATTCATCCGGAGCAGACAGAAGGTCTGCTGGATGAGGAATGGGGCCGCAGCAAGTTCGATTTTTATACCCCGCAAGGTGCGGAGCGTCTGAGCCAGTTTCTGAAAGGCTGGCAGGGCGGTCGCCTGGTTCTGAGCATCACCGAGATGCCCATCAAGTGCCCGGTTGCGCCGCTCGAATTCCTCTTCCTGGCCGATGAGTATTTCACCCGGCGCGGCATGCGCGACAAAGTTGAACTGCATCTGATCACGCCGCTCTCCGGCGCGTTTACCAAGCCTACGTCGAGCCGGGTCCTCGGCGAATTTCTGGAGCGCAAGGGAATCCGGGTGACGCCCGATTTCGACCTGGGCCGCGTGGATAGCAAGGAGAAGAAGATCGTGGCATGGGACGACACCGAGGTAAATTACGACGTGCTCGTTTCCATTCCCACCAACATGGGAGATGCGGCGATCGCGCGCAGCGGCCTGGGCAACGATCTGAACTTTGTCGCCACCCATCGGGAAACCCTGATGGCCGAAGGGCTTGAAGATGTCTTCGTCATTGGCGATGCGACCAATCTTCCCACTTCGAAGGCGGGTTCGGTCGCGCACTTCGAGTCAGAGATTCTCTTCCAGAATTTCCTGGAGCATATCGATGGACGTCCGCCGATTGCGCACTTCGACGGCCACTCCAACTGCTTCATCGAATCGGGCTTTGATAAAGGAATGCTGATCGACTTCAACTACGACACCGAGCCGCTCCCGGGCGAGTTTCCACTGCCGGGCGTCGGCCCCTTCACGCTGCTGGGCGAGAGCCGGGTGAACCACTACGGCAAGCTGATGTTCCGCTGGGTGTACTGGAACCTGCTCCTGCGCGGCATGGAATTGCCCATCGAAGCCGAAATGTCGATGGCCGGAAAGCGGGTGTGACCATGGCAACCGCCGCTACTGAAGACCGTATCGCCGAACTCGATCGCAAGCTCGACTTCATCGTGGAGGAGATCGCTCACCTCAAGCGGGTGCGCAACAGCGCCGAGGATCTTGTGGCTGATCTTACGCTGGTGAGCAAGGGCGCAATGGGCAGTGCCATTGAAGCTCTCGGCTCAACGGCTCTGCACCCCGACGAGATTGCTCAATTGGGGAAGACCCTGCTGCTCAATGCCCGGCTGCTGACGGCCGCACTGCAGCAGTTGCAGAGCGCTGCCGATTTCATCCAGGACGCTCAACCCATCGCCCGCGACCTCTACCGCCAGGCGGTGGACTGCTGCCAGATCACGCAGCGGAAAGGCTACATCGACAAGGCGCGCGCCGGCCTCCGCATCGGCGATGCGCTGGTTCAGGCCCATTCGACCGAAGACCTGAAGCAGGTTGAAGCCAGCGTGCCGCAACTGATCGGCTTCTTGCGCGAGTTGACGCATCCCGAGGTTCTGGAAGCGCTGGAAGCAATCATTCACGGCTTTGGTCGCGTGCAGGCAACCATGGACGTCAACAAATCGTACTTCGCGATTGCGCGCGACCTGACCACCCCGGAGGCACGCCGCGGTGTCGCCATCCTGGTCGAATTTCTGAAAGTTGTGGGAGCGAGTAGCGCCGCCGCCGCTTCCTCGAAACCAACAGCCGTATCAACCAAGACGAGGTAACACATGGAAACACTGACCATTGCCGGCAAAACACTGGCGCTTGACGCCGACGGAAATCTTGCCAACCGCAACGACTGGAATGAAGAGATCGCCCGCGAGCTCGCAGCACAGGAAGGCATTCCCGAGCTTACGCCGCAACACTGGGCCGTGATTAACTTCATGCGCAGCGTCTTCGAGAAAGAGGGTGACGCGCCGTCCATTCGCAGACTGACAAAGGAAAGCGGCGTGGACACGAAAACGCTCTACCAGCTCTTTCCCAAGGGACCTGCAAAACGCGCGGCCCGGATCGCGGGACTGCCCAAACCGAAGGGATGCATCTAGATTGCGAGGACGCCATGACAGACACACCGGCACAACCAATTGAAAAGGTTTCGATCATTATTTCGCGCGGATCGCTTGAAGGCGTCTACCCCGGCCTCATCATGGCCAATGGCGCGCGCATGGAGGGGATTGAGGCTTCACTCTTCTTCACTTTTTTTGGCCTTGAGGCCATCATCAAGAAGCGCATGCACAACCTTAAGGTGGCCACCGTGGGCAATCCGGCGATGCATATGCCGACGCTCGTGGGCGCGCTGCCGGGCATGTCCTCCTTCGCCACTTCCATGATGAAAAAAGAGATGGAGAAGCTGGATATTCCGCCCGTGGGCGAATTCCTGACCATGATTCACGATACCGGCGCGGAGATCTACGCATGCCGCGCCACGGTGGACATGTTCCATCTGAAGCCCGATGACTTTTGCCCCGAGGTTGACGGCGTCATCTCTGTCGGCCAGTTTTACGAGAAGGCCGCCGGCGGCCAGATCATCTTCACTTAACCGGACGGCTTCAGGCCGCAAGCAGCGCTCTTGCGGGCGCCCGCAGGCGATCTCTCCATATTCCTGCCGCGAAGCATGCGGCAGGAATGGGAGGCATTGGAGTGTAGGTGAAATTTCTCCGCGCCGGTCACGATGCGCTCATTGCTTCGAACTTCAGGCTCCAGGCGAAGTCGCAGGGGCGATTGCTTGCCTGCTGCAAATCTTCAGGAAAGGTGATCGTGGTTCCTTGCGATGAGTCGAAGGTCCAGGCAATCTTTGCTTTGGAACCCAGCAATTCAACATTGGAGCCGGGTCTGGGGCGCACGTTCCTGAGCGTGATTTGCGAGCCGGGCCACTGCATGAGGATCGCATAGACAAAGCGGCCATCTTTGGAGCGCGTGTAACGCACCGAGTCGCCTTCCGACCAGAGATCGCCCGCCCGAGCGCGCGTGGCATAGATCGCTTCTCCATTGACATGCAGCCACGGGCCCACCGCTTTCATCTGGCGAACAGCTTCGGGGTGAAATTCGCCGTGCGCATCGGGGCCGACGCCGATCTCCAGCCCGCCGCCCTTCGCAACTGTGTCGGCGAGGGTGTGAACGATCCACGGCGTGCCTTTGTAGTTAGCGGCGTCGGGGTCATAGGAGAAATCAGTACCGAGCGGATAAATGCAAAACCACAGATTGTGCAGCGCCTCATTCGAGCCGGGGACAACGCGCTCGGGCGTGGTGTAGTCTCCATAGCTGCCGATGCCGCGGCTGCGCAGCAGCACATCCGGCTGCACTTCGCGCATTTTGACCAGGGTTTGGCGCAGTTCCGGCCAGACGCGCCAGCCCAGCGACATATCAAGATCAATCATGTCGATCCTGCCGTAGTTCGTCAGCAGTTCGAGAAGCTGCGCCCGGTGCCGCTTCATCATGCGCGTCACCTCAGCGTCGGTAGGATCGGGCACAATCACCGGATGATCGCCATACACTTTTAACGTGCTCTTCCAATCACCGCGGGGAAGCAGTTGCGCCGAAGACGGCACCTGAAAAGGATGGCGCACGTAGGGGCGGAAGTCGGCGTCATACCAATCGGGATGCGAGAAGTACAAGTTGATCTTCATCGCCCGCTTGTGCGCTGCGTCGCAGATCTCGCCCAAAATGTCACGATGGAACGGCGTCTCCATGATGGAGTAGGCCAGGTCGCACTCTTCGATCTTCGGCCCGCCGGGCGCGGTCCAATTGGCGCGGTTCTTCACGCGCGTTTTGGTGTCGAACATGGAGAAGCCTTCATGATGCTTGGTCGTGAAGGTGAACATCTGCATGCCACTCTGCTTGAAGGTGTCCATCCACGTGGCAGCATCGAAGCCCGCCGGATTCCATGTCTTATAAAGCTGGTTATACTTCTGGCGATCTTCGAACGACATGGTCAGAAACGGCCACGACTCCGCTCCGCGATGCCAGATGCAGTAGATGCCCCAATGAATACGGATACCGAACTTGGTGTCCTGGAAGGCTTCATAGGCGCTGGCCGGGGGGCGGTGGAATTGCGGCAGAGGCTCCTGCTCAATGTAATCGTCATTGCTGGCCGGCGGGATGCTGGCAGCCCAGGCCTTCTCAAATGTGGAGTCCGCGCAGGGCTGCTGGTTCTGCGCCGCTCCTTGCGCCAATCCCGGATAAGCCGAAACGGCCGCCACCGCCGCTGACCGGGCCAGAAATTCTCTACGATTCATGGGCGTCTCTCAGGAAGAATTCGCGATCTTCGCCACGGGCATTTTGTGGACGTCCCAGAATAATACCGCGAACGGCAACTGTGGAGTAGCCCGAATCAGGACTCAGCGCGGATTGCCCGTCCCGCCTGCGCCACCGAAGCGGACCAGGAAGCCGGCACGCGCCACGCGGGGCATGCCCAGCGTGGTCGTTGGTGTCTTGGAGTCCTCGATGGCGCGATTGAGCAGATTTTCGCCGGCAGCGAACACCTCCAGGCGGCTGCCGAAGTTGTGCGAAGCGTAGGCGTCCAGGCGGAAGAATCCGTGCAGGAGATAGACGTTGGCATCATCATCGTACTGGCGGCCGCTGAGGCGGCTTTGCAGGCTCAGCGTACCCCACGCAGGCTTGAACGCGCGCAGATTGAGCGTGGCCATGTTGCGGGCCACTTCTGGGATCCACTTGCCGTAGTCCTGCGTCCCGCCTGTCACGGTCGCGTGAGCATACTGGTAGCCTCCATCCACTGCCATCCAGCGGAGCGGCATCAGCTCGAAGTCCAGCGAGACGCCACGGCTCTCGATCTGGCCCAGATTCTCGCGCTTGCGCAGAATGGGCGAGGAACTGCCGTTAATGGTGAAGGAGGTAATGGGCCGGTTGACCTGGGTGAGGAAGTAGCTGGCGCGGACGCTGCCCCAAGGCTGTTGGGTGACCACGCCCGTTTCCCAGCCGGTCGCTCGCTCGCTTAACAAATTGCTATTGGCCGCTGTGAAGACATTGCCCACCTGGAATGAGTTGTAAAGTTCGTCGGGCGTGGGCGTGCGAAAAGCCCGAAAACCTGAAGCGGAGAGCGCCCAATGCGGCGTGAGTTTGCGTGAAACTCCCACGCGCGGGTCGAAGGGCCGTTCATCGCGCTGCGAGGGCTGTGCCGGTGCAGGAATCCAACTCGAGCCGTTCCATTGCAGTTCCTGCCCGTCGTAATTCTGGAAAAAGTCCATGCGCGCCGAGGCGGTCACCGTCCAGGCGTTGCGGACCCACATCATCTCGACGTACACGCCGGAGTCGCGCTGGTGATCGTGAAGGTTGGTGAGGAGATCGCTGCCGGTCAAAAGCTGCTGGCGGTCCCAGACGCGCACATCGTGGACGTCGGCGCCGCCCAGCAGAAGCAGCCCTGCGCCTAAAGGCTGGCTCCAGTGCGCCGCCGCTCCCAGTTCATTGTCGGCCGTGTTCAGACGCTTGACGGGAATTTCGCCGCAGCGGTAGGAGCACGTCGGATAAGCGACGGTGGGCAGGTTGGAGATGCTCGAAAACGTCTGCCGAAAACCCTCTCTGGAGCCATAGAGTCGCACAGCGAGCGCCGAGCTGCGCGGGCCCTGCCAATCGCCGCCAGTGGCATAGCGGATGAGCCGCGTGGCGTTCATCTGGTAAAGCGTGCCGTTGTGGCGCGACTCGTTGAATCCTGTTCCCCGCGCGAAGAGTCGAAGCGGTCCGCGATCATGCTCAACCAGGGCCAGGGCATTCTGGCTGTGAACATTGCTGGGCTGATCGACCGGGCCGCGCTGGTAGGGCGCTTCCTGAATGTAGCCGTCTGTGCCAAGCAGCCCGCCCGAGCCAAGCAGTCCCCACGGACCGTGCTTCGTCTGGCCTAAGAGATTGTCGTCGTAGGTGCCTTCGCCGCCATAGCTGGAATAGAGCTCACCCTGCGTAGCGGTTGGCTGAATGGGGATGACGCTGACTACGCCGCCGATGGCAGCGGAACCGTAGAGATCGCTTGCGCCGCCGCGCACCACCTCGATGCTTTGAATCGACAGCTCTGGCGGCTCTTCCCAATGGATCCACCCACCGATCGGGTCATTCAGCGGCACATCGTCTTCAGTAACCAGCGTGCGGCTGGCGGAGGTGGAACCCAGGCCGCGCAGGCTGATGCCCTGCGTGGTGGGATTGGCCACCAGCGAACTGGTGCGGCGGAAAAGTTCGACGCCGGGAAGCTGGCGTACCTGGTCGTCGAGGGTGATGGCCGCCGTGCTGCGAAGCGCCCGTTGCGTAAGGATGCGCGTTGAAGCCGGGCTCTCCAGTTCGCCCAGCGGAGTGCGATAAGCGGTGACGGTAACCTGCTCAGGATGGGCCGCGAGCTGAAGGCGGACGGTGGTTGCCGCCGCAAGCTGCAAAGATTGCGTGGCGAAGCCCTGCGCGGCCACGCGGATGCGGCAGGGCGCGGCGCAGGAGACGTCCAGATGGCCGGAAGCATCGGTGCGACCCAGCAGCTTGCCCCCGGAATCTGTGACCGTAGCTCCGGCAAGCGCTTCGCCGCTGCTGTCTTCGATGGTGATGGTGATCGTAGCGGCAGTTTGTGCGCTAGTGGCGGCCGGAATCATCAACATCAGAAGCAGTACCGGCATGCCAAAGATCGCTTTGTATCTGTACCACCGCATCGCTTGCATGAACGGAATCAGGGAAAAGGCTCTTTAGCAATTGTGACACGCTGCATCCCGTGCGCGGCTCGCGCGCCTCCGGAGCGATCTCGTGAAGCGGGACAAGCACAAAAGCCCGCTCGGCAAGCCGCGGATGAGGAATTTCAAGGCCCAGTTCGCTCAGCACGATATCGCCGAAGAGCAGAAGATCGAGGTCGAGCGTGCGCGGTCCCTTGGCGACGCCGGCAGAGCGATTGCGGCCGAAATCATGTTCAATGGCCAGAAGAGATTCCAGCAGTTCGCGCGGCGCGAGATCCGTTTCCAGAGCAAGAACCGCGTTGACAAAGCGAGGCTGATTGGCGAATCCAACCGGCACGGTCGAGTAAAGCGACGAGCGCGCAACAACTTGCCCCAGAGACTCAATGCGCTTTGCGGCGGCGGCCAGTGTTGTCTCCGGCGAGCCCACGCGGCTAGGGAGGTTGGCGCCGAGACCAATGTAAGCCGTGAGCATACTGCTTCAGGGTATCGCAGACAGCGGCCCTGAAAGCATCGCGGCTAACTCAGGAGTCGGGTGATTGGATTGCCATCGTCCCGCGAAGATCTGCAAGGCGCATGCGCTACTCTTCCCGCAGTGCATCCATTGGCTCAATGGATGCGGCTTTGCGCGCGGGAAGAAGCGCCGCCGTCAGCCCAACCGCAGAAAGCGCCACGGCTACGGCAACATCAGTCCATGCATCCAGCGGCCTTACGTGGTAAAGAAAGCTCGCCACCAGCCGCCCGCTACCCGCGGCCAGCAGCAGGCCCACACCAAGCCCTGTGCCCACCAGGATGGAACCCTGGCGCAGGACCATGCGCGCAACGCTCTCGCGGGATGCGCCCAGCGCCATGCGCACGCCGATCTCGCGGCGCCGGTAGCCGACCAGTTGCGACAGCACGCCGACGAGGCCGGCAAAGACCATTAGCACCGCAAGGCCCGCGAAAGAACTCACGAGGTACAACCCCAGCCTCTGGTTGAAGGTGTTCTTCTCGACGGCTTTCTGCATGGTTTGAAAATTGTCCAGCGCGAAGCCGGGAGCATTCTGGCTGAAGACAGAACGCATTTCCGCCGCAACCGGGATGTTGCCGCGCGTCTTCACCACAAAGCTCACCACGGTCTTCAAAAGCGCCTGATAAAAGAGTGAAGTGGCGGGAACCTGCTGCATGGGCAGAATCAAACAGGGCAGCACGTCGCCGCCCACGCTCCTCTGCACCTGATCGCCATATACGCCCACGAGGGTGTAGGGCTTGACCATGCCGGTATCGGCCCCACCGAGGTTGATCTGCCTGCCCAGCGGATCCTGGCCGGGGAAATACTTTTTGACGAAGGCCTGGTTGACGACTGCAACAAACGGAGTCGAGGCTGCATCGCTGTCGGCGATCATGCGCCCGCGGAGAACAGGCGTCCCCATAACAGCCATGTATCCGGCACTGGCTGCGGTTACCAGTGTTTCCATCGATTTGCTCTGATCTTTGGCCTGGCCCACGATTTCGAAGCTGCTTTGCACGCCCATATCGGAGAGCGGCGGAGTGGTGACCAGGGCCGCGTCTTCCACGCCGGGCTCATGGCGCATTTGCTCCAGAACCGGCTGATAGACCAGCGTGGCCACGGAAGCCGGCGCGTGCTCTGTATCCCCCGAAACCGCCATCTCCGAGAAGCCTGCGGCATCGGCCGGCATGGCGATGAAGGTGGTTACGCGCTCCGCGTCAAACCCGAGCCGTGAACGTTCCAGATTCCACAGCGTATGAAAGAGCAGTCCGGTTCCCACCAGCAGAAGCGTGGATAACGCAACCTCGCCCGCAACCAGGACGCCGCTCAATCTTCCGCCCACCGAACGAGCCGACAGCCCGCGCGAAGCCGCCTGCAATGCCGCCTGCGGATGCGAACGAGCCGCCATCAGCGCCGGCAGCAGAGACGACAATGTGGTGGTGATGATGGCAATCGCCGCGAGGACAAAGACGACCGTCCAGTGAATAGCAATCGAGTCGGCGCGCGGGATCGTGCCCTGTGGAAGCTTGCCCACCGCGGTCATGGCTGCCTGCGCAAGCGCCACACCGCCGAGGCAGCCCAGCAGGCTCAGCACCAATCCTTCAGTCAACAACTGCCGCACCAGGCGCATCCGCCCCGCGCCCAGCGCAGCGCGCACGGCAAACTCCTGGCGGCGGCCCAGGCAGCGCGCAATGAGCAGGTTCGAAACATTGGCGCAGGCAATCAGCAGCACCAGAGCCAGCGCCGCAAACAGCGCATAGAGCACCGGGCGCACCGGTCCCGTAACCACCTCCTGGTAAGGCGTTGCGCGGAATGCAACTTTTTGGTTGTAGATAGCGCTTTTGCGAATGCGCGCCGCGATCGCGTCCAATTCAGCTTGAAGCTGCGGCTGCGTGACCCCGGGGCGAAGCTTTCCCAACACGTTAAAGAAGTCGTAGCCTCTGTCCTTGAACATCTCGCCGGTCGGCTGCAGTGGCAGCCAGATGCCCTTTTGAACGTCCGGCCCCATGTCTTCCGGGAAATGAAATCCATCCGGCATAACACCAACTATGGTGTGCGGCCTGCCGCTCACCCGCACCACCTGCCCGACGATCTTCGGATCGGCGTGGAAGTTCTGGCGCCAAATGCCCTCGGACAGGAGTACGACCGGCGCACCGTTCGACTCTCCTTCCGCTGCGGTAAAAGTCCGGCCCAGCATCGGCCGAGTGCCGAGCATGGAAAACAGGTTCGTGGTGACGCGCGGCGCGGCGACACTTTGCGAACCGTTCGGCCCCTCGATCACGGCGACGTCTTCCGAATAGCCCGCAACATCCTCAAGCAGCTTCGATTGCGCGTGAATATCCCGGTAGTTGAGCCAGGAGGTCGCGCCAGAGGTTGGCTTGTCGCTCGGGCCGCCGATGAACATCAGGCGCCCGGCATCCGCGTAGGGCAGCGGGCGGAGCAGAACATTCTCGATCACCGTGAAGATGGCCGTGTTGGCGCCGATGCCCAGCGCCAGGGTGAGAACGGCAAGCAAGGCCATCCCTGGAGTCTTGCGCAATTGGCGCAGCGCATAGCGTAGGTCGTAGAGAAGGGTCCGCATAGAAAAGCTCCGGGCGCGCGATGGCGTGCCCTTCATCCCGCACGTTGACCGCCAAACCCACCGCAGGGCAAGTTTCCTGTTCTCAGTCAATTATCCCCGCCGGTTTCGGCGGCCGCGTCAGCGCACTGTCCAAAATCGGAAACCGCCGTCCGCAAATGAACACTGCCGGGGGCAGATTTGCCCTGGCTCGGGATGCCGAGGCGCGCGGCCCCTTCAAGCCCCTGCGGCGATCAGGGGCTGGCAATCTGGTAGCATCCTGATTGGAGAATTCTGCACATGGATGCACTCAGCACCGCGGGCCTTGGCGCCCGTCGCAATGAAGATATCGCTCTTGATTTGATGAAGTTTGTGGCCGGAACCGCAGGTGTGGGCCGGCCTGCCGCTCCCTCCACCGGATTCACCGGCACGGCTGCGCCGAAGCCCGAAGAGCACGTCAACCAGTTGCTGGAGCTTTACGGCCGCTGCCTGAAGGCGGTTAGCGGCCAGGGTTCCAGCAAGGCGCCGGAGAAAGAGGCCGCAAAATAGCCGGCAGAGATCATCTGCGCCTGGCCGTAGCGGGAGCCGGCGTCTTCGGCCGCAACCACCTGCGTGTGGCGCGCGAGATTGAAGCGGCCGGACTGGGCGTGACTCTTGCCGCCGCCGTCGAGCCGGACGCGGCGCGCGCCGCCGAGGCCGCGGCGAAATATGGCATTCCCGTCTTCGCCACAGTCTCCGAGATGCTGGCGGCCGACCTCAATTTGCACGCTGCCAGCGTGGCCGTGCCCACGGTGCACCATCATGCCGTGGCTGCGGAGTTGCTCGATGCGGGGCTGGACCTGCTGGTCGAAAAGCCCCTGGCCGCGAACCTCAAAGAGGCCGACGATCTGATTGCGCGCGCCGAACGCGGCGGACGCGTGCTGCAGGTTGGCCATCTGGAGCGATTCAACCCCGCGGTGCTGGCCGTCGAGCCGCGGCTGAATCGGCCCATGTTTTTTGAGGCGCACCGGCTGAGCGTCTTTACGCCGCGCGCGCTCGACGTGGATGTAGTGCTGGACCTGATGATCCACGATCTGGACATTGTTTTGACCTTTGCCGCCTCGCCGGTGCGCGAGGTGCGCGCGGTGGGCTTGCCGATTCTCTCGCCCCGGGTGGACATTGCCAACGTGCGCGTGGAGTTCGAGTCGGGCTGCGTGGCCAACTTTACGGCCTCGCGCGTCTCCACCGAGCGGGTGCGCAAGCTGCGCTACTTTGAGCCGCGCCAGTATGTCTCGATCGACTACGCTCGGCAGGATGTGCTGGTGATCCGCGTCGACGGAAGCGTTTCGCCGGAGATTGCAGCGGCGATAGCGGCGGGCAGGATCGATGCGGCGGCCCTGGCAAAACTGGCGGCCGGCGGAGCGGGCGGACCGGCGCCGGGACTGTCGTTCGCAAAGCCGGAGGTAACGCCGGGCGAACCGCTGCGGCTCGAGGTCGCCTCGTTTCTGGAGTCGGTACGGACACGCCGCGAGCCGCGGGTAACGGCCCGGCAGGGACGCGCCGCGCTGGCGCTGGCGCTGGAGATTCAGGCAACCATGGCCACTCATGCGCAGCGGGCCGGATTGCAGGACTTCTTCGCCCCCGGCGCCTAGCCGAATCCTCCCGTGCCCGGCAGCCATCGCCTCACACGGCTGCAATATGCGTCGTACTCCGCGCCGAAACTGCGCCGCAGCGTGGGTTCCTCATAGAACACGACGACAAGATGCGCGATGAGCAGGAAAAGCGCGCCGTAGAGCAGCAGAGATAGCGATCCAAAGAACAGCGCCGCTCCGGCCAGAGCCAGTCCTGCGCCGATATACATCGGATTGCGAACGAAGCGGTAAGGTCCGCGGATCACCAGCTTGCGCGGCGGATCAAACGGCGCCGGCGTGCCTTTTCCAATCCAGATGAAGGAACCGACGCACCACAAAGCAATCGCGGCTCCGGCGCTTGCAATGACCATGCCGGCGCTTTGCGGCCAGGCGATCGCCTCCGGGCGCGCAATGCCGGCCCACGACAGAATGCGCGCGGGCAGATAGATCAGCAGGAAACCTACAAACAACGTGCCGTAGGTAATGGCGCGGAAGAAGACTGGCATGTTCGCCTCCCTGATTGAGGGTAGAGAGAACCCTGGCGGAGCTCGTGCAGATGATCGGAAAGATCACTCAGTTCAGTCCCATCCGCGCTTCCCTTCCCTGTTTTCCTTTACACAGCCGGAACAGGAAAGGTTACATCCGGCCAGGCGAACCGAAAAGTGGTAGAGCCACGAGGCACGCCCGGGGGGCTGCAAAAGGCGGCGTCTTGAGTAGAAATTCCCTTGTATAAAGCGATTTTCTATGGATTTTCCTCTTGACAGAGTCTTCTGGTGATCTTTAGAGTGAACCGCTGGGGACAGGCTGGGATTTTGGCGGCTCCTGCCGCTATGAAACGAACCGGCTTGCCCACGAGGAATGCGATGAATAGCTTTGGGTTGCGAGTACTAGCGGCAGGTTGTGTCTGCTGGTGGGCAGTGTGTGCAGCCGGCGCACAGGACGCGCAAAAACCGGCATATTTGAATCCCAATCTGCCGGCGGAAGAGCGGGCGGCAGACCTGGTGCACAGGATGACGCTCCCGGAGAAAGCCAGCCAGTTGGTCAACCAGGCGCGCGCTATTCCGCGGCTTGGCGTACCGGCCTACGACTGGTGGAGCGAGGCGCTGCACGGTGTGGCCGTGGATGGATCCACGGAGTTTCCCGAGCCCATTGGCCTGGGAGCCACCTTCGATCCGGCGGCCATTCACCAGATGGCCGTTGACATCAGCATCGAGGCGCGGGTCATTCACGTGCAGGCGGTACGTGCCGGCACGAACCCGTTTCACCACGGGCTGGACTTCTGGGCTCCGAACATCAACATCTTCCGCGATCCCCGCTGGGGGCGTGGTCAGGAAACCTATGGCGAAGACCCATTCCTGACGGGCCGCATGGGTGTGTCCTTTGTGACGGGCATGCAGGGCAATGATCCGCACTATTACCGCACTATCGCCACGCCCAAGCACTTTGCCGTGCACAGCGGGCCGGAGCCCACGCGCCACAAGGCCGATGTGATCGTGAGCAAACACGATGAGTTGGATACTTATCTGCCCGCCTTCCGTGCCGCCGTAGTCGAGGGCAAGGCCGATTCCGTGATGTGCGCTTACAACAGCATCAATGGCCAGCCGGCCTGCGCCAACCAGTTCCTGCTGGAGAACCAACTGCGCGGCAAGTGGAATTTTCAGGGCTACGTGGTGTCGGATTGCGGCGCTGTGCGCGACATTTACAGCGGCCACCATTACGAGCCGACCCAGGCGCAGGCCTCGGCGATCAGCCTGCAGCGGGGCATGGACAACGAGTGCATCGACGGCCGGAAGATCGTTACCAACGATGATGACTACAAGCCCTATCTCGACGCGGTAAAGGAAGGTTACCTGAAAGAGAGCGAGATCGACCGCGCCCTCATTCGCCTGTTCACGGCCCGCATGAAGCTGGGGTTGTTCGACCCGCCATCGATGGTGCCCTATTCCAATATTGACGAGAGCGAGCTGAACAGCCCGGCCCACCGGGCTCTGGCAAGGAAGCTGGCCGATGAGTCGATGGTGCTGCTGAAGAACGACGGCACGCTTCCGCTGAAGACCCGGGGGATCAAGATTGCTGTAGTCGGTCCGCTGGCCGATCAGACCCACGTCCTGCTGGGCAACTATAACGGAATTCCCACGCATACGGTGTCGATCCTGGAAGGGATGCGCAAGGAATTCGCCGGCGACACCATCAACTATGTGCCGGGCACGGATTTCCTTATGACCGAGCATCCCAAGCCGCGGCCCAACGGCTGGACACAGGCCGATCTGACGCCAGATCCGGCGGCGATTGAAGCGGCCAAGAACGCCGACGTAGTGGTGGCCGTGGTAGGCATCACCAGCAGGCTTGAAGGCGAGGAGATGAGGAACGAGGTGGAGCCGGGCTTCAAGGGCGGCGACCGGACCAGCCTCGACCTGCCCGAGCCTGAGGAGAATCTCATCAAGGCATTGGCCGCCACGCACAAGCGGCTGGTGATCGTGCTGACCAACGGCAGCGCCCTGGCCGTGAACTGGGCCAGCAAACACGCCAACGCCATCCTTGAAGCATGGTATCCCGGCGAGGAAGGCGGAACGGGCGTAGCCGATACGCTCTCCGGCCGCAACAATCCCGGCGGGAGGCTGCCGGTAACCTTCTACACCGGCGTGAACCAGTTGCCGCCGTTTACGGACTACTCGATGTCAGGCCGAACCTACCGCTACTTCCAGGGCAAGCCGCTTTACCCCTTCGGCTATGGGCTGAGTTACACCACCTTCCGCTTCAGCGGCCTGACCATCCCCACGGGCACCGTGAAGGCTGGCAGCCCATTCGTCGCGGAAGTGACCGTGACCAACACCGGTAAGCGCGCAGGCGACGAGGTGGCGCAGCTCTATCTCAGCTTCCCGCCGGCCGGAGGCGCGCCGCTGCGGGCACTGCGGGGATTCCAGCGTGTTCACCTGGCGCCGGGCGCTTCGCAAAAGGTGAAGTTCGATCTGAGTCCGCGCGACATGAGCATGGTCTCGGCTGCTGGCGATCCGATCGTTGCCGAGGGCGAGTACACCATCTCGGTTGGCGGAGGGCAGCCAGGCACCGGCGTGCAAGTGCTGACCGGGCACTTCAACGTCGCGGGACAACTGACGCTGCCGGAGTAAGAAGACGCTGCGCTCAAAATCCCGCCCTCGCTGCACATGCGCACTTTGCAGCAGAGGCGGGATTTCCATTTTCTGCCTGACAGCTTATTGAACAGCCGACCGCATCGCGGAGGCAGGCGCATATTCGCGAATGATCTGCTTCATCTTGAGATAGACTCCGTTCGTCCAGCCGAAGCCGATTTCGTTGGTCGTGTAACCGGTACTCACCTTTACATGGGCGTTGCCCGCGACCACGTTGTATTTCTCGCGGATCGTGCCGTCGGCGGCATAGCCCACATCGACGGTAGCGTC
Organism: Acidobacteriota bacterium; assembly: GCA_021799405.1. The sequence goes on from JAJZAL010000052.1 coordinate 22,706, forward strand.
AAATTTGCGGGCGATGCGGACGGCGTCTTCGCGATAGCCGGAATCCACCAGTCCTGCGACGGCGATCCAGTTGGTGGGCGCCCAGCCGTAAGGCTCATCCCACTGCAGGCCGCTGTCGTAGTTGCTGGTTGAGAGGCCCCCGGCGCGCTCGAAGATGTCGAGCTTCGCCACGATCTGCCTTGCCTCGCTGCGAGTTGTTACCCCGGCCCACAAAGGATAGAGAGAGGTAATAAACGCGTAGCTCGATGGCCGCTGGTGAACAAAGTCGTAGTCAGCAAAGACGCCGTCTTTGGCGCGCCAGAGGTAGCGTTGGATCCTGGCATCACGCGCGGTGGCGCGGTGATCCCAGCGCATCGCATCCTGAGGCTTGCCCAGCAAAAGCGCAAAGTGCTCCATGTCGCGCTCATAGCGGAAAAGCAGGCAGTTGAGCCCGATCGGAGCGTAATGTTGCGTAGCGCCGGAGAATGGCCCGAAGCGAAAGCTCGGATCGAAGCCGGACTCGCGCATGGCGCGGTCGCCAAGATAAAAGTCACGGCTGAGGCGGTAGCCCGCATACCACGCGCGCGCGCAGACCACGCTGGCATCGACATCACAGCTTGTCTGCTGGAGGCGCATGGCTTCGGCCGCATCGGGATGCTCGGGGCCTTTCACCAGAAAGCCTGCATTGGCGGGGCCGGGATGCTCGACCAGCCAGCGGATCACGTCGCGGTAGTAGGTGTCATCGTCGGCCATCTCCGGCACGGGACCACTTCCGTAATCAAAGTAGCGGGCCAGGCCGGTAATGCCCGCCCTGTGTTCCGGCCGCAACCATGTCGAGTAGTCTTTCTCCGCTAGCGTGTAGGCGCGCTCCAGCCAGTTCCTGGCTGCGGCACGGCCCTCAAAAGTGGCGGGAAAGCTGGCCGGATCCTCATAGACGGCGCGAATCATCGACGTGAGAAACGGCGGCTGTGAACGGGTGAGGTAGTAGGTGCGATTGGCGTTGAGCACTCCGCCGTAGTGCTCTATCTCGAAGAGGAAGTTATCCACGATGCCCTTGGCCAGCGCTTCGTGGTGGTCGGCCTCCAGTCCCAGGATGATGAAGTAGCTGTCCCAGCCGTACATTTCGTTAAAGCGCCCGCCGGGAACGACGTAGGGATCGGGCAGATAGAGCAGGCCCTGTGCGGGCAGGGCCTGGGGCTGCAGATCGCCGATCTTCTCGATGCGGCGAGGAAGCGAAAGCACTCTCACATTGCATTTCTGTTCGAGTGCGAGCACGGCTGAAGGAGCGGGCACATCGGCGGGCATGTAGAGCACCGGCCGGGCGGTAACCTTGACGTCGGTCAGCGAACGGCAATCAGTCGCGGAGCGGATCAGAGTATCCCAGGCGCCGTGGATATAGCGCTGCGTGGCGGCGGAATTCGCTGCGACGCCCGGCGCTGAGGCGGTCTGCGTGGCTGCGGGTGAAAAAATCTGGGTTGCGCTTAAGAATAAAAGTAGTGCTAAGCACAGCTTCATGGGAGCTCCACCACAGGCAAAGAACGCAAGCTTCGTGGAAAGTATCGCATTGCCGGCGTAGTTTTGGCTGCGCTCGGAGCATCGCGGCAGGACAAACGCATGAAAGTCGTAAACCATGTGAAGCGGCGGCTTTGAAAGGGCACGGCTTCACCCGTACCGCCTTTCGTGGCCAATGTTACCCCGGTTTTTGCCTCGGAGGGATGTTCTGGGGGACGCAAAGCCTTGCCTCAGGGGCTCAAGCCCTGAGATTTCTATGCCTGCTTGACTGGCAAGACTGAAGTTCCGCACGCGGCAGACAGGCGCGCCCTTTCAAAACAACATTTGCCGTAATCCTTCATTCATGCGATTGCCCGGAGCATCGCGACGGGAGTATCTATCGCAACCTCGATGTGCGGCAGGAATCGGCGCCTATCTAAATGCCAGCCAGCACCGGAGTGACTGCTGTGGCCGCGCTCTTGGAAAGAACGGCCTCGCGGGCCGGAGCCGTCTCCACCGGCACGTGAGCCAGTTCCCAGGCCTTGCGGTCCTTGAGCAGGCGGGAGACAAGAGCGGTATGCATGGCATGGCCCGCGCGTTCAGCCACGACGTGACCCTCGATGCGCCGGCCAGCCAGGGCTAGATCGCCAATCAGGTCCAGAATCTTGTGGCGCACGTACTCATCGTCAAAACGCAGCGGGCCGTTTTCCGGGCCCCGCTCGCCGAGGATAATGGCGTTCTCAGCACAAGCGCCGCGGATGAGGCCCATATCGCGGAGGCGCTGCTCATCGGCCTTGTAGCCGAAGGTACGCGCTGGCGCAATGATGGTTCCGTACATTTCGGCGGCCAGATCCACGCAGGTTTTCTGATTTCCGATGGGCGCGGGAAAATCAATAGCGTAGGAGATCTTGTAGCCGGAGCCGGGATAGACGCCGATGAACTTGTCGCCTTCGCGCACCTCCACGGGGTGCAGCACGCGGATCGTCTCGCGGCGGCGGCGCTGGGTGCGGATGCCGACGCGCAGAAAGGCCTCGACGTAGGGCATCGAGCTGCCATCGAGGATCGGCAGCTCCAGGTTGTCCAGCTCGATGATCGCGTTGTCTACGCCCATGCCGATGAGCGCGGAGAGCAGATGTTCGGTGGTGGAAATGAGCACGCCCTGGCGCATAAGGCTGGTGGCGTAACTGACCTTGGCCACATTCCGGCTGATGGCGGGAATCTCAAAGTTGTCCAGATCGGTGCGGCGGAAGACAATGCCTGACCCAGCTGGAGCCGGCATGATCCGCATCGTAACCGGTGCCCCGGAATGCAAACCAATACCCTCAAATTCGATGGGCGCGGCGATGGTCTGTTCCAGATGCGCGAGATGAGCCAAAATTGATTCTCCCAATGAGGAAACCGTATTCCACCCATTAGATTAGACGGGAACCCCGAAATCCGATGTGTGGCAATTTTGCCACACTCTGCACCTGCCGGACCACTGATTGAATCGACGCATCACCTTCCCTTCCGCCCCTAACAATCGTAGAATCAGTGGATCGCAGTATTTGCCGCCGAAGGTCCTCCGCTGAAAGGGCATTGCATGAGCCTCCAACCCAAAGATACGA
>JAJZAL010000290.1 GCA_021799405.1 Acidobacteriota bacterium
CAGCATCTCGATGACGCTGCGCAGCAACTCCCTGCGGAACAGTGTCTTACGGACGCCGAAGACACCAGGCCGTCAAGGCTCGCAGTAAACTCCCGCTAGGGACAGAACCTGCGCTTGCATCCTCACCTATACTGCGTGATTCCAGCAGGCGGTTTCGATCCAGGCTATTCGCGCTGGGTCCATCCCAAGTATGCCTTCTTCCTGCCCGCGAAGGTTCTGAGCCGTGTCTTCCGAGGCAGGTACCTCGCCCTCCTCCATTGCGTGCTCCGGCAGCGCCGCATCGACTATCCTTCAACCCTGATACGCGCGCTGTTCAAGGACAACTGGGTGGTCTATATCAAGCCTGCCCTCGGAGATCTCGGTCGCGTGCTGCGCTATCTCGGCCGCTATACCCACCGCGTCGCCATCAGCAACCGGCGCCTGCTCAGCTTCGATGGTCACTTGGTAAGCTTCCGATGGAAAGACTGCGCGCACGGCAACAAGCAGCGCATTATGACGCTTTCAGCAAGCGCGTTCCTGCGCCGATTCTGCCAGCATGTGCAGCCCAGAGGCTTCGTCCGCATTCGCCACTTCGGCTATCTTGCCAGCCCCACCGTACCTCTCTCCTCGCACTCGCCCGTCAACTGCTTGCTCGCCAGCCTCCGCTGACGTCGCATCTTGCCGACTCCCCGAAAGCTACTTGGCATTGCCCGCGCTGCGGAGCCTGCATGAACGTCGGACCAACCTCCCTGCACAACAACCTGCTTTTCGATGCAAGCCACTGGATTTTTCATGACTCTAAGCCCACTCCATGGCTGCTGCAGATGTGACAGCACGTCTTCGCACACTTTTGTCTCAAGTACGAGATTGTGGCTTTCTGGCCAACTCAAGCCCGAAGGCGACTCACGAAATCGCTCGCTCCTGAAAGTCCGATCAGGCTTCTGGCTTTATCCCGACCGCCTCTTCCAGCTTCTTTACTCCAGTCATTCGGGCCGATTCGGGCAATTAGTTCCATAGCAGCGCCCGTCACTGCCAACGCCTTCCTTCTAGTCTCCTTATCGAAAATGCCTCGGGGCAGCAGAGGGGCACAAGGGTCGGCTGCGAGCACTTTCCCCGTGGCATTTCCGATCAAGGCTAACGACTACACCGCCAAGTGGCTCGCCGGACTAGGACACACGCTTTTGAACTCGCTTTCCCGGGACGGGGAATTGATCTTGATGAGCGTATCGGAAATCTGGTACCGGTCATGTCTTTCGGATGTGTCAGGCGACGACTCGACCGGAAGCATTGCCATGCTGCAGGGAAAGATGGCTGTTTTCGGAGTTGGCCAAAGATCTGCGATTTACCGCCCGATCGCAGCCGCTGGTAGCGGCGATCGGCGAGGAATTTGCTTTGTGTGCCCAATGGTCTCTCTGTGTCCTAAACTGAGATGGAGTTCGCCAGAGGCAGGGGAGGGCCGATCAGCAGTTCATCCTCTTCCGACGAGTACACCGGAAACACGGTCCGCAGGCTGTGCAAGTTTCCTTGAGCCTGTAAGACGTCAAGAAGTAGAACCAGCGCCTCGTTCCGCTTGGAACATTTGGTGAGTTCAGGATGAGCCAGAGTGACCAGCGTCCACACACCGCTCATGGAAACGGATTCCAGCCCGAAGAGCCGTTGTCCGTCAGTGAAATCGAAGATTTCATGCGGCTCTTGTTGTAAAAGAAATGAATTCGCCAACTGGTGTGACATGACGAGGATGGCAAGCAGATCGGAGGTGGTGCCGCCGAAAAGCCGGCACTCTACATTCAGGAGATCCTGTATATCCTGAAGGGCTCCGGGCAGGCATTGCTCATCATGAATGAATAGGATTTTACGCATAGGTTTCCTCCGTGATGCTTGTGACAGGTTCTTTGCCGATGAAATCCGTTGGCTGAGTGGGTATCCAGATCCCGTTCCTGTAGCGGGCGATCGAATTCGTCCCCGGAGTAATTTGAAACAGGTGAATCCAGGCGTTCCCGATCAGGTTTTGCACCACCTCATATTTGCGAATGACGTCGACGATCGCATTTTGTGGCGCTTCGATGAAGACACTCAGACGCAGAGGGAAATGTCGCAACTGGTGCCCATCATGAAGAGACTGAAGCGGCAGACCAATGCGAAGATCGCCACCGTTGCCCTCGAAGACACCCAGCCGGCCACCGACTACGTTATGTAGGACCTTATTACCGCTACCGTAGAGCCGATTGTCTACCGTGGACGCGTAATACTGCATGTTGATCCAGTTTGTGACCAGCATGGGTGCCGTCATAATCGCCTCCAGCACCGTTCCGGTCGAATCAAGAGTGCTCTGATACTCGTGGAGAAAGACGCGGCCACGCAGATTCCGCCCGTAGCCTCGGGATCGCGGTGCAATGAGGAGGGCGTTGTTCACCAGACCCCACTCGGGCCGAACGTGTGACCAATCCCGGCTTCGAGTCTGAAACTGTCGGAGAAGACTTTGCTCGGTGTGGGTGATTCTATCGAGAATTCCTATGGATGGAGCCCGCTCACAACGAGCACGCTGGCCTGCTTGCTTCAACCATTCCTGGAGCCGCATACGATCGGCGACATGAGTTATTGGTGTGAGGTTAGTGTCGAACATGGTTACCTCATCGGTCGTCGTGTTGTGCAGCGCGGCCAGAACATGGGTAGTTGGAGGAATCACAATCCCTCGCTGGAGCAGACCATCGCGAATGTTTTGGCTGTTGGGCAGACCCGCGAGCACTCGCGCGTTTACCTCGCCGGTATGCCCACCGCACGCCCCGCAATCCAGTCCTGCAGCGCGCGGGTTGTTGATCGTTTTACTTCCATGCCCGACGAGCAGGAGGATGCGTGCGAAGTCTTTGGTCAGGCCCATATTAATGAGGATTCGGGCAACCAGATAGCATAGGCTGTCGCCAGAGGACGATCCATCCTGCGCCCCAGGCAACAGGCAGGGGCGTAAACGTTGACGAGCTTCGCGGGCAAGAAGGGTGTGGGGCAGATAGTAGACCGAATCCTGGAAGAGCTCTTTTCAAAAGAGAGCCGGCAAAGAAGAACCCGCACGATTCCACGAAGGTGAACATGGAGACTGCCGAGGACCGAAAGCTGTTCCAGACGGAGGTTCGATCGAGACTCCGCTTCCTTGCGAGTTCCATCTGCCCATCGCTCTTAGATGAGCCGGTCGTATCGGATACGCGTAGGGATGGCGCGAGGAGCCCCGGCAGCTGCGGACGATCCGTGCTCGTCCCCAGAGAGGTATAGGCGATAGGCAGACCGAAGAATCCAGCGAAGCCAAGCGTCTGGATCTCTGGGGTACAGGCTTCGAGAGCCCGGCGAAAGACCTCTGAGCGCACGTCGATGCAAAATACCGCCTGCACCGCCGTTATGCTGGAAGCAGACTTGGTGCTCGCCGGTGAGATCGTCCTGAGCGAGTCGCAAAGCTCGCGCTGATAGGCGATCTCGAGGGCTTCCTGGAAGACCCAGTCGGTTGCATTGCGTCGCACGCCATGCCCGTGTGGGGACGTTGCCCGGGTCCAGGCGTGGCGCCAGGCGAAGAGTGTCTCTGCATCGAACAAATGAAGAAAGGCAAAATGGTCCCAGGCCAGCCTTATCGCCAGGAGCTGAACGATGTGGTCGTCTGCACGCTGCGAAAGCCGGGCCTGCCAGCGTTCATAGGAGCACCACGATGCCCAGCCGTTAATGTTCATCAGGAGTGCCGTGAAGTAGTCCTCCCATTGCTCTCGGGGTATCGAAAGTTCCTGGAGCGCTGCGGTGATCACGGCGAGTGGCTCATGCGGCAACGACCACGCATAGCTTTGCGCCCCATGGATGCCCATGAGAAGCCAGGAACTCTTGTCGGTGCGCGCGTTGTGCAACCAGCTCTGATAGAGGTTGGTCTTATGCTGAGTCTCCCACGAAGACTGAAAGTGGTCGAAGTAGGATGCGCAGTGCTGGCTGATGTTGTGCGTCACGAAATCAGTAAGGGACATTCCATGCAGCAGGTCGCGATGAGAATCTGCGACCAGCGTGGCAAGCGGTACCCGCGGGAGACTGGGTGCTTCGTCTTCTTCTAGGGCCTGGCGAAGGTTTTCCATCGAAAGCTTGACGCCCGACCGCTCCAGCGCCTCGTTGAGATGCTCTTCTCGCACCGCACCTGTGTGCAATTGGTCCCGATAAAAGCTGCGTGGCATGACCATCCGGGAGCCGGAGCAGCTCTCGATTCGAGAGGCAGCGGCATAGATTGGATCGCTAATGAACCCCCAGTAGGGATTCACAGCAATTAGCTGATCCAATGGCCAGGTTGGAGCGATCCGACTGCTGGCGGATTCGACTGCATCGCGTATCGCTTTTGCGTCTAGAGGGGGTGTGGGCGTCTGTTCGATCGTTGTCAAGGATTTGCTCCTACATATTGAAAGGCTGGAGGGCGTCGCGCCGCGGCGATGCCACGGTCGGCGGTTGGGCGGGCCAGATGCGGAACGTTGCTCTGGTAAAGAGTTCATCCATGTAGAGGCCAGCGTAGAACCATGGGTGCAGTGCACTGGCCAGTCTGCTCTTAGGTCTGATGAGCATAATGGACTGGAGAAGGTAGAGCAGGACAAAGCAAGCCACGATGAAGATGAGCAAATGGTTGGGTTGAGCATTTTTGGTTTGAGTTGTCTGTACTAAAGCATCGAAGAGTTTGTCGTAGCCGAAGTAAATGAGATTGGTTCCGAGAGCGGACAGACAAAGAAAGAGCGCTGCGACGACGCTGCGTACCGCGGAGGCTTCCGCAAGAGGCCCGGCGATTGCAAGTCCAACAATGGCGATGCAAGCCATCCTGGCCGGATCCAAGGGAGCATGGGGCATCCAGACGAAGGAGCTGAGCGTGGCTACAAGAATTCCAAGTAGCGGGCTTATCAGCAGCGCGGCCGGACTCTTCCCTGGAGAGTACGGCATCATCTGCTTCACTTTGGCCTGGCTTACCGTCTCTCCGGAGCCGAGGAACGCATGAGCTTTGTACAGTGAGTGGGCCAGAAGGTGCAGAAATGCAAGGCCGTACAGACCCAGGCCGCACTCCATGAGCATGAAACCCATCTGCGCGCAGGTAGACCACGCCAGATAGACCTTTACGCTGATGCGGGTTGTCATCACGAGTGAAGCGATCGTTGCCGTCAGGCAGCCGATCACCACCAGCAGGCCTTGTGCCATCTTCGTCGTGCCGATAATGGCGCCCAGACGAATCAGCATGAATCCACCGAGGTTGACAACGCCCGCGTGCAGCAGAGCAGAAACAGGCGTGGGTGCTTCCATCACCTGGATCAACCACCCGTGCAGGGGCAGTTGCGCACTCTTGATAAGGGCGCTGGCAGCCAGCAGCAGCCCCGCAATCTGAATCGATGCGGAAACAGAATACGATCTCGCCATGTGCCGCACGACCTCGTCGATCTCGAAGCTGCGGATCTGAGAACCGAGAAGGAGCACAGCGCACAGAAGTGAGAGGTCCCCAAGGAGGCTTGCCAGGAACTTCTTATGGGCTGAAATGACGGCTGCCTGCCTGTACGGATAGAGCGTCAGCAGGCCATGCAGGGCCAGGCTCGTAAAAACCCAGGAGGCGAGAAAGATAAGCAGATTGTTTGTTAACACCAGCATACTGACGGCAGAAAGGGTATACATCAGGTCGCGGATGTATCGGGATTCTCTCTTATCGCCGGACATATAGGCCCGTGAATAGTTGGTGATGATCCAGCCAAGAAATGTGACCAGCAGAAGCATGAGCGCAGTAACGGCATCTAGGCGAAAGCTAAGGGCAAGGGCTTCCGTGCGATACGCGGCGATGATTAGCGGTTCTTTCAGCGCCTGTGTGCGCATCCATATGTTGGCCCCGGACACGAGAGCGAAGAGCAGGGCGATGGAGCTGGAGAGCCGCGCTATTGTCCAGGCCCGTGAAGTCGGACGCCCGGCTGGGGGAGTGAGCCGACCCGCAGCTCCAGCAAGAAGGTAAAGGAGTGACAGGGTGCAGAGCAGAGCGGCATTCAAGGAAAGCCATGGAAAGTGAAGACCAGGCATTGCAGGATGTCCTTTCGCTCTTCTAGCCCTAATACTGTTCACTTAACGAATTTTGTGGCATTCTGTATTGGAAGTACAGGAGGGCCACATTGGCGCGCACAGTTGCCGAACTTCCGGCCG
>JAJZAL010000291.1 GCA_021799405.1 Acidobacteriota bacterium
GGGAATGGGCGGACATCAATCAGAGGCGGGGCAGGTATCTTCTATCAGGAAATGCCCAATTATCAGTTCCAGGTGATGGTTAACACCAATCCTCCAAATGTGAAGACAGTTAGCGTCAATAATACTTCGTTTGACGCTCCTGGAAGCGGCGGAACAGTTGCCAGTTCGATTCCGCTGGTTCTGCAAGCGGCGCAGTATAGCGCTCTCAATCCTTATCTGGAGGCGTGGAGCCTGGATGTTCAGCATGAAATAGGTTCCAGTGCGATGATCGACGTCGGCTATTTCGGGAATAAGGCATATCATCTTCCGGTAACCGAGGATATAAATGCTCCAATTCCGGGAGCATATGTGCAGGCGGGGATCATACCCGGGAATAAGGTTACGCAGGCAAATACTCAGTACCTTAATCGAATCCGCCCATATCTTGGGTACGGGCCGATTGATACCGAATTGGAGTCTGCCTTTTCAGACTACAACTCACTTCAGGTGTCCGCAAGCAAGCATCTAACGAATGGCTCAATGCTTACGCTGAACTACACATATGCAAAGGCATTGAGTAACGCGAATACGCCTCAGGACATTTATAACCCTTCCGCGGAATATGGTCCGACTGCAAATAATCGAGAGCAGATTGTGAATGCGAACTTTGTTTACAACCTTCCGTTTTTTGCCGGTCAGAAAGGCCTTGAGGGGCGGCTATTAGGCGGATGGGAACTAACAGGCATTGTCTCATTTGGTTCAGGTTTGGGATTGACCCCTCACGCGGCCAATGTTGACCCCGCCGGAGAGGGCCTTTTAGCCGGTGGAGCCAGTGAGAATGGCACGGCAAGGCCGGATCAAATATCGAACCCGAATAGTGGAGCGCGGCACACGCGCGTCGCATGGTTCAATACGGCAGCTTTTGCCGAAGTTCCAACCGGTCAGTATCGTCCTGGAACTTCCAGCATAGGCAGTATCATTGGGCCGGGATATGAGAATTGGGATATGGGCCTCTTTAAGAATGTTCGAATCAGGGAAGGTTTGACGATGGAGCTTCGGGCGGAAGCCTTCAATGCCCTGAACCACGTGAATTTTTCGTCCGTTGCCACAACGCTTGGTCTGACGAATTTTGGCCAAGTGACTGGAACTGGATCTCCACGCGTTATGCAGATGGCGGCGAAGCTCACATTTTGATGATGGTGTGTGTGAACTTGCTGTTGATCGGCATTGGATGTAAGGAGCAATGCGTTTTGCCTGAAGAAGCCTGATTTCGAAGCCGAATGGGCCGTCTGCTTGGGAAATTGATCAACTGCACGGCGGACTTGAGCCTGCAGGACGAAATGAAAGTGCAGTTTCCCTTGCGGAGCCCAGAGGCTTGGGCGCGGAATCTCTCGTGCAGCGTTGCACGCGCAATTCACCAGCATTGCCTAGGTTCAGATGCATCTGCGGTGGACGGAATCGGAAAGGTGATAGAAGAAAGGTACTCGGCAATACTTTCGATCTTGCTTCCTCTCTTCTTAAAAGTAACTCAGTTTCAGCAGGGACAGCAGCCGTGTAACAGAGACCGTAATCTTGCAAGTTGTTCTGTGAATCAAAAAGGAGACAACAATGAGTAATCGCCGGAAATTTCTTCAGGCCGGATCGGCTATGGCGGCCACGATGGCTCTGGGGGGCGTGAAGAGCGCACTGGGGCAAAACGGTGCGCCATCGAGGCCGAATATCATTTTCATTCTTGCTGACGATATGGGCTACTCAGATATTGGTTGCTATGGTTCTGAGGTTGACACTCCGAATCTGAACGCTCTGGCGGAGGGAGGTCTGCGCTTTTCTAATTTCTATAACAATCCGCGTTGCTGTCCCTCCCGCGCTTCCTTGATGACGGGCCTCTATTCTCATCAGGTGGGTTTTGCGCTGATGGCGGATAATTACGGCGAGTGCCCCTATCCGGCCTACAAAGGGGATCTAAGTAATAATTGCGTGACCCTGGCTGAAGCGCTGCGTTTCGGCGGCTACCGCACAGCCATGACCGGCAAATGGCATCTAACTCCGCCGATGCTGGAGTCCAAGCATAACTGGCCCATGCAGCGGGGATTCGAGCGTTATTTTGGCACCATTGCAGGCGCCTGTAGCTACTACGACCCGGCGACGCTTACCGATGGCAACGAACATGTCCGCGCCGGGAAGGATTTCTATTACACCGATGCGATCGGGGATCATGCATCCCGGTATATCGATGAGTTTACCGGTCCTGGCCAGTACAAGCCCTTCTTCATTTACTCGGCTTTCACTGCGCCGCACTGGCCTCTGCAAGCGCCGGAGAGCGTGGTGAATAAGTACATCGAGCGCTTTTCGGTTGGCTGGGATCAAATACGCTCCGACCGTCATCGTCGCCAGATTGAAATGGGACTGCTCCCGGAGAAGTGGCAGATGACGCAACGGGATCCTCGCGTTCCGCCGTGGCCGCTTGCCGCGCACAAAGAGTGGGAGACGCGCCGCATGGCGGTCTACGCAGCGCAGATCGAATGCCTGGACCGCAACATCGGCAAGATTGTTGCCAAACTCAAGGAGAAGGGCGCCTACGAGAATACGCTGATTCTATTTATGTCTGACAATGGTGGCAATCTGGAGGAGCTTGGCAATGCTGGTCCGATAGACCGAACAGCTATCTTCATGCCGCATGAAACTCTGGACGGACATCTGGTGCGTGTCGGTAATGATCCCAGCATTATGCCGGGGGGCGCTGACACATATCAGAGCATCGGCATTCCCTGGGGCAACGTGGCCAATACGCCGTTCCGGATGTACAAGCACTACACCGAGGAAGGCGGCATCTCCACACCCTTCATAGCGCACTGGCCTGCCGGGATTCAGTTAGGTAAGAATGCTATTACGAACCAGGTGGGGCACGAAACAGACGTGATGGCAACCGTTCTCGATCTCGCGCACACCAGCTATCCCAAGGAGCGCGATGGCGTGCCGGTTCTGCCGACGGTCGGCACCAGCCTGGTTCCCGTCTTTTCTGGCAAGCCCCGCGCAGCGCGCACATTCTTCTGGGAGCATGAAGGCAATGCCGCAGTGCGCATAGGGAAGTGGAAACTGGTATCGACCTTCCCGGATTACTGGCAACTCTTTGACATGGAAGCAGATCGCACCGAGTTACATGATCTGGCCGACCAGTATCCAGATCGCGTCCGGCAAATGGCTCATGCCTATAAGGAGTGGACAAAGATGGTTGGCGCCATGCCGTGGCCTGTACCGGGCATCCCGCCTACAGCGCGCGGAGTCCTCCCGTACCTGCGCCGCGGAAATCAACTGGATTAGTACTACAGTTGTAATTAAGTAACGAGGAGCAGCAGCGCCTGTTTTCGATAGCGGAAGAATTGGCTGTACGCGCCGGAGCAAAAATAGACCACGTTACGCCGCGGGAGCGGCGTGACGTGGCGGAGTAAAAGTAGTCCATCCCGCCACATTCTGGTTTCAGGGACAACGAGGGCCTTCGGGGGTAACGAACCAGGTTCGCAGCCGGGTTCGGCGCCGACGGAGAGGTGTGTTTTTCCGTGGAACACCGGAGGTATGTACACGGTGGAACTGTATGCGCGTGTGCGGCGGGCGGTTCTGGTCGAGGGCCGAAGCCGGACCAAAAGCCGCCCGCGTCAGTCGGGAGACAACGGCCTGGTCGAAACCAAGAACGGCGCCGTGATCCGCAAGCACATCGGCTACGGCTACATCGCCTCAAGCCGCGCCGCCGAGCTCAACGCCTTCTATCGCGACTTCCTCAATCCCTATCTGAACTATCACCGCCCCTGTGCGCAACCGCAGGCCGAAATCGACAGCAAGGGGCGCAAGCGGGTGCGCTACAAGGAGTACAGAACGCCGCTGGAGGCGCTCGCCGCCCTCGACCAGCCCGGCCGGTATCTGCGCCCCGGCCTGAGCCTGAACGCCCTGAAGCGCGTGGCTGCGGCCATGAGCGATACCGAGGCCGCCAGCCGCATGCAGGCGGCCAAGGATAAGCTCTTCGCCCAGTGGCGCAAGACCGCATGAACACCGCGACAGAACCCATCGCGCACCGCCCGTCGATGGGGGCTGGCCCTTCGCTTCGCCCCTACGGGGCTACGCTACGGCCCAGCCCCCATCGACGACAAAGCTTATCCTGTCAAAAGACACACGAAAGGAGCCTTCTCCCTACCACCCTACTCAGGCTCCTTCAGGCTCATTCTTCGATTGGAAAAGACTGGGAGGTACTTCAATCTGGTCTCCGATCGTAAAATGCTCCAGCGTAGCATCGCAAACTTCCTATTTGACGAACCAGTTCCGTGAGTACTCAATTGCCCATGTTGCGTTCAGCGGATTCTTGCGGTCGTACCATATCTTCCTTCCTGGGGGTGGATCGAATGCTCCCATATCCGGATCGAGCGATATGTGCTCAAGCCCCGCAATGGTTTCTTCGCCTTGCGGATTTCCATCGACAACTCTGACGATCAGCCGCATCTCCTTCGATATCCAGACCTCGTGAATGCTCGTAATCGACGTTGGATTCCCCGAATATCCGGCTGGATAAGTAACTGTGGTCCTGATCCCCCTCGCACGGACACCTTCGATCATCTGCTCTCCGAGATCCTCCTTGCTCACTCTTGCCACAGCTTCATCTGGATGATAACGATCTTCCGGGAACACTGAGGTCGACGTCTCCAGAGATTCGACTTGTTCGTCAGTAAGACGAACAATCACGATGCCATGCCCGTAATACTCCGGATCGCCCTCCCACCAGTCTGTAATGGTTCGTTCCGCCGGATCGAACACAAACACGGCACTCATAAAACAGGGCTGGAAGATCAGCGTAGTTGGCGGGGGGCACCAGATCGCCTTCACTTGTTGCATACGAATGCGCCCTTGAGAATCCCGCGCAATTTGAAATGGGAAGTTATCATAACGCACGAACTTTTGTTTGCCATCGGGCAGGTTTCTCACTCTCATCACAAAGCTGATGGCGGAAAAAGGGTGGCCGCTAACGACCGTGGGAGGCTGCGCGGCCGGGGTGGACTCGGAATCTACTGATTGGCCGGATTGTGCTACGGAAGCGCCTGCCCAAAATATTACCGTACTCACGAGCAAAACCGTTATCGCAGTCGACTTGCGCAAAACCATCATCCCCTGTCCTAGTTCGCAGAGGGCATCTCTGCGTGATCAATCACGATCGTATCGAGTGGACCCTTGGTCGGTTTCAATTCCAACCCGAGTTGTTCTTTGAGCGCAGTAAAAATCGACGGCAAAGACATATCGGAGGCTGCTAAGACTGAAGGCGATGGAGTTAACGCAGATGAAATCGAGGCCAATGGAACCGAAGCTGATCGATTTTCTGGTCTCCAGTGTAACTCGAAGGTGTAAAGACCAGTAAGGCCAGTCTTGTCCACCACGGTGCGGCCGATTTGGGGATAACCTGTCAGCGTAAATGCTAAATCCTTTACGGAACATCCTCGGAGCCCAAGGCCGTGAGATCCTTGCGACCGGAAATGAACACAGACTGGCCCACCATTGATTCGGTTATGTTGAACCTCCTCCGGTTTCGATTCGCTAAACTTCGGCCCGTTCTTCGCGACCACCAGGTCGTAGAGTGGAAACTCTTTGGTCTCGTGGTGGACGACAAGCTTAAAGCGGTCGGCGAGAAGTTGCTGTAACATGGCGCGGCGTTGTTGCGGGGTCGGCTTCGGATATTCGGAGACGTCGTACTTAGCCTGAATGTCGAATCGCCGCTCATTGAGCCACTCCGGGCCACCCGACCACAGCCAGTTCTGATAGACGCCGTAGGCAAACCGGATGGCATATTGCAGCGTTACATCCATCGCGTTGACGCCGTCGGCGGTAAAGAACATATGCCAGTGCGGGTTGGGATTCATGTTCTGCCTGATGCTGGCGACTTCGAAGGTTGGCGCTTTGGCTGGAACGGCCGTCTGAGCAGCGGCGATCAACGTCGCTAGGACAAAGCTCATGCTCAAAACGGTCAGTCGCTTCAGTGTGTGCCGAAAACTCATCTGCTGAACCCTCCAAGGAAGCGCGACTGAAACAGAGACGCCCTACTTACATAGACGCCCTACTTTTTGATTCGTTCGGCCATGCAAAATCTCGTCTTGAAAAAACATACAAATGCCGAGCCATAGGATCTGTCGA
>JAJZAL010000292.1 GCA_021799405.1 Acidobacteriota bacterium
AAATTGGAGACATTGTTGCCAAGAAAGTTGACGGTGTAAAGGAAATGGTTGGTCGAAGGATCGACTCCGATGGCAACCGGCTGCAGGCCCGTGGTGTAGGTGCCCAGAAGAGAGAGCTCGCCATTGTTCACCGAATAGGCCGTCACCGTCGAATCCTGGGAGTTTGCCACATAGGCAAACGGGAAAGAGGGATCGAGCACGATCGCCGCGGGTTGATTGCCGGCCGGGAACGGGCTGCCGCTGAGCGGAGTCAACTGGCCTGAATTCACAGCGTAACCAAGAATCTTGCCGGTTCCAAAGTCGGTTACGTAGAGATATTTGCTGGTGATGTCGCTGGCGATGGCCGAGGGCTGAACGCCGGCGGTAAGAGGTACGCCTCCGTTCAAAGGCGTGAGCGAGCCGGAAGGACCGACAGAGAATCCGAAGATATAGCCGACGGTGGGCGTGACGCTGTAGTCATACGCGGTTGCGTAGACATAGGCTCCTGAGGCCAGAACGTTGATCGCCGTCGGAACGAGAATGTCATTGGGCTTGGAGGGCAGATTCAGCGGCCAGTAGGTCAAGCCGCCATTGTCGATCGGCGTTCCCATCGAGATCGCCGTGTTTCTGGTAGCCGGAATAATGGGAAAAACACCGATCGAACCGGAGCACGGCGGCGGCGCCGAGGGAGCGGGGGAGAGGCAAACCGGCAGCGGCTGGTAGAGGTCCAGAACGTAAGCGTAACTTTTGTTCATGACCATCCCCATGGGAAACACCCCCGGCGTATTCACGGTGTTGTATGGGTAGAGCTTGCCGTCAATGCCGATGACGAACTGTGTGACGTTGTTGTCGTCCTGGTTGACGACAAAGAGGCTGCTGTAATCGGGCGAGGTAACTTCGGCCACGGGGTTGCGCCCGCCCGACGGAAACGGCGAGGTGGGAATCTGGCGCATACGTCCTGACTCCGAGTTCACCTCGAAGACGTTGATCTCGCCGTCGCTGTGGGCACCGGCAGCCTGGGAACTGGACACGTACACAAAATCCACGGTGAGAGTCTGTGTGACCTGGGAACATGCACTCATGAGCCCAGCTAGCAGTAGACTGGCCGCGCAGACCAGCAGGAGCTGGCTCGATTTGTTGAACTTCATGCGCATCTTTCGTCAACGGACCAGAACCGCGGCCCGGAAAATTCGGGTTTTACATTGAATTGCAAGGCGTGGCACGAGAGCTCGCGCCTTGCAATTCGGTTAGGTTTTTCTCTCGTGCGGAGAGAGTCTGCAGACTCCTACCCCGCACCAGCCGCAACGCATGCGGCCAAGGACTAATCTGTGCGCCCGTCCACCAGGCACCAGGTCGGCGGACCGTTGACCGCATAGGTGCTGGCCACACGCAGGTTGTTCAGCACGCCCGAGTTCGGATCGACTACCCGCCCCGTAATGGACGAATCATTGAAGTTGGCCGTGTAGATGTACTGCCCCGAGGGATCCTCCACGATGCACTGTGGGCCGGCCCCCGTGCCGAAGTCGGCGGGCGCCGTCGGTTGGAGCTGGTAAGAAGGCGAACTGACGATGAAATAGCCCGCAATACCGCTCTGTGCGTTCTGCCCCAGGACGTTGTTGCCCTGGTTCGCCACATAGAGGAACTTGCCCTTTTCCTCGACCATCAGATAGATCGGATTGGCCTGCGTGGGAGTGTCGGGGACGATGCCGCCGGTCTCAGCCTGCAAGGAGCCATTCGTACCCACGGTGAAGGGCAGAATCTGGCTTGCCGCACTAGTGGGATTGGGGTCGGGCGCCTCATTGTCGAGCACATAGATCACACTGGCTGCGTTCACAATCGCTGTCCCTTGCTTGATACCCAACGGCTGGGCGCCATTCTGGTTCAGCGTCAGTTGTCCGCTCGATGCCGTGTAGGTATAGGGGAAGACGACATCTCCGCTTTCCGGAGTGCCGCTCAGCGTGAGGACGTAGCCGGGAGCCAGCACGAAGTCAATGGGATTGGCCGGAACCGGGAAGTAAGGCAGGGGCTTGCCGTTGGCCGCCGTCACCTGCGCATTCAGAATCAATGAGAGGCGTCCCGTGTTCTGATCGATCTTCCAGACCTCGACGTCGCCGCAGGTCTTGACCGAGGGCCCCAGCGCCAACTGACAGGCGGCGCTCGACGGCGCCTCCTGGTCGAGCGCCAGCACGTAATTGCCGGAAGTATCGCCGATGAGCCGGATCGGGTTGATTCCGACCGGGTAGAACGTCATCTGCGGCGTGAGAATGCCGTTGCCGCCCACCGCGAACGCGGTGATATTGGAGTTCTGGCAAGGGTTGTCAGCGGTGCAATCCGCGCCGCCCTGCGCGTTGATGCCGCGGTTAAGGACGTAGAGGAACCGGCTGCCGGAGGTCAAAACGGCACGTACCGGATTGGCGCCGCCCGAGGAGACCGGCAATCCGTTGATGCGCTGGAGACGTCCCGTATCGTGATCGATCTTATAACCGCTGACTATGCCGAGGTTGGTGTTTTCGGCCGTTACCGTACCCGTGACATACAAAAAGCCAACCGTATAACTCGTGATGCAAGACGAAACACCGAGGACAACGCCGACAGAGAGGGCGCTGATCAGAAGAGCCTTGCCGAATTTCGTGAACTTCATGCGATTCCTTCATCCTGGTCAGGCGCTCGCCGCCAAGGTTGAACGTTCCACAGCAGAGCTGGGTTGGGATGGGTCCCTGCTGCATTGTAAAAGCCAAGGGTAGGTTGTGCCTAGTTTCCAGTGAAGACAGGAAGAAATACGAGGCATTCCGGGACCATCCCCCGTCCCGGACCTTGCAGAATCCGCGACCGGCAACCTTACGAACCCTACTAATCTAGATCCTGATGCCCTCTTGGACGGCCGGATTCAGCCAAAGGTCAACATGCTTCAAAACGGGTAGCCCGGGCTAGGGAATTACGCTCGTTCGCAGTGTTCCGAACCCGGTTTCAGGCCCGGCGGGCAGGCACTTTGCGAAGTTCCGGAACTGCGGGTGGCCGCCGCGCAAGTCCCGGAACTCCGCTCCGGATTACCAGACGCGACAGGAGTTCACCGGATACATAGGCTGCCCCTTCTTGCAGCCGAACGCCTTGCCGAACTCGCCGAAGTTCTGTACTGACCCATTCACGCGCCACTTGCCGGGCGAGTGAGGATCAACCAGGGCCGACTGACGCGCCGAAGCATCGGTCTGGTTCTGGCACCAGACCTGCGCGAAGGCCAGAAAGTAGCGCTGTGCTTCTGTGTAGCCGCCGATCTTCTGCTGAAGGGATTTGCCCTCAGAAGCCAGCGTATCTTCGAGCGCCATGTACGCAATGCGCAGGCCGCCATTGTCCGCAGTATTTTCGCCGAGGGTCAGATTGCCGTTCAGATGCTGGGCGGGTGTATTGCCCTGCGCCGGGGCCGCCACAAAGCCGCTGTATTCATCGGCAACGCATTTGGTGCGCGCGGTGAAAGCCTTGCGGTCGGCCGGGGATTGCCACTCGCGCAGATCGCCCTTGCCGTCATATTGCGAACCCTCATCGTCGAAACCGTGGGTCATCTCATGGCCGATGACGACGCCGATGCCGCCGTAGTTCAAGGCCGCGTCGGCGTTAAAGTCGAAGAACGGCGGCTGCAGGATGCCGGCAGGGAAGTTGATGTCATTGAAGGACGGGTCGTAATAGGCATTCACCGTGGGCGGCGTCATGCCCCATTCTTTCTCATCTACCGGCTTGCCCAGCTTGGCGTAGTTATAGTTGCGCTCATACACGGCGCTCGAGTGAAGATTGCCGATCAGGTCGGTCGGGCTCACCTTCACGCTGGAGTAGTCGCGCCACTTCTCCGGATAGCCGATCTTGTTGCGGATCATGGCCAGCTTCTGCTCGGCGGCTTTCTTCGTTGTCTCGCTCATCCAGGGCAAGGTCTGGATGTCGTCTCCCAGCGATTTCTCCAGGGCAGCCACCAGCTTGTCCATGCGGTCTTTGGCGGCGGGCGGAAAGTTCTGTTTGACCCAGTCCTGTCCCACGGCCTCGCCCAGCGCTTCGTCGGTCATGCTGGTGCACATCTTCCATCGCGCGATCGGCTCCTTCTGTCCGGCCAGCGTCCGTGAGAAGAAGTTGAAGTTCTCATCAAAAAAGGCCTTGGGCAGATCCTGCGCCTGGCCATGCAGAACGTGCCAACGCAGGTAGCTCTTCCAGGCGTCAAGAGGCTCGGTCTGGATAAGCGTGTTGAGCTCCTTGAAGTAGTTCGGCGTGGCTACGTTCAGCGTCTCAAAGTGGCCAATGCCGACCGACCAGAAGTAGTCTGTCCAGTCGAAGGCGGGGGACAGCTTCTGAAAATCCGCAACGGTATAGATGTGGTAGCGGTTGCCGGGCTGGCGCAGATCCGTGCGGCTGGTGGAGGCCTTCGCCATGGCCGTCTCGATCTGCATCACGGCGGCGGCCTCTTTGGCAGCTTGTTCGGGCGTGTCTCCGGCCAGCGTGAACATCTTCTTCAAGTGCTCGGTGTACTCAGCGCGGATCTTGATAAAGCGCGGCGAATTCACGATGTAGTAATCGCGGTCGGGCAGCGACAGGCCGCCCTGGTAGATCACGGCAATTTGTTTGGAAGAATCCTTGTCATCCTGGCCCACGCCGAAATCGAAGAAGCCGTCAGGTGAGCCGTGATTCTCAAGCCAGCTCAGCAGATTCGGGAGTTGGCTGGCGCTCTTGAGCCCGGCGATGGCCGCCCAGGCCGGCTGGAGGGGCGTCAGCCCCTTCTGCTCGATCGCCGCCGTGTCCATGCACGCGGCGTAGAAATCGCCGTACTGCTTTTGCAATGCGTCTTTGGGGTCTTTGGCGGCGGCGTCCAGGTCCTTCCAGAGCAGATAGCGGTTGCGCTCTCTCAGCAGCGAAAACGACCGCACCCAGCGCACCTGATCGGCGGGAATCGGATTATTCTGCAGCCAATTGCCGCAGGCGTACTGGTAGAAATCGGTGCACGGATCGGCCGTGTGATCGATGGCCGATGGGTCAAAGCTCTTGATGGGCAGCGGTTCCGTTGGTTTGGAGGCATCGGCCTGTGAAGCCGCAGGAGTCTGCGCCATCACGGTTCCGGCGGCCAGAATAAGAATGGCAGGAATGCGGTAACAGTTCATCGAAGTTCCTCTTTGATTTCTGGACCAACCGGCTCTCTTCCGGCGTGCAACGCGCCTGCGAATGGAGCCTCAACAATGATCAATATCAGCTGGTCTTGTATGGTCTGCGTTGTTTAGCAGCCTACCACGCAGGGCGAGGCGGGCGCTCGTTTGCGGATCACACGACCACCGGCTTCGGCCGGCTTACGCGCCAGCGGAATTTCGGCTGCTCCGCTGCGCGGTCCCGCTGGCAAAGCATCATCCCGCGCCGTATCCTCGTTTTCATGACCCATTCGCTTATCTTCGACCACATGTTTCAGCTTCCCCTCCCCGTTGCGGAAAAGCTGCTTCGCCCGGTCATCGTGTATCTGGTGCTGGTGTTGCTGTTGCGTCTCTTTGGCAAGCGCGAAATGGCGCAGCTGAATCCATTTGACCTGGTGGTGTTGTTGTCGCTCTCCAACACGGTGCAAAACGCCATCATCGGCGACGACAACTCGGTAACGGGCGGGGTGATCGGCGCGTTTGGCCTGATGGCGATCAATTGGATCGTCGTGCGGATTGCTTTCCGTTCACGGCGTCTCAATCACATGCTGCAGGGCCGGGCCACCATTCTGATCCGGAATGGCCAGGTGGACAAGCAGGCGCTTGAACGGGAGTCGATGACTCGCCATGAACTGCTCGAGGTGATTCATCGCCAGGGTTTCGAGGCCTTCCATCAGGTGCGCCTCTGCGAGCTGGACACCAACGGATCCTTCTATGTGGAAGCGTACGAACCCTCGGTCGCCGACAAGCGGCATGACGAACTGTTGGGACGCCTTGACCTGCTGACCCGCGAAGTGGCGGAACTGCGCGCGGGCCCAGCCGGTCAATGAAAGCCCGGTCAATGAAAGCATTGACCGGCCGTATCAGTTGCGAGATGCCAGGGCCATCGCATGAAGAAAAGGCGAAGGCGCGGGGGGCAGTGTTGACGAGAGGGATACAGGGATACAGGTAGATACTTCTGCAGGGGATGTTGATCGGGTGTTCTGTTTCCAGGAGGTGTTGATG
>JAJZAL010000053.1:0-3368 GCA_021799405.1 Acidobacteriota bacterium
CTCGGCCCGGCGCGCACGATCATAGGCATCCGTGAGGGCGCGCGCGGCGCGTTCGCTGGCCGTAACCACCAGGCCCGCGCCGTCCGCCGCGGCGAACCAAGCATCGATCTCAGCAGCAGTCATGTTCCCCATTTCAGCGTTATACGACAGCCGGATGGGACAGCGCCACCGGTTGGCACAGGGCGCCAGCCAACTGTTTGCCTTTCTCGGTATACTCTCTGTCTGTCAGCCGAAATCAAAACTGAAAGCGAGCGAATCGATGAATGGCATGAGCATTGAGATTTGCGGAGGCATTGCAATTCTGCTGTTGGGGGCTGTTGGGTTGGTGGCAGCGCAGGCGCCGCCGGAGGCATCCATTGCTCCAGCCACGATGTCCCGCGCCGGATCGGTGAATGAGCGTTTCCAGTCCTACAACATCGAAATGGTCGAGGTGACCGGAGGAAGATTCTGGAAGCCCTACGGGCAGACAGCCGAACCGAAGGCCAGCGAGAGTGGACATGCAACCCTGGGCGGTATCGATCCGTCACGCTTTGGGTACCGCCCGCCGGTCGATTTGAGCAACGCGCGGTTGCGCAGGCTGGCCGCGGCTCTTGGGCCCGCATACCTGCGCGTGAGCGGCACATGGGCCAACTCGACATACTTTCAGGACTCCGATGCGCCTGCGCCGGCAACTCCGCCGAAAGGATTTGGGAGCGTGCTGACGCGCCAGGAGTGGAAGGGCGTGATCGATTTTGCGCGGGCGGTGAATGCGGAGATTGTGAGTTCATTCTCCACCAGCGAGGGAACGCGCAATGCCGAGGGTGTGTGGACGCCGAAGCAGGCGCGCGCCCTGCTCAATTACACCAAATCGATCGGCGGAAGCGTTGCCGCGGCCGAGTTCATGAATGAGCCGACCTTTGCCGAGATTGGTGGTGCTCCGAAGGGCTATGACGCAGCCGCCTACGCGCGCGACTTTGCGGTTTTTCACAAATTCATCAAGTCCGCCGCCCCGCACATGATCCTGCTTGGTCCCGGAGGCGTGGGTGAAGGCACAATGCTTGCCCCTCCATCGATGCACACGATTGCGAGCGCTGACATTCTGTCCGCAGTCGGGCCTGTCTTCGATGCGATCTCCTACCATTCCTATGGTGCGGTCTCGGCTCGGTGCGCGCCGCCGGGAAGCCCGATGGGCACAACGACCGACGCTGCGCTGTCGGCGGAATGGCTCTCGCGCGGTGTGCACGCCGAAGAATACTACGCGGCGCTGCGTGACCGCTTCGAGCCGGGAAAGCCCATCTGGAATACTGAAACCGGCCAGGCGGCCTGCGGCGGTGACCGTTGGGCTGCCACCTTCCTGGATACATTCCGTTATCTCAACCAGCTTGGCAGCCTGGCCCGGCGCGGCGTGCAGGTGCACATACACAATACGCTCAACGCCAGCGACTACGGGCTTTTGGATGAGAATACCTACGAGCCTCGGCCGAATTACTGGGCGGCGCTGCTGTGGCGGCGGCTGATGGGAAGCACGGTGCTCGATCCAGGCGTCTCGCCCTCGCCGAATCTGCATCTCTATGCGCATTGCCTGCGCGGCACGCATGGAGGCGTGTCGTTGCTGGCCATTAACGCCGACAGAAATGCCGCGCATACTGTGGCGATCCCCGCCAAAGCAGTGCGCTATACCCTCACGGCCCGGAATCTGCTCGACAAGACCGTCGAGCTGAACGGCAATGAACTGGCGCTCGGCGCGGGCGATACTTTACCGGATCTGAAGGGCCTGTCTATGCCTGCCGGGTCCGTTACCTTTGCTCCGGCGAGCATTACCTTTCTGGCTTTTCCCGAGGCGCGCAATGCAAGCTGTCGTTAAGGCAAGGGCCGGTGGTCAGTCCACGCGATGTACACTGAGAGTGTGATGCATCGGTTCCTTTTTTCCTGCTTCCTCCTTGGTGCCGTCTTGTTGGCGGGATGTCATTCGGGCCAGAATGCTGCCCATCAGGCGGCATCAGCCTATACTGTGTACCATCTGCGGGGCAAGATTGTTGCAACGGACGCGGCGCACGGGATCGTGACTGTGGACCACGAGGCCATCCCGGGGTTCATGGAAGCCATGACCATGCCCTACCAGCTCAAGGATCCAAGCATCATCAGCGATCTGCATCCGGGCGACACGATTACGGCCGACGTACTGGTGTCAAAGAGCTCGGCCCAGACGATTCTCCTCGACAACATTGATGTCATTGCACAGGCCAAGCCCGACTACAAGCCGGCGGTTGTCGATCACGTACCCGCTCCCGGCGATGTGGTGCCCGATTTTGAATTGCGCAATCAGGACGGGCGTTCCATCCATCTTTCGCAGTTCCGCGGCAAGGCTCTGCTGATTACCTTCATCTACACACGCTGCCCATTCCCCAACTATTGCCCGCTCATGACGCATAACTTCGCCGTGATAAACCAGGAACTGAAGAAAGCCCCGGCGCTCTACAAAGAGACGCATCTGTTGAGCGTGAGCTTCGACCCGGAACACGACACGCCGGCAAGTCTGCGTGTATATGGAGCGGGCTATATCGGAACCGGCGCGAAGGATGCCTTTGCGCACTGGGATTTTGCAGTTGCGCCCAAGCCCGTGGTGCTGAAGATGGCCGAGTTCTTCGATGTAGGAATCACCTACGGAGCCAACGACTCGATCACGCACACGCTTTCGACTACCCTGATCGGCCCGGACGGCAAGGTGGTCCACTTTTATCCGGGCAACGACTGGACGCCTGCGCAAGTCCTGGCGGACATGAAAAAGCTGGCAGCCCGTGCCGGTTGATGGCGCCGTGGCGCGATGCCGGTTGCAAAATTGAAATCTCTACAAATTCCAGGAGCATACACAACCAAGGAGTGAACGATTGATGAGTGACGCATTACAGATTCGCAAGGATGGCGAGTTGGACTTTCTGGCGCTGGGAGGATTGATCCATCGCCTCGATCCCGGGATCATCCCCTTTCGCAAGGCAACGGAGTGCAAGATTCACGTCAGCGGCGGTGAGTTCAACGTGGCTGCCAATCTTTCCGACTGCTTCAAAATGAAGACGGCCATCGTGTCGGCGATGGTGAACTATCCCATTGGCGATCTGATCGACGAGCGCGTGCGCGCCATGGGCGTGAGGCCGATTTACAAGCACTTTGAGCACAATGGCGTGACCGGCCCGAATATGGCTATGGTATACAGCGATCGCGGCTTCGGTGTGCGCGCGCCCGTGGTCTTCTATAACCGGTCAAATGAGGCGGCGGCGCAACTGAAGCCCGGGGATTTCGACTGGAAGGCAATCTTCGCCGGGGGCGTGCGCTGGGTACATTGCGGCGGCCTGTTTGCGGCGCTCTCGCCGACCACCGCGCCGTTGGCGGCG
>JAJZAL010000053.1:3378-25643 GCA_021799405.1 Acidobacteriota bacterium
GCGGAGATGATGCGCGAAGCCAAGGCCGCGGGCGCCGTGACCTCGTTTGACCTGAACTTTCGCGAGAAGCTGTGGAAGATTCATGGCGGTGCGGAACACGCTGTGGAGACCATCGGTAGGATCGTTGAGAACGTCGATGTGCTGGTCGGCAACGAAGAGGATCTGCAGAAGGGATTGGGCATTCCGGGCCCGGAAGTCGCGGCGAAATCGAAGCTCGACCCCACCGTCTTTTTCGCGATGATCGAGAAGGTGGTGAAGAAGCTGCCACAGGCGAAGGTGGTGGCGACGACACTGCGCGAAGTCCACACGACTAATCGGCATAGCTGGAGCGGGGTGGCATGGGTGAACGGCAAGACGTATAGCGCGCCAACGGCCGAACTGGATGTGCTGGATCGCGTCGGCGGCGGCGACGGCTTTGCCGCGGGCTTCATCTATGGCCTGCTGACAGGTGCTGCACCGGAAGAAGCTCTCAAGCTCGGCTGGGCGCACGGCGCGCTGCTGACGACCTTCCCCGGCGACACTACCATGGCGACGCTGGATCAGGTACGGGCCTTCGCCAAAGGCGGATCGGCGCGCATCCAGAGGTAGTAAGGCGGGCTTCCTGTTGACAGAGGACAGCTAACAGTCTCCCGATACCGGAGCAGCTTCAGGACCATCATTTGGTCCTGAAGCTGAGAACTGTTAGCTGTACGCTGTAAGCTGTCCTTTGGAGGTCTTGCATGGCAAAAGTGACACTTGTATTTGCTGCGCTTCTGATTGCGCTGGGATTAATTAGTTATCTGGGAACTGGAAGCGCGCATCCGACCGCGCTCATCCCCACATGGTGGGGCCTGGCGCTGGGCGTCTTTGGTCTGTTGGCCATCAGCCCCAGCGAAGGCCGGCGCAAGCTGTTCATGCACATCAATGTAACGATCGGGCTGCTGGGCTTTCTGGGAGCGGCGGAAGAAGCTGTGCGCGGCTATCTGCATGCGACGAATGCAGGCAAGGCGCCGGACATGATCGCATTCGCGGCCAAGCTCACGATGGCCGGGCTGCTGCTGATTTATGTCATTCTGTGTGTGCGGTCTTTTATTGCGGCAAGGCGCGAAAGGAAGATCTAGCGCATGGGCGGTTTCCGAAATGGCGGAATGGGTTTGGGTATGCGCGCGGAGCATTCGGCGCATGGGCGCAGTGTGCGCGCCGGCCTGGGCGACCTGCCCAAGCGCAAGCCCGAGCTGAAAAAGA
The DNA here is from genome assembly GCA_021799405.1 of Acidobacteriota bacterium. Next base: position 4,603 of record JAJZAL010000053.1, read on the forward strand.
TTGGTCCGCAGGTGTGGGCGTTGATGGCGCCGCGCAAGGGGCTGATCATCGGTGGCCTGCTGCTGATGGCTGTCAACCGCCTGGCTGGCCTGGTTCTGCCGTTTGTGTCCAAGCCGCTGCTGGACACGGTGCTCGCGCCCGCGCATCCTCATCCCGAACTGCTGCCTCGCGTCATCGCTGTTGTGCTGTTCGCCACGATCGTGCAGGCTGTCACATCGTACTCGCTTACGCAACTGCTCTCAATTGCAGGCCAGAGACTGATCGCGGAGATGCGGCGCGTGGTGCAGCGCCATGTGGGACTGCTCTCGGTGGCGTACTACGATGAGAACCGCACAGGAACTCTGGTTGCGCGCATTATGACCGACGTGGAAGGCGTCCGCAATCTGATCGGCACCGGCCTGGTACAGTTTCTGGGCGGATTGTTGACCGCCGTGCTGGTCTTCTTCTTTCTGCTGTATCGGAGCGCTACGGTTACCCTCACGGTATTCGCGGTTATGGGGGTGTTTGTCGTCTTCCTGCAGTACGGCTTCAGGGTGATTCGCCCCATCTTTCGCGAGCGGGGAAAAATCAACGCTGAGGTCACGGGCCGGCTGACAGAGTCGCTGGGCGGCGTGCGCGTCGTCAAAGGCTATCACGCCGAGGAGCGCGAGCATAAGGTCTTTTCCGCGGGCGTGGATCGGCTCCTGGCAAATGTCATGCGGTCGCTGACGATGACCAGCGTGCTCAGTTCGGCTTCGACCACCGTGCTCGGCGTCGTTTCCGCACTGGTGATGTGGCTGGGCGGCCACCTGGTGCTTAAGAGCGGCTGGACGGTCGGCGACTACTTTCAATACAACATGTTTCTCGCCTTCATGATTGCGCCGGTCTTCCAGATGGTGAATGTGGGCACGCAGTTGACTGAAGCCTTTGCCGGACTGGATCGCACCAATGAGATTCTGTCGGAGATCGAAGAGAACAAAGTTCCCGGCCGCACCGTGCAGATGCCCCCGATCCATGGCGAAGTGCGGTTTGAAGATGTGGAGTTTGCCTACACGCCAGACAAACCGGTGCTGCACGGCGTCAGCTTTGAGGCCACGCCGGGCACGGTGACAGCTTTGGTGGGATCCTCGGGATCAGGCAAGTCGACCATCATCAGTCTTGTCTGCGCATTTCATACGCCCGCCAGGGGGCGCGTGTCGGCGGACGGAGTGGATCTTGCACACGTGGATCTGAATACCTATCGTTCACAGTTGGGCGTAGTCTTGCAGGATTCGTTCCTATTCGACGGATCGATTCGCGAGAACATCCTGTTTTCGCGGCCGGATGCGAGCGAGGAGCAATTCCTCTTTGCCTGCCGTACGGCTTGCGTGTCCGAGTTCGCGGAGCGCTTCCCGGAAGGCTACGACACGCTTGTGGGCGAGCGCGGTGTGAAGCTTTCGGGCGGGCAGCGGCAGCGGCTCTCGATAGCTCGCGCCCTGCTGGCCGACCCGCGCATCCTCATTCTGGACGAGGCTACCAGTTCGCTCGATTCGGAATCCGAAGCCATGATCCAGGCAGGCTTGAGCCAGTTGATGCAGGGGCGCACCACCTTCGTGATCGCGCACCGGCTTTCGACGATTCGCAGAGCAGACCAGATTCTGGTTGTGGAGCAGGGAAGAATCGTGGAGCGCGGCAACCATGCCGCGCTGTTTGCCCAGGGCGGGCGCTACTACGACCTCTACACGCGCCAGCACGGGTTGGAAGCGAATCTGTTTCTCGCACCCGGCGAAGGCGATGAAGTGCCCGCCTAGCCCCCGTCCGTATTCCGCTGCTCGCCGCCGGAACCTTGCGAAGATCCCCCAGTCAAAAGAATCAACGGGATTTCTACGCGCATTTCCCAGGTCTGCCTTGACGCTGGTTTCATATTTTGAGAAGCTGGATATGAAACCATTTGGCGAAATAAGGGACCAATATGCGAGACTCATCCCCGCAAGGCACTTACAAAGTTCAGGCGTTGGACCGCGCGTTTGCGGTACTTGATTTACTTGGCGAAAGCGATACGCCGCTGGGATTGGCGCAGGTGGCTTCTTCTTTGCAGTTGCACAAGAGCACCGCGCATCGCTTTCTGATGGTTCTTGAGCGGCATCGCATGGTGGAGCGCACCAGCAACGGCAAGTTCCGCCTGGGGCTTAGGCTGTTTGATTACGGCAATCGCGCCATTGAGCAGTACGACCTGCGCGACCGTGCCCAGCCGCATCTGCGGCGCCTGGTAGCTGAGACGGAGGAAACCGCGCACCTGGCGTTGCTGGAGGCGGCGCGGGTCATTTATATCGACAAGATTGAACCTGCGCGCTCGGTGCGCATGATTACGCGCATCGGCGCCAGCAATCCCGTGCATTGCACGTCGGTGGGCAAGGCGATCCTGGCCTTTCTACCCGAGGATCGGGCCACGGATGTGGTGCGCCGTCTCCGCTTCGAGCGCTTTACGCACCGCACCATTTCGACGCCCGAGGCTCTGCGCGCGGAGATGGAGAAGACGCGCCGCCGCGGGTACGCCGTAGACGACGAGGAGTTTGAAGAGGGATTGCGTTGCATTGCCGTGCCGCTGCTCGACGCGCAGCGCCAGCCGGTAGCGGCGGTCAGCATCTCCGGGCCGTCGTTCCGCGTGACCGCGCAAAAGCTGCCGTCGATCGCAAATCATCTGCTGCAATGCGTGCGCGGCATCTCAATGGATATGGGGTACATCTCCGCAGGACGCGGCAATCGCGCCTCCTGGTCCGCCTAAAGCGGCCGCGGCGAAACGCGCAAATCAGGCCTGTTTGCAGCAAGGCGCATCGCGCAGAATTCCGCCGGGATTTGTAACACGCGGACAGGTTGCGCAGCGTGGCTTTCTGATACACTGAATCAGGTTGAGCGGAACAATCGCTTCTGCGCCGGCGGTCTTCAGCCGCGGCTTCGGGCGCTGTTGCAAAGCATAGCGGAAACTGCTGGATGGATGCTTTTCAGGGCAGGACGTTGTGCAGGCTCAAGGAAGTTTTATCGGGGGACGTAGCTCAGTTTGGTTAGAGCGCTGCCCTGTCACGGCAGAGGTCGCGGGTTCGAGCCCCGTCGTCCCCGCCATTGATTCTAAATAAGTTCGAATCAATCGGCATTCCTGGTGACACCCCTCCAAATCGCAACTTCTCAAAATTTTCTCAAAGTCACGCTTCCAAACCGGAGCAGCGTTCGATCCGTTCACAGGGCAATCAAACTGAGCGGAGAGCCTGCCGTCAACCCCCGCCACCCCGGAAGCCATCCGGCGCGGGGCGGGGATGCCGCTCTGACAATCCTGGGGCCACAATAGGGAATTCGGTCAGGACCGGATGTAATCATCGTGCTCGGCTCCTTCTCCCGAGCTACACGGTCGTCTAGCAGCAACCAGTCTACTCAGCCGAAGGAGCCGGCCCGGTCATGCACGGGACGCACAGCGTATCATCCTCGCCGATCAGAGCCACCTTTTGCTTTTTGCGCTCAGCACTAGGATCGAGACCTTGAGCAATGAGCTTGCAGGCGACGTCAGCCTCCGCATTCGCCTCCTCGATTCCGACCTCGGGGTATACCCCAAGCGACAATCGTTTGTCCTTGCCGGTGCACTTGTACTTCAGGCGCCACCAATTGCCGCCAGAGGGGGCAATCGCGATGTACAGTCCATGGCTATCGAAAAGTTCGTATTCCTTATATCGCGGCTGGGCATTCTTGATCTGGTCGTCGGTCAGAAGCATTGGTGGGCCAACTCCGTAGGGCAGCTGGCTTTCGGTCCTGAGAGTTGCCCCTGCTGTTGCCTCTTCCGGGGTTTGTCGTCAAGATTGCTTAATAGACTTCGCTGGGCTCTCATTCCTGGTACAAATGCAAGACAATATACTTTGATTGGACAATGTGGCCTTTCCGAACGAAGAACGGACTTCGATTGGACGACTTGGATCGGCCTTGGAATGGGTTTTGGTGGCGGAGGACGGGATCGAACCGTCGACCTTGGGGTTATGAATCCCACGCTCTAACCATCTGAGCTACTCCGCCGCAGTCAAGCCGGGAGCGCGAGCCGAAAGGCCCGCCGGGGCTGCGCGGAGTCGAATCCGCACACACATCCCTCTTTCGATGATACGGGGGGCATCGAGGCGAGGTCAAACGTGTTTGCGCATGAGCAAGTTGTCGCCGCGCTGAAGCGCGAGCGAAGATGAATTCCATCGCGCCGGTCCTGTAAACTCGGCTGCATGAGTACATTGCGAATTGCCGGCGTGATTCCGGCGCGGCTCAGCTCAACGCGGCTCAGCCGCAAGGTGCTGCGCCCACTCGCGGGCCGGCCGATGGTGGAGTGGGTATGGCGCGCGGCCGCTGCCAGCGGGCTGATGAACCCGGTGGTGGTGGCTACCGATTCCGGCGAAGTGGCCGAGGCCTGCCGGCAGCGCGCGATTCCCGTGGCAATGACCTCGCCTGCGTGCCCCAGCGGGTCGGACCGGGTGAGGGAAGTGGCGCGGCAGATCGATGCCGACATCTACGTCAACATTCAGGGCGACGAGCCCACACTGACGCCGGAGTTCTTCCGGCCGCTGCTTGCGTTTTTTGAGCGTCCCGAGGTGGAGGTTTCCACGCTGGCCGTGCGCTGCGCGCCGGAGGAGTTCACCAATCCCAATGCGGTGAAGGTGGTCACGGCGCTCGATGGCCGCGCGCTCTATTTTTCGCGGTCGACCATCCCCTTCGACCGCGACGCCACGGGCTTTACCGGCTACCGCAAGCACCTGGGCATCTATGCCTACCGCAAGGCCGCGCTGGAGCGGTTTGCCGCGCTCCCGCCCTCGCCGCTGGAAAAGCTGGAACGGCTGGAGCAGTTGCGGCTGCTCGAAAACGGCATCGCAATCTATGTGGCTGAAGCGCCGTGCGATACCATCGGCGTGGATACGGAGGAGGATCTGGCAAGGGCGGAGGCGATGCTGAAAGAGCAAGCTTCTAGCATCTAGCTCCCGAGTCGTGAATGTAGGAATGAAACCTCTGGTTGCGCATTGCGAGGCCGAGTTCTCCGGCAATTCCGTGATCGACTCACTCCGCATCATTCCGAATTGCGCGCAAGAATCGGATAGCCTCCACGCCGAAGATCGGCGACGATGGAATCCATGAGCAGCAGCCCACATATCGCAACTGTCGATGTAAGGAACAGAGCAGCCGGTCCATGCGCGGCGCCGCCTTCAGCATTTGATGCCGAAGCCGCCTGGAGGCAGGTGCTTACTCGCGACGTGAAAGCCGCATTTTTCTATGGAGTCACGACAACCGGCGTCTTCTGCCGGCCAGGCTGCGCCAGCCGCAGACCATTGCGAGCCAATGTGCGCTTCTTCCGCTCGGCGAGCGAGGCGATCGCCGCCGGATTCCGCCCCTGCGAGCGCTGCCACCCTACGATTGCCGCTGCGTGGGGTGGCCCTTTGGACAAAATTCGGGCGCATCTTGAAGATCACCTTGACCGGATGGTGAGCCTCAAGGAGCTTGGTCGCATCACCGACCTTAGTCCTTTTACCGTGCAGCGAATCTTCAAGCGGGCAATGGGTGTGAGTCCGCTGCAATACCAGCGCGTGCTGCGGGCGGGCCGGCTGCGCGGAGCGCTCAAGCGTGGGGGCGCCGTGACGGACGCGATTTATGAGGCTGGGTTTGGCTCGTCGAGCCGGGCCTATGAAGGAGCGGCGCTAGGCATGACGCCCGCCCGTTTTGCCCAAGGCGGCCGAGGCGAGCGCATTGGATGGTGCATCGCGCGCTCGCCGTTTGGCTGGATGATTGCGGGCGCGACCGGGCGTGGCCTGTGCTGGCTGGCACTGGCGGGCACGGCCGCCGAGGCCCAAGCCAGCCTGCGCACCGAGTTCCCGCTGGCGACGCTGCACCGCGATTCGGCGCTTTCAAAGTGGGTCGAGAAGGCGGTTGCGAGCGTCCGCAGCAGCGCTGCTGGCGTCCAGGACCAGGCCGCGCCGGAGGCGCTGGATCTGCGCGGAACGGCCTTCCAACTGCGCGTATGGCAGGCGCTCCGGCAGATTCCGCGCGGCCAAACGCGCAGCTACAGCGAGTTGGCGCGCCAGTTGGGCGACACGAAAGCCACACGTGCCGTGGCCCGCGCCTGCGCTACCAACCGGGTTGCTCTGCTGGTGCCGTGCCACCGCGTGGTGGGCGCCAGCGGCTCGCTCACCGGCTACCGCTGGGGCGTGGACCGCAAGCGCAAGCTGCTCGATGCGGAGAAGGCTTTATAGCGCACGGTTTCAGCCTGGCTTGTTGCCGACGGCCAGCAGCGTCTGGAACTGCGGAGTCTCCGGCTCCTTGTCGACGATGGATGCGCTTACATTGCTGAAGCCAGCTCTTTCGAGCATCATTTCCAGCTCTGCTTCGCTGAAGCCGAGCCACTCGTCGGCGTAGAGCTCGCGCGCCTCCTCGAATCGATGTTTCGCCAGATCGAGAATGGCGATGCGGCCGCTGGGCACCAGGATCCGGACAGCCTCAGCCAATGCGCGATCGGGGTGCAGCGCGTGGTGCAGCGACTGTGAGAAGAAGACGAGATCGACTTCCGCGTCACCGATGGGCAGTTCTTCCATGTCGCCGAGCCGGTAATCGATGTTTTTCACACCGTGGCGCAGGGCCTGCTCGCGGCCCACCTCGATCATTCCGGCTGAGCTGTCAACAGCAATCACCTTCTTCGCCCTCTGTGCGAGCAGCAGAGCAAAGGCGCCCTCGCCCGCGCCCAGATCGGCGACGATGAGCGGGGGCATCAGGCGCAGCAATGCTTCAGCCAGGCTTTTCCATGATTTGCCGGGAACGTAATCCTTGCCCAGGCGACCAGCCACACTGTCAAAAAATGCGCGAGTCTTATCCTGGCGCTTGCGCAATACGCGGCGCATGGCTACCTGATCCGAGTTGGCCTCCGCGATCTCCTTTGCAGAGCGCGTAATGATTTCGTCCAGCGGTCCGTCCCCCGCAGGAATAGCAAGGCGGTATAGGCTGTGCTTGCCGGTGCGGCGATCCTCAACCAATCCCACCTGCTTGAGCTGCGAGAGATGCGTCGAGATCGTGCTCTGGCCCATGCCTAGAATCTCCTGCAGCTCGGCGACGGAGAGTTCTTCTCCTTTTAGAAGCAACAGGATACGCAGCCGACTGGGATCAGCCACCACGCGCAGAGTTTTGACAATTGACGCCATGAAGGAATTCTGCTACATATCAACATATCACGATATGACGATAGAAGGAGATCTGAATGGCAACTGCAACCATCGAGAAGCACGGAACTGAATTTAAAGTGGCTGACATGTCCCTGGCCGAATGGGGTCGCAAAGAGATCATCATCGCCGAGCAGGAGATGCCGGGGCTGATGGCGATCCGCAACAAGTACGCTGTCGAGAAGCCGCTCCAGGGCGTCCGCATCACTGGCTCGCTGCACATGACCATTCAGACTGCGGTGCTGATTGAGACACTGGTGAGCCTGGGCGCAGAGGTGCGCTGGGCGAGCTGCAACATCTTCTCCACGCAGGATCACGCGGCGGCGGCGATCGCGGCAGCCGGGGTCGCGGTCTTCGCATGGAAGGGCGAGACGCTGGAAGACTACTGGGATTGCACCTTCCGGGCGCTGAGCCACAAGGGCGGCAAAGGGCCGCAGTTGATCGTCGATGACGGCGGCGATGCGACGTTGCTCATTCACAAGGGCTATGAGCTGGAAGAGGGCGACAAGTGGGTGGATAGCCCGTCGGCCAACCACGAGGAGCAGGTGATCAAGAACCTGCTCAAGAAGGTCTATGCCGAGGATCCGCAGCACTGGCACAAAGTGGTCAAGGATTGGCGCGGCGTCTCGGAGGAGACGACGACCGGCGTGCACCGGCTCTACAAGATGATGGAGCAGGGCAAGCTGCTGGTGCCAGCCATCAACGTCAATGATTCGGTGACGAAGTCGAAGTTCGACAACCTCTATGGCTGCCGCGAGTCGCTGGCTGACGGCATCAAGCGCGCCACCGACGTGATGGTGGCGGGCAAGGTAGCTGTCATATGCGGCTACGGCGATGTGGGCAAGGGATCTTCGCACTCGCTGCGCGGCATGGGCGCGCGTGTCGTGGTCACTGAGATCGATCCCATCAACGCACTGCAGGCGGCGATGGAGGGCTTTGAAGTCACCACGGTCGAAGATACGCTGGGCCGCGGCGACATTTACGTCACCTGCACCGGCAACACCGACATCATCACGCTCGAACACATGCAGAAGATGAAGGATCAGGCTATCGTCTGCAACATCGGCCACTTCGACAACGAAATTCAAATGGACCGGCTCAACGCTGCGCCGGGCGTGACCAGGCTGAACATCAAGCCTCAGGTGGACAAGTACACCTTCCCCGATGGCCACAGCATCTTTATCCTGGCCGAAGGGCGGCTCGTGAACCTGGGCTGTGCCACCGGCCATCCGAGCTTCGTGATGAGCAACAGCTTCGCCAACCAGACGCTGGCGCAGATTGACCTCTGGAAGAATCGCGACAGCTACAAAGTGGGCGTTTACACGCTGTCCAAGAAGCTGGACGAAGAGGTAGCCCGGCTGCATCTGGAGAAGATCGGCGTGAAGTTGACCAGGCTGTCGCAAAAGCAGGCCGACTACATCGGCGTTCCCGTGGAGGGGCCGTTCAAGGCGGACCACTACCGGTACTGAGACAACTCGCAGCTTGCAGGTCGCAGTTCCGGATGATCCGTTCCTGCCACACAAAAAATGAAGTAGGGAAGGAACACAAACTGGGCGAAGCCCCGGCGCAGGCCGGGGTTTTGCTATTTGCGCTGATGATTTGAGTGGTTATTGCGCTGGCGAAATCGGTTGTAAATCCACCAGGCGCGGGTACGGATCAGGCGCGTCTGCTCGGCCTTGAGGGCGGCATAAGAGCGCTCGACATATCGATCGAACTCGGGTGGCCAGCCAATGGTGGAACGGCGCTCGGTGTAGTCACCATCGGCCCACTTGGCCACCACGGCCTTGTAGCCGACCACGTGGGTTACAAAGTCGAGCAGGCACTGGGGCATTTGCTCCTCGACGATCAGGTGGGCATTTTCAATAATGATCTTTTCGCGGACATCGTTGAGAGGCATGAAGATGGTGGTCATCCACAATACCCACTCCTTCACTTCCGCGTCGGTTACGGGATGGCATTGTGTCTTGCCCTGCTTTTTGAGCAACGTGCGGTAGGCAATATTGCCCGCCAATGTGGCCACGTAGAGCGGCCCGTAGAACTCATTCAGGCGCTGGTTGACGAGGCGCAGCATATCCGCGCGCCTGGCCATCATGCGGTTGCTGGCAAAGGTCACCAGGTAGCCCGCAAACGCCAGCACGATGGTCAGGATTGCTGCGTTCTGCAGAGTATACGGAAGCATGAACAAAGACTCTTCCATTGGGTGATTGCCTTGGCGAAAAGTATACGCGGTCAGCCGCCTGCCGAGTGCGGAAGTGCTGGGGTGGGGATGCGGCCCGGAAGGGAGATGTGATGACGCGGGTGACGATGGCGCTCCACGGCGGGACTCAGCGTGGTGCGGCACACGGCTGGAGCGGCCGCTGGTCAGGGGCGGGCCGAGGGAACCCGGATCTCTCCAGGGTTGCGGATCCGGATCTGATGAGACGGCTTCCAACTGCCCGGGAGTGAACCGCTATAATTGGGATGGCCTTTTTCTTTTCCTAAGTTCCCGGCGACGGATTTCAGTGGCTGTGGTGGAAACAAAGCCACCTCACGATGAGGGAGATGCCGCATATTTCGGAGAACCGCTCCAGTCAGTTACCGAATGACCTGCCGCTGCGTCTTATGGTTGGCGGGCGCAAAGCCCTTTTTATCTCGAAGACAAGTCTTCATTTGAACTACAGACCCAGGTGAACCCGAATGCGGAGATCAAGATGCGAGTGAAGTGTATGCAGATTGCCTTTCTTTTGATTGCGATGGCCGCGCTATGCGGCGCCGCTCATGCGCAGAATGCGCAAACGCCGCAGACGGCACAACATGCGCAAACGGCGCAGGCGTCACAGGCCGAGTCCGCGAATTTTGCGGGGTGGTTTATGGCGGGAAGTTTCTTCAGGAACTTCAGCACCTCTACCTCTGGCAATGGCACAAATCAGAGTCCGACCGACTCCTATGGCGGCATGTATGAACTGAGCTACATCAGAAAACCGCTTATCGGCATTGAGACCTCATATACGGTTAACCTGGCGGATCAGCACTATACGACGAATTTAGCTACTTGCGGCTTTAATTGCGCGAACCCGCCCACCAGAGCCACCTCCTGGGAGCACCAGGTGATATTAGCTTGGGTGCCGTCGTTCACCAGGGGTAGCTTTTCGCCCTTTGGGATCGCCGGTGTCGGCTTTTCGATGTTTGTGCCGCGCAACACGCCAACGAACTTCAACACCACGGTTGATGTCGTGAGGGCGACGTGGGCTTTCGGTGGCGGGGTCAATTGGGCCCTCCGTCCGAAAATGGGGATTCGCCTGCAGGTTCGCGACAACGTCTACAGATCACCTAATCTCTCCATTCCCTTCAACGCGACCGGTGCCGATACGAACACGCTTGTGCCTTCAATCGGCGTCTATTTCCGGCTTTAAGCGCCGGAATGAGAGATGCATCAGACTGATAAGACAGGCTGGTAACGGCGCGTGGCTGGTAGCTGCTTGCGCGATGCAGGCCTGTTTTACTGAAGCCTGTTTTGGGATGGATTCATGCTCGCGATCAGAGGACCCCGATCGTGAACTGGAGCCACGGCTGGACTCTGGGTCGCGATGGCTTCTCCGCTGCAGCTAGGCTGGCGCTCACTGTGTTACCGTTGCAGTACGGCGTCCTAAAAGCCGGCCCGGATTGTCGGTTCGGCCGGAACGCCAGCGGTTCGGCAAGAATCGAGGTGGAGGGCGCAAGCAGAGAATGTCCCAGTTGACAGAATTGACCCGGTACTCGCACGCCGTCAGCTCCGCTCCTCTGCCTGGTTCCGAGGCAGGGCCTGCAGCCGAGCCGGGAGTCGAGCCGCAACCGTCCAAGCCCGTTCCACCGCGGATTCCGCGCTGGCTGGTGCGGCTGGAACTGTTCTTGCGGGTGCTGCTGCGCATGTATATCGGCTTGGCCGTCTGCTATGCGCCGTGGTCGCGTATGTTTTGGGATCAGAATCCGTTATTTCTGCAGTTTCCCACGCTTTCGATTTATGCCTGCAACGGCGCGGTGAGAGGCATTGTCTCCGGGCTGGGCCTGCTGAATCTGTGGATTGCGCTGCAGGATGCCATCCAGCATCGGGAAGAGTGAAGCATGAGTGACAAGGATCAGAGATCAGGTCCGCCAACGGCAAGATTCGCCATTGCGAAGACCGGGGATCAGGAGGCAGACCGGGGCGCTGCTGTCGACACAGGTTCGCAAGATATTGCGCCCACCGGCAATGAAGCGCCGCCACCGCTGGAGCGCGCCCCCCTTGCGTACGAGAATCCCGCGTTTCTGAACAGCGCCGACGGACGGCTCATCCGGATCGTCTCAGAGTACTGCGAACCGCTGGCGCGCTTTCGTCACGAGGAGATTCAGGACACAGTGGTCTTCTTTGGCTCGGCGCGATTTCGCGCGCGGGATGAGGCGGATCGCGCCCTGGAATTGCTGGAGAATACCGGCTCCCGTCAGGCCGCTCCCAACCATGAGCAGCCAGCGAGCGCGCCGGAGATCGCTGCCGGCAGGGCGACGGATCTGCGGCTGAAGCGCGCGGTTGCGGCAGTCCAGATGGCCCGCTACTACGAGGACGCGCGGCGGCTTGCGCAGTTGCTAACCCGCTGGTCCAGGAGCATCCCTTCGCAGAAACATCGCTTTGTGGTTACCTCGGGAGGAGGGCCGGGCATTATGGAGGCAGCCAACCGCGGCGCCTACGAAGCGGGTGGAAAGACCATCGGGCTCAATATCCGGCTGCCATTCGAACAGTCGCCAAATCCCTACATCACGCCCTCGCTCAACTTCGAGTTTCACTACTTCTTCATGCGCAAACTCTGGTTTGCCTACATGTCCAAGGCCCTCGTGGTCTTTCCCGGCGGATTTGGCACGCTGGACGAGATGTTTGAAATCCTGACTCTTGCCCAGACTCATAAGCTGGCCAAGAAGATCACGGTCGTCGTCTACGGATCGGACTATTGGAAGAAGGTCTTCAATCTGGATTCGCTCGTGGATGCTGGATCGATTTCACCCAAAGATATCGAGCTTTTCCAGTTTGCCGACACCCCCGAAGAGGCATTTGAACTGCTGCGGCGGGGATTGACTGAGAATTACCTTGTGCCCGAGGCGGCCGCGGCAAAGCCCACCCCCATCCACGCTCCCAATCATGAGGAAGATCTGATGGCGGGCTGGACGGTGGAGGATTTTCTCAGTCCGGAGATTGCCAAGACCAGAAAATGAGAATCAATCAGGCCATGCATGGCATGGTAGGCCCGAAGCGCCCGAGCGAGCGGAAGCGTGCGCTTGGATTCGGAGTGGGTAACTATGTTGATTCCTCTGCCACTTAATGCGTGATTCGCATCATCTTCATCCGCCGTTCATATCGTTATTCGATACTGGATACAGTTTATCCACGATGGATCGCGGATAAGGAGGGAGCATGGCCGGTTCGATCATTTCCTACCTATGGCGAGACCGAAAAGCGGCCCAGATCTTCCGCTCAGGCGTCTCGTTACACAGCCATACCAACCAATCCCGCGAAACGCTGGACTTCGTGGCCAACTTCGGCACCCAGTACCCGGCCGTCCGGCCGCTGCTCGCGCGGATGGAACGGCGGGCTGAGCAGGCGTATGGACTGCGTTTAGACTACGCGGCCAGCTACTGGACCCCGCCAATGACGCCCAAACTCGCCTTTGATCTGGAGACACAGCAGATTGAAAGGCTCGGCGTGTCGCCAATGGTTTCGATCTCCGACCATGACAACATTCAAGCGCCTATGCTGCTGCGGACCGTGTCCAGCGCGCGCCAGATTCCGGTTTCGTTGGAGTGGAGCGCGCCTTATCGCGAGCAGTCGTTCCATCTGGGCGTGCATAACCTGCCCAGCGCCAAGGCGACTGAATGGATGGCGGCACTGGCCGATTACACCGCCAACCCCAGCGATGCGCAGCTCATTGAGATATTGTCTGCCTTGCACCGGGAGCCGAATGTTCTGGTGGTCTTCAATCATCCGATGTGGGACCTCTACCTGGTTGGCAGGGAAAGACACACTTTTCTGGTGGGCGAGTTCCTGCAAAAGTACGGAGTGTATCTCCACGCACTGGAGTTGAACGGACTGCGCAACTGGGACGAGAATCGCTCCGTGCGCCGCCTGGCCGAGAAGTGGAATATGCTGCTCATCTCCGGTGGCGACCGGCATGGCGTCGAGCCGAACGCCAACATCAATCTGACCAACGCTGCCAGCTTTACTGAGTTCGTACACGAGATCCGGCGCGAGCGCAGAAGCCACGTGCTCTTTATGCCGCAATACGCCCAGCCATGGAAGCATCGCATCCTGCAATCGACCATTGATGTGGTGCGCAATTATCCCACGTTCCCGCAAGGCTCGCGCAACTGGGATGAGCGCGTCTTCCACCCCGACTCCAATGGCGCCGTTCGCCCGCTCAGCGAGCTATGGCCCAAAGGTTCATCGCCAACGTGGATGCGAGCAGTCATCGGCATGGTGCAGATATTGGGCAGAGGGCCGGTCGCGGGCGGCTTGCGCATCGCCTGGAGCAATTCGCATCAGTTGCGCACGGCCCTGGGCGAGTTTGAAAGCTGATGGGGGCAGAAGCGAAGTTAGCGGCGTTCGTCAACAATGCCCTTGTGCTGCTTCTAACACCGTTAACTCCGCTAACCCGCCGCGGCGGGCTAGCTCCGCTGAGCCCATGCCTGCTTCGCCGCCACGTGTAGCCTATTTCCCCGACTCGTTCCACGAAGTGAACGGCGTGGCCCACACCAGCCGTCAGTTTGAAGCTTTTGCGCGGCGGCGCAACCTGCCTTTTCTCTGCGTCCGCGCCGGCGATCGCGCTCAGGCCTTCACGCAAGATGGCAACGCGTGGACCCTTGAGTTGCCGCGCGGCTTTCTCTCTTTCCTTCTCGAAAAAGACCTGCGCTACGACCCCGCATTTTTGCGCCACGTTCCGCTGATTGATGAGGTGCTGGAGAATTTCCAGCCGGACTTGATCCACATCACCGGCCCCAGCGAGGTGGGCATGTTGGGCGCAGGTCTCGCGTATCACCTGGGGCTGCCGCTGGCCGCCAGCTGGCATACCAATGTGCACGAGTACGCGGCGCGGCGGGCAAGCTCATTTCTGCGCCGGCTCCCGGGGCGCCAGTCTCAGGCTGCTGAAGAGACCATTGAGGGCCTGGCCATGATGATCGCAGTCGGCTTTTATTGTCTGGCAGATGTGCTTTTTGCGCCCAACCCGGAGCTTTGCCGCCAGTTGGAGCGCGCCACCGGCCGTCCCTGTTATCTGATGCCGCGTGGTGTTGACGCCGCCCTCTTTCATCCCATGAAGCGCCGTCGCAATCCCGAAGACAGCGTTGTTGTGCTCGGTTATGTGGGCCGGCTATCCGTCGAAAAGAACGTGGCACACCTGGTCCGCGTACAGAATGAGCTGGAACCTATAGGCATGACCAGTTTCCGCTTTCTCATTGTTGGCCACGGCGCAGAGGAGAATTGGCTGCGTGAGCATTTGCCGCGGGCGGAATTTACCGGCGTACTAAAGGGTGAGGCGCTCGCCACAGCCTATGCCAATATGGACCTCTTCGTCTTCCCTTCGCATACTGATACCTTTGGCAACGTGGTGCTGGAGGCGTTAGCGTCGGGCGTTCCAGCCATCGTCACGCCCGACGGAGGCCCGTGCACCATCGTCAGCGACGGCGTTACCGGGCGGGTTGTGCCCGATGAGGGCTTTGCCGCGGCCATTGCCGCTATTCTTGCCGACCCGGCGCAGCATGCGGCGATGCGCCAGGCGGCGCGCAGCCGAGCCCTTGCCGCCAGTTGGGATTCGGTCTTCGATGCCGTGTACCAGGGGTACGAGTCTTCGCCTTCCCTGCGCCGGCAGGCGCCGGTCGCAGCGCACGGGAACATTGACCCAACGTACAGATTCCCGTAGACTAAGAACTTGCGAGGGATGCGGCTCGAGTTGCATTCTGAAACCGCATCATCCCAAAGATTAAGGCAGATCAATGGCAAATCATGTATCAGCGCTGAAGCGCGCCCGTCAGACCGAAACCCGTACCGCCGTTAACCGCGCCAACCGCAGCCGGGTGCGCAGCAGCCTGCGCGCGTTGCGCGAGGCGCTGGCCAAGGGCGACGTGAAGGCCGCCCAGGTGCAGTATCGCGAGACGGTTTCCGCACTCGACAAGAGCGTGCAGAAGGGCATTCTGCATGACAACACCGCCTCCCGTTACAAGAGCCGCCTGAACGCGCGCTTGAAGGCTATGGCCACGGCCAAGGCTTAAAACGGCGAGGCTGTACGCGCGTGGTGCTCCTAGCAAAATAAGGGGCGCTGTTTTCTGAAAGTGCAGCCTCAAGTCGGTGCGGCCCCAGGGAGCGGCGACCGGGCGAGAAACTCACGAGGCCACGCAGGACATACCTGCCCTGGTTTTTGCAGGAGTCTTCGGAGTTCATCGACTGTTCTGAGGAGCCTCTCTGAAAAGAGTGAGCCAGCGCCGGAGACCAGGGGGCAATGTATGCGCAATTTCTGCATGCGGATCGTTCGCTTTTGGGGAACCAGGTCCCGGCTGAATGTGGCGCAATATCTCTGGGTTCTCTTTATGCTTGGCGTACTGGCTGCGCTGGAGAGTAATCAGATCGGGCTTTATCTGGTGCCGCCGTTTGGCGCAACGCTGACCATCCTCCTAATGCTTCCCCAAGCCTCGGTCGCACAACCCTACGCTCTGGTTGCTGGCTCAGTCGCTGGAGCCTCAGTAGGAACGCTGCTGAGTTTCTTTGCGCGCGGCTCCTTGATGGCCATTCTCTCCGCCGTCGCGGCCTTCGGCATCATCAATCTCATCCGTGCCTACCATCCACCCGGCGTGGCGCTGGCGATGTATCCGTTGCTGCTACATCCCGGCCATTGGTTTCCGCTGACGGTGGTTCTTCCGTTTACCGTCGTTGCATCAGGCTCCGCTGCTTTGCTGAGCAGGCTGGTTCATCCGTGGCCGGCCTATCCGAACCCGCTCAAGAGCGGCTCGTGATTCGCTACCGAAATTACGACCCAGCGCAATCGTTGAGCCTTCGCTTCGTGGCGGGAAGCGCCGGTTTCGTCCCGCCATAACTGCCGCATGTCGGGCGATCTTCAAATCATGATATGCAGCGTGCCATAGGTCGGGTGCTTGTGGTCGCTTCCTCAAAAGCTTCCCGACCCGATCCGGCGCGCGGATCCACTGCCGCCATCCGCGTGCCCCGGGGCCGCGGGTCGGTGCGATCGTATCCGCGGCTCAGTTGGTATCGGGATCTCTGTTCCGTTTCGTCGGGATCACCTTCGACTTCCTTGACCATGAGCTTGTGCATCGCTTCCATCCGCGTCTTGTGCTCAGGCAGATGCGCCAGATTCGTGAACTCCCCTGGGTCGGTGGGCAGATGATACAGCTCTCGTTCGGCCGGGTGATCCTTGTCAATCACCGTGTGGTAGACATACTTCCACTCGCCCTGGCGGATCATGACGTATCCCGATGCCGTATTGTGCGCATAGTATTCGGTAACCGCGTAGTCTTTCCAGTGGGCGTGGGCGTCATCCATCCGGTGCAGCATGGATTGGCCGTTCCAGTCGTCAGGAGCGTGCCCGCCCGCCATCTCCACGACCGTCTGCACCAGGTCCATATGCGAGGAGGCGCCGCTGCGCCGTTGCCGGCCTTGCCAGCGCTTCGGCCACGAGATCACCAGGGGAACCCGGCTCGACTGCTCAAACATGCAGTTCTTCCACCACATTCCATGCTCGCCCATGTTCTCGCCGTGATCGGATGAGTAAATGATGATCGTGTTCTCGGCGACATCGGGGTGCATGCGCAGGGCGGCCAACACCTTGCCAATCTGATTGTCTGCCCAGTCCGTAAGGCCATAGTAGAGTTCACGTCCGCGGCGCACCGTGTCATCGGGGACGCCAATCTCTTCAAAGCCGGCCCGCTGCACTTTATAGTTCAGCACCAGTCCGTCAAGGAAGCCATTCGGGATAACAGGCATGCTGACCCTGCCGCGATACCGCTCCCAGTATTCTTCCGGCACAATCAGCGGAAAATGCGGGGCCAGGTAGCCGACAAAGAGGAAGAAGGGCTTGTCGCCGCCTTGCTGCCTGGAGAGAAATTCCACCGCGCCTGCCGTGACCCTGCGGTCGTGTTCTACAGTGCTGCCGTGATCCCCGGGGTGAAAATTGCTGAAGCGAGGGGAAAGCCTTGATTCAGTCAAGTGCGTGGGCGGCAGGCGATGCCCCTTGCCTGTCTTGTACCAGTTGTTGAAGTTGCCGCCAACCTGCGTAAAGCCGTAACGCCTGCTGTAGTCATAATGCTGCTTGCCGCACAGGAATGACTGATACCCGGCTTTGTTCAGCACGCGTGGCAAGGAAGCGATGTCGGGGCTGGGCAACCAACAGGTCAAACCCCACACATCAACGCGCGAAGTGTACTTGCCCGCGGTCAATGAAAGGCGCGAAGGCACACAGAGGGGCGAGTTGCAGTAGTGGCCATCAAATGTAATGCCGCTTTCCGCAAGAGCATCAATGTTCGGCGTCTGGATAAGCTTGTTGCCGTAATACCCCGCAATGTGCGGATTATGCTCATCCGACATGATCCACAGAATATTGGGCTTCTTCGGCGTCTTCAGCTGGCTCGCCGCGTAGGTCTGCTCCAGAGCAAGTCCGCAAGCCCCCGCGGCAGCAGTATTGAGGAACTGTCGTCTGGTGATCGCCTGAATCTCATTGGGCATCAGTCAACTCCTTGGGTAAAACGAAAGGATCTCTCCTGGATGGAGCGAGAGATGTGCGGCGTTCGCAAAGGCTCCGCGGATCCAACAGCAGGTAACACTCGTCAAGGAAAGCGATTTGCTCGCTTGAAACGGTGGTGCGGCCCAATCGCTCCCGGATACAGTCACGTTGTCTTGCCGCGGGCCACGCTGTCATCGCCGGCGCAACCGCGTATTCGCTTTGCAGACTCACCCACTTTTGCATGAATTGGCCCGATCATGACTGTAACCCATTACATTTTGCATGAAACTCTATGCCGCGAAAGATGCGCTTGTCAAGCCCAACCTTGCAGTCAGTGTCGCCCGTCTACTTCGCAACGCCCGTAATGTCAGGCGGAATTGGCCGCTGACGAAGCTGCAGATTCGGATCGCCGGAGATAGCTCGCGCGTCTTTCAGGCTGTCGACCGCTCCATCCGGCCAGAACAGGCCGTTGATCGTGCCGTTCTTCCGCTGCGCCGGCAGATATGCAGGCTTGATCATCAATGACCAGAAAAAGCTTCCAATCGGGTAAGAGTGGACCGTTGGCGCGAGCGACGCGTAGTCCGTCAGGCGCTCCTGCTGCGTGATCCGCTGGCCACCCCATCCGCTGCCTCCCTGGCGCACGCGTTGCCACTCCGTGAGCCACACGGGCAGACCGGTTTTCTGGCCTGCCGCCAGGGCATTCCTGATCGCGTCTGCCAGTGCCTGCGTGCTGACCGGATAGTTGTCGTGGAAATTGATGATGTCGAGGCCCAGCGGAATGAATTTCCGGGCGAGGTTCACCCTGGCTGAACCCACCGTCAGCGGCACGGTGCCCTGAAGGGACTTTGCCGTTTTAAACATGGACATGGCAAAGGGAGCTGTTCCCGGCTTTCCGTTTCTGCCGATGGTCGGTTCGTTCATCACTTCAATCGCCAGCAGGCGATCGTCGTTTCCGTATTGCTTCATGAACCACTCGACGAATTTGCGGGGGTGTTCCCATTGGCTTGGATCTCCGGCCGCAATCTTGCGTCCCGGAGACTGGATGGCAAAGGCCCTCTTCGGATCTGTCGTCCACATGTTGCCTGGCGTCGGCGCAACGCCGTCATTCTCAAACAGCGAAATCAGTATCCTTATGCCGTTATCGTGAGCCGCGTCAAGCATCTGGTCAAACTCGCGCTGGAACTTTGCCGGCTCCATTCCCCAGTATTCGTAACTTGCCCACATGCGCAGTGCGTTCAGGTGGATTTCTCGCGCATAGCCGAAATCCCGCCGGGTTTCTTTCAGGCTGAAGTTCTTCCACAGTTGCGGCGCATTGTAGGCGCCCGCCGGAATATAGATCGCGCCCCGGATCGACGCAGGGTCATCCCTGCGCACTGCGCCATGCAAAGGCAAAGCCGAGATGTTGATGAGGCATGCTGAAACAAGCGAAAGAGCGGTGTATCTGGCTCTGTTGATCAACTTCATGAAGCGCTCCTGTGATAAAACCCGCGGTAATTGGCGCCGATCCCCGATAAGCGCCTCGATCGAACTCTCAGAACCCGTGAATCCAAACTGCTTCAGCCACATTTACGGGCAGTTGATAAAAGAATGTAAATGATTACATAAAAAGAACGAGAATAACGAAACGGAGTGTATCATGAAGCTTTTGGAACTGACAAAGCAATGGTGAGTTCCGCCCGCGATTGTCCCGGCAGATTTGGGGTGCGATCGGAATGCCTTGCAGAGAAAAGACGGAGGATTACGGTGAAAAATCGTCTCTCAGTAATGTTGATCGTCGCAGCCGGTGCGGCTTTCCTGTGCGCACCTGTTCTTTCCTGGTCGCGCACTCACGCCGCAAACGATACTTTCGCCAACCCTCTGTTGCCGACCGGCGCCGATCCCTGGGTGATCACGTGGAAAGGGAATTATTACTACATGAACACGACCGGGAAGAACCTCACCCTTTGGAAGACCCATGATATAACGGACCTGCGCGACGCGGAGAAGAAGGTCGTGTGGACACCGGAGCCGGGCAAGCCATGGTCGCGCGGCATCTGGGCGCCTGAACTGCATCGCTGGGGAAATAAGTGGTACATCTATTTCGCGGCCGATGCCGGCACGAACAAGACGCATCGTATCTACGTTGTCGAGAATTCATCGGACGATCCGATCAAGGGCCGCTGGACTCTGAAGGGCCAGGTTACAGACGCAACCAATAAGTGGGCCATCGATGCCGATCTCTTTGCAGTCAATGGCGTGCACTATCTCCTGTGGTCGGGCTGGAAGGGAGATAAGAATGGCGAGCAGGACATCTTCATAGCCCGCATGAGCAATCCATGGACGATCGACTCCCCGCGGACACTGATTTCATCTCCGGTCTTTCCATGGGAAAAAGTTGGGGACACACCAGCAGGACACGTCAATGTAAACGAGGGGCCTGAGGCTCTCATCCACGGTAATAAGGTGTTCGTTTTCTTTTCGGCATCCGGATGCTGGACCGATTCTTATGCGCTCGGCGCAGTCGTTGCGTCCACGAACTCCAATTTGCTTGATCCTGCGTCGTGGAAAAAGTTCAGCCACCCATTCTTCAATGAGGACCCCAAGGCAGGTGTATACGGCCCGGGGCATAACGGCTTTTTCAAATCTCCTGATGGCAAGCAGGACTGGATTGTCTATCATGCAAATCCGGCTCCGCATGATGGCTGCGGCGCATCTCGCTCGCCTCGCATCCAGCCCTTTACCTGGAAGGCCGACGGGACGCCTGATCTCGGAATGCCGGTTCCTGCCGGTCAGCCACTCAAAAAGCCGTCAAATTGAAAGGCGGGGGCAGACTCACTTAAGAGATCCTGACGCTTTTCGCCGGTTGCTCACGCATGCCTGAGCGGGTATTAGAGGTATGTTCGCCCGCGTGAGCAAACTTCCGCTCATTGAAGACTGATCCTAAAGGTCCAACCAGAGAGCGGTGAAATAGCCGACCTCCCCGGTCAGGGATGTCGCGTGTAATCCTTTAAGTGCATGGGCCTCATTGTGGTGTAATGTTTCTTTGCATTACTTTGTACTTCTCATTCTGGTACAACGATTTTTTCAAGGACTTTCTCATGGACCGGCGAACCTTCTGTAGTCTTACCGCGGGCGCGCTGTTCGGCAGCGGGCTGACGGCGGTCAATTCCTCTGCCGACGAGAG
>JAJZAL010000054.1 GCA_021799405.1 Acidobacteriota bacterium
CAAAACAGACAGACCAGATGATGATCACCACCAAGGGCCCGAACTCCGGCACGGTGGCGCTGATGACGCATCCCGGCAAGCCGGACGGAGTGATGCTGGCAGGCATCTTCTGGCTGCCGGGGCTGCTCTTCGGCGGCTTCCTGTTCTGGCAGCGCAAGAGACTGACGGCAAAATACAGAGTGTTGCTGATATTGCTGGTCGCAGCAGCCGTGATCTCCGGCGCAGTCGGCTGTGGGTCGACGCCGCCGTACACAGCAGCTGGAGCATCAGTGGTAACAGTGACGGCAACCAGCGGTTCATCGTCGCATACGACAAGTGTTTATCTCGACGTGACCAAGTGAGAGAGCCGGCAACTGCATCTCGGGGTGCTGGTCCACCGTCGAGACCCTCATATATAGGACGGCGCGCTTCACTTGCGCCGTCCCTTCGGTTTCGGAGAGTGCTTGACGACGTAGTTCTCGATAAACTCCAGAAGCACGTCGGTCATATTCTGACCCTGCTGGTTGACAGTCGCAATGGCGCACGGTTTCGAGTCATGAACCGTAGGCTGTTGTGCGCGCACCCGAGGGCGCACAGGCAGAGTAGCAGCAACGGAGGAGACAGAGTCGTAGTTGCGCTAGGAACGCTTTGCCTTATCCCGCTTTGATGCTTGACCCTGGGCGGAAACAACGGCGTCGAGAATACCGGCTAAAATCTTCGCGGGCTCGGGCGGGCAGCCCGGGATGACGCGATGCACGGGAATGACATCCGCTACGCTGCCACGGCTGGCGTAGCTCTTTCCAAAGATGCCGCCGCAAGCTCCGCAGTCGCCGACAGCAATGACCACTTTGGGATCGGGGATTGCGCCATAGGTACGCTTCAGCGCTTCTTCCATGTTGGCCGAAACCGGACCCGTGACCAGCAACACGTCGGCATGACGCGGGCTCGCGACAAATTTGATTCCGGCGCCTTCGAGGTTGTAATAGGGGTTATTCAGCGCCTGAAGTTCCAGTTCACAACCGTTACAGGAGCCGGCATCCACATGACGAATGCAAAGAGCGCGGCCAAGAATTCGGCGAATGTCTTCCTGCACGCTTTCAAGCGGGGGAGACTCCGGAGAACGAGCAGGAAGCCTCTCCGTCAGAATGCCGGTACGCAGCATGAGTGAAATGACGTCAAACATCAGGCGATCACCCGTCTTGTCCGCTGTAGGACAGGTTGAAGGATTTGTTGATCAGCGGAAAGTCCGGCACGATATCCCCAAGGATGGCGAACTCCAGTAGCGGCCAGTTCTGCCACGACGGATCGTGCGCATGACAACGACGGATGCCGCCGCCAGCAGCTGTTTCCAGAACCACCATGACTGGCCCGCGCCAGCCCTCGATTAGTCCGATGCCAAGACAGCCTCCGGAAGCAACGGTCGGCGTGTTCTGCAGCGGACCTGCAGGAAGACCCTCCAGCAGGATGCGGCACAGCCGCAACGACTCCATAACCTCATCAAAGCGAACATGGACCCGCGCCGCAACATCTCCATGCGGCTGCGTTACAAGGTTGGGAACAAGCCCGTCATAAGGCGACCACGGATGATCCACGCGCAAGTCGCAGGCAATACCGGAGGCCCGAGCTGCCAGCCCCAGTGCGCCGAACTGCCTTGCCAGTCTGTGCTCAAGACGCCCGGTTTCGCGAAAGCGATCTTGCAATCCCGCGTGTTCAGCATAAATGGAGCGCAGGGTGGCGACGCCCTCTTCCAGCGTTTCATACTGCGTCAGTAACAGGTCACCACCGCCCTCAGGCAAATCGCCGGCTACGCCCCCGGGGACGATGTAATCCATCAAATAGCGCGCGCCGAAGGTAAGTGTGTTGGCGCGAAGCAGATTCTCTTTGAAGCGTGAGAATTGCGTGAGGCCAAACGCGAATCCGGCATCGTTGCCCAGTGCTCCCAGATCTCCGAGATGGTTGGCAATCCGTTCGTGTTCAAGCGCCAGGGCACGCAGCGCTACGGCGCGCGGCGGACAGGGCGTATACGTGATGGATTCGAGCGCCGCGCAATACGCCCAAGAAAACGCTACTGCCGAATCTCCTGACAAACGCGCCGCCAGCCGATGTCCCTCCTGTTGCGGCAGCGACTCAAATCGTTTGGCGACGCCCTTATGCGTGTAGCCCAGACGCTCTTCGAGACGCAGCACCTTTTCTCCCACAACCGAGAAGCGAAAGTGGCCCGGTTCAATCATGCCGGCATGCACCGGACCCACGGCAATCTCATGCACTCCATCCCCCTCGACCATGACAAACGGATACGGCTCCGGATCGAGGGGATAGGACTGACTGGCGCTAATTTCCCGGCGGAGTGGAAATAGATTCCCTGGCCATCCGCCGTGCCGCAGCCAGGCGCGGGCGTCGGCCTCTTCAGCGGAGATGCCGAGCAGATCGTATGCGGCGCGCTCCATTCGCAACGCGGCGGGAAAAATCGTAGAGAGTCCCGGATAGCTCGGATTCCTCACGTCCTCGATTGAGTGTTCCAACACCAATATGCTCTGTGGCAGGAGCCACGCCGCATATACCCGGAAATAGGCATCTCGATCCCGGTCGTCTGCACCCCAAAGCGTCAGGAACTTCGCGTCGGCGTTGTGCAGCGCCTGCGCGGTCCGGAGCCATCCCTCGCGGTCCACGCGCAGGAGGTAGCTCTGAATATTGGACGGTATCGGCAACTGCTGATCTTTCGCAAAATCTGTTTCCATCGTTACCCTCCAATCAAATGTGCGGCGGAGCTGTACCACGCAGCCAGAGCGGGTGGGATGTACACGCCCAGGATGAGCACCAGCGCAAGATGAACAAAGACAGGCGTTAACGCCGGCGAGTGCGGCAATCGCCGCGAATCGCTTTCCCCAAAGACCATCGGTTGCACCTTGCTGAAGATCCCGGCGAAAGCGACGCCAAAGGCCAGCAGCAGAAACGGAGTCGCCCAGGGATGATGCCGCATCGCCGTCGTAAGGATGAGAAATTCGCTGGCGAAGATGCCGAAGGGCGGCATGCCGAGAATCGCAATCGAGCCGAGGATCAGCCCCCAGCCAATCGTGGGGCTGATGCTGACAAGTCCGCGGATATCATCCATGTGCTGAGTGCCCGCGGTCTGCGAAGCATGTCCAGCGGTGAAGAAGATGGATGACTTGGTGAGGGAGTGAAGTGTCATGTGCAGCAGGGCGGCGAAATTGGCAATAGGTCCGCCGAGTCCAAAGGCAAAGGTGATGATGCCCATGTGCTCGATCGACGAATAACCGAAGAGGCGCTTGATGTCGCGTTGCCTCCAGAGCAGGAAGGCTCCAATCACCGCGGTCAACAGCCCGAAGCCCATCAGCATCCGGCCCGGCAGTGCAACGCCGATGGACCCTTCGGCGAGAATCTTGCAGCGGATGACCGCATACAGCGCCACATTCAACAGCAGACCTGAAAGCACCGCCGAGACCGGCGTTGGACCTTCAGCATGCGCATCGGGCAGCCAGCTGTGCAGGGGAACAAGACCGACCTTGGTTCCATACCCCACCAGGAGAAAGACGAAAGCCAGGCCCATCACCTGTGGCTCCAGATGTGTCTTCACCGCATTGAGGTGCGTCCACAGCAGAGCAGTCATGCCTTCGCGGCCCAGCGTCTGCTGGGCGGCAAAATAGAGCAACATGGTGCCGAAGAGAGCGAGCGCAATGCCGACGCCGCAGAGGATGAAGTACTTCCAGGCTGCTTCGAGGCTCGCCTTGGTGCGGTAGAGCGAAACCAGCAGCACGGTGGAGAGCGTGGCAGCCTCCATCGCCACCCACAGGATGCCCATGTTGTTGGTCAGCAACGCCAGCAGCATCGCTCCCATAAAGAGCTGGTACATGCTGTGGTAGAGCCGCAGGCGATGGGGAGTCAGCCGGCCATGAGCTTCCTCGATGCGCATGTAAGGCCGCGAAAAGAGCGAAGTCGTGAGACCGACAAAGGCTGTCAGAGCCACGAGGAACACATTGAACGAGTCGACGAAGAACTGATCGTGCCAGACCAGCAGCGAGCCGTGCCGAATCACACGCAGCACCAGCACTGCGGCGGCCATCAGCGTCGCAAAACTGATGCCCACGTTCAGCTCTGCCGCAAACCGGCGCGCTCCCAGCATGGCAAGCAGAAGTGCGCCAAGCAGCGGCAGGCCGAGTACCAGAAATACTTCCACGTCAGTCCTCCTTCAGCGCTTCGAGGTGATGCAGGTCGAGGCTGTCGAACTGCTCGCGGATCTGGAAAAAGAAAATTCCGAGAATGAAGACGCCGACGAGTACATCGAGCGCGATTCCCAGTTCAATCACCATGGGCATGCCATAGGTCGCGCTGGTAGCGGCAAAAAAGAGGCCGTTTTCCATAGCCAGAAATCCGATGACCTGCGTGACTGCCTTGCGGCGGGTGATCATCATGAGAAACGAAAGCAAAATAACCGCAAGGGCGATGCCCAGCGTGTTTCGCGTGATCGTGGTGGCCATCTCGCTGATCGGTTGCGCCAGGCCAAAGGCAAAGATCACCAGCACCAGCCCGATCAGCATGGTGAGGGGGATGTTCACGACGGGTTCGCGATCCCATTGCGCTCCAAGTCTTTCAATCAGCCGGTGCAGAATCCACGGGAGCCCGATAACTTTGAGGATGAGCGTCAGCGCCGCCGAGTAATAAAGCTCCGTGAGTCCCGCATCGTAAGCAACGAGACAAGTGGACAGGCAGAGGATGGCGCCCTGCCAGGCATAGAGCAGGATCAGCCGCTGCGTTCGCCGCCGGGACAGCATCGCGAAGGAAATCAGAAGCAGACCGGCGGCGAGCAGGTTCACAAGCTGCGCGATCAGATGGGACTTAAGCATGCGTGTTGGCTCCCAGCAACAAGTGGACAAGCAGGCCCAGCACGGCGAGCAGGAACGCAATCGCCAGATATTCCGGCGCGCGGAAGAGCCGCAGCTTGGCGGAAATGGACTCAATCAATGCAAGAACGGCTCCGGCAACAGCCAGTTTCCCCAGGAGCGCAACGATCGCAAGCAGCAGTGTGCCCGTGCCGTCCACTCCGTGTGTGGCGATGCCCCACGGAAAAAACAACGCGAAACCAACGCATGCGTAGTTGAAGAGCTTCAGGCTGGACGCCCATTCCATCAGAGCGAGATGCCGCGCGGAGTATTCCAGCAGCATTGCTTCGTGGATCATGGTCAGTTCCAGGTGGGTCGCCGGGTTGTCGATGGGAATGCGGGCGTTTTCGGCAAGCAGCACCATCAGGAATGCGATGGCGGCAAAGATGACGCTCGGGTCGATCAGCGCGGGATGCGCCGCGTAGCCATCGACGAGACTCGGCAAGGCTGTGCTGCCATAAAGCAGAAACGCATTGAACATCACCATCAGCAGCGCCGGTTCCGCAAGAAAGCCGACCATCATTTCCCGGCGCGCACCCATGGTGCCAAAGGCCGTACCGATGTCCATCGCCGCCAGCGACTGGAAGACTCTCGCCGTGGCGAAAAGGCCAATCAGGGCAATGGCGTCGGCAGCCTGCGCAAAGGGCAAATCGGTTGCCAGGGAAGGAATGATCGCCGCCGCCAGCACCATCGTTCCGAACAGCACATAGGGTGTCGCCCGAAACAACGGCGATGCCTCCGTCGCAAGCGCGACATCCTTCTGGAACAGCTTGCGCAGCATGCGATAAGGCTGCAAAAGAGGAGGCGCCGAGCGGTTCTGCATCCAGGCGCGGCACTGCGCAATCCATCCCGTGAAGAGAGGCGCAATCGCAATCGCCAGTGCCACTTCTCCAAGTTGCCGCGCAAGCGTGATTTCTCTCATAGGACAAACACCAGGAGAACCAGAATGGTTAGAAAGCTGTAGAGCAGGTAGATGGAGAGCCGCCCGCTCTGCAACACGGCGATGGCGTCGGCCGTCCGCCGCACCGCGCGCGCCACGGGTTCGTAGAGCGTCCGCCAGAAGCGATCTTCAATATGCACCCGATAGCGTGGTGGATCGTCTGTCGGCGAGGGAAGCTGCAACTCCAGGTGCAGGATGGCTCCAAACATGTGCCGGATAGGCTGGCCAAAGCCCTCCGCTGTGTCCTGCATGCGGGGTGTTTGCCAGGGGTAGCCACAGTCCCAGGCAGGAGTCCTGCGTATGCGCCCATGCGCCAGAATCCTGACGGCGAGAAAGCTGATACCAATCACCGCGAGAATCCCGAGAAGAAAAATGGAGCCGCTGTAGGAAGCCTGCTCAGGCGCTATGGGGGCTATCCTCCATAGCGAGGACTGCGAGTCTACCGTCGCGCCCAGCATCGGTCCGGTCACACTGTCCGCTGCACGGATGGCCAGCTGGGGGAAAACACCTATCAGAATGCAGCCAAGCGCGAGCCATCCGAGCCCCAGCCGCTCCAGCCAGTTGGCATCGTGCGCGTGAACGAGCGAAGCTTCGCGGTGTTGACCCAGAAAGATGATGCCGTAGAACTTCACCATCACGTAAGCCGCCAGCGCGACAATCAACGCCAGGGCCGCCGCGCCCAGCGGAATGAGCATGTTCAGAAAAGCGTGTGGGATCCGCGGAGTAAACAGGAACGATTGCAGCAGCAGCCATTCCGACACAAAGCCATTGAGCGGCGGCAAGCCGGCAATCGCCAGCGTGCCGATCAACGCCAGGGCCGCCACCCACGGCATGCGGCGGATCAGCCCGCCGAGTTTCCCAAGGCTGCGTTGCCGCGTGGCGTGGAGGACGCAGCCCGTGGCAAGAAAGAGCAGGCTCTTGAATAACGAGTGGTTGAGCGCGTGGATGAGAGCCGCGCACAGCGCCAACGCGGCAAACAGCGGCAAATGGCTCGCCTCAAACAGAATGGCCAGACCGATGGCGGTAGCAATGATGCCGACATTCTCAATCGAGGAGTAGGCCAGCAGCCGCTTCATATCGGTCTGCACCGCCGCAAAGATCGCGCCGAAAAGCGCGGAGAAGAGTCCGACGATCAGAACGATCACTCCCCATTGCCAGTACTGGACGTGCAACAGGTCGAAGCTGATCCGCACAAGCCCGTAGATGGCAATCTCAAGCATGATGCCGCTCATCATCGCCGATACAGGCGAAGGCGCCGCGGGATGCGCTTCGGGTAGCCACGCATGCATAGGGACCAGTCCGGCTTTTGCGCCAAAGCCAAGCAGCGCCAGCAGAAACGCGATCGTTGCCCAGAACGGCGTCAGCGAAGCCTGGCGCATGGCATCGAAGGTGAACTGCCAGCTCCCGCCCTGCATCACCCCGAAACAGAGCAGAATGCAGAGAGCTCCAAGATGCGCCATCAATAAATAGAGGAAGCCGGCGCGACGAATCTCCGGTATCCGATGCTGAGAGGTGACCAGGAAGTAGGACGTCAGCGCCATGGTCTCCCACGCCACCATGAAGAGGTACGCATCGTTGGCCAGAACCACAACAGCCATGCTGGCCAGAAACACGTGGTACTGCAGGCACAACAGCGCCGGCGCCGTGCCCTCGCCTGATCGAAAATAGCCCGCGGCAAAGATGGAGATACCCGCCCCCGAAACGCCGAGTAACAGCAGAAAGAAAGCGGACAGCGCATCCAGGCGAAGATGAAACGGTAGATTCGGTAGCCCCAAAGGAAGAACCATAAGTTCCGGCGCGTGACCGGTTGCCAGGAACACACCGGAGAGGATTGCGACTCCAAGGCACGCCGCAGCTCCGAGCGGGAACAACAGATGCGCGGTCAGACGAAGGCTTCGCGGACGGAACAGCCCCAGAAGACCAAGAATGATCCAGCCGGCCACTATGTCCAGCAGCAGGGGGAGAAAATGCGCGGGAAAGAGTAATGCTGCATGGAATGTGAACGGCGGCATAGGCATCACAAGTCTTCGGCTGGCCTCATAGGGTTAGGGAATGCTGCGAGAGGACTCTGTGCCGCAGGGACCCGGCGAGCGGTCTGCGGGGCGAAAGAGTCATGACGAGCCGCATAGCCGCTTGCAATTTCCTGCCGGTCCTCGGCAAGCCTGCTCATGCCTTGGTCTCCTCGGTAGACTTGTCGATCTCCTCCAGCATTTCCGTAGCTTCTCTCAGGTGATTTTGAAAATAACGGCGCATGAGGGCAAGAACCTCGAAAAGGATCGGGTCGCGCACCGAATAGAAAACCTGATTCCCTGCCTTGCGGTTCACCACAAGCTGCTTGGAACGCAGCACGGACAGATGCTGCGAGGCGTTGGCCTGCTCAATGCCGAGCTTTTCGATAAGCTCGCCGGCAGAGAGCTCTCCACCCTCCAGGAGTTCCATCACCGAGATGCGGGTTGGATGGGCAAGTGCTTGAAAAATATCAGCCTTGAATCGACGTAAGGAGTCCGGCAAATAAATATACCTGCATTTAAGAATATTCGATATTAATTATATACTGAGCTCCTCATGGAATACCGAAATCCAAAGCCCTCAACCCCGGAACCACACGGTGCGGATGACCTGCCCTTTACACCTCAGCACGCTCGCCATGGATACAGCTCATAAGAACTCCAGGCCTTTGGTCGCATACCGATCGTGTGCCACGATCAACGGCAATACTGAAGCTCATGGCGGAGGGTTCGCCCAAAGCTATCCTCGCTACGGTTCCCTCGATAATTCGCGCCAACCGGCGTAGTTGAGTGTTGCCCATCTCGCCTGATCATTGCCAAGGCGAGAAAGTTGCACCGTTGCCTCACGCTGCCGTTGCAAGCTACATGGGCACACTCTGCAATCGAAGGCATCTCCGCGCCGGCAAGCCGTATGATTGCATCCGAACCACTATGCAAGCCGAACCCGCGCCAGCCCTGCATGATCCAGTCCTTCGCGTAGAAAATCTCCGCAAGCACTACGGTCCCGTCGAGGCCGTCAAGGGCATCTCTTTCCACGTTTGCCCCGGAGAAATCGTAGGTCTGCTGGGCGTCAACGGCGCCGGAAAGACCACCACCATCAGCATGATCCTCGGCGTACTCGAACCCACTGCCGGCTCCATTCACATTGATTCCTTCAATCTTCTCCGCCAGCGTTCCCGGGCTCTTTCCTCCACCAACTTCGCCGCCGTTTACGCTCCGCTCCCCGGCAATCTCACCGTATACGAGAACCTTCGCGTTTTCGCGCTCCTCTATGGCGTACACGATTTTCCCGCCCGCCTCCGGGCTGTCCTCGACGCCTTCGACCTCCACAAATTTCGCAACACCAAATGCGGCATTCTTTCTTCCGGCGAGCAAACCAGGGTCGGCCTCGCCAAGGCCATGCTCAACCAGCCGCGCATACTCTTGCTTGATGAGCCCACGGCTTCCATCGATCCCGCCAGCGCACGCGACATACGCTCCACCATCCGCGCCTTTGCCGCACGCACCCACACCGGCGTCCTCTGGACCTCCCACAATATGTACGAAGTCGAAGAGGTCTGCTCCCGCGTAATGTTTCTCTCCCAGGGGGAGATCATCCTTTCCGGCGACCCGCGCACCCTACCGGCCCAGTATGGCAAATCCACGCTCGAACAGCTCTTCATCAGCGTCGCCCGCGAGCCCCTCCACCTCGGAGCGTTCCAGTCATGAACCTCTCCCGCGTCGCCGCCATCCCCCTCCGGCAGTTCTATCTCTACCGCGGCAGCGCTGCCCGCATTGTTCCCCTCTTCGCGTGGGTCACTATCGACATGGTCCTCTGGGGATTCATGACCAGGTTCCTCGGCTCCCTCACCCACACCCATTACCAATTTGTCCCCGCCCTCCTCGGGGCTGTTCTCTTCTGGGATTTCATGACCCGCGTCATGCAGGGCGTCACCACCGCATTCTTTGAAGATGTCTGGTCGCGCAACTTCCTCAACATCTTCGCCACCCCCATCACCATGCCCGAGTACATTGCCGGACTCCTCACCACCAGTCTCGCTACCAGCCTGGTTGGCCTTGCCGTCATGATCGTCGTCGCCACCGCCGCCTTCGGCCTCAACTTCGCCGCCTACGGAGCCATGCTCCTTCCATTCGTTTTCATCCTCTTCCTCAACGGCATGGCCCTCGGAGTCGCATCCATCGCCATCGTCCTCCGCTTCGGCCCCGCGGCCGAGTGGTTCGTCTGGCCTATTCCCGCGCTGCTCGCCCCTTTCGCCTGCGTTTACTACCCTCTCGCCACTCTCCCAGCGCCCATGCAGTGGCTCGCCCGCCTGCTGCCGCCTTCCTATGTCTTCGAAGGCATGCGCGCCGTTGTTTCGGGCCATGCATTCCACGGCACGCTCCTCGCCGCCGCATTTGCGCTCGCCATCGGCTACATCGTTCTCGCTTCCTGGCTCTTCGCCAGGGTCTTCCGCCACGCCGTGCAAACTGGATTGATCACCCGCTACAGCGCCGAAACCGTCTCCTGAACCCTCTTTTGCAGCGATAGCGCCGGCGGAGGCGAATGATCGAGGGCCTCTGACCAAGAACTCCTTACCTTCAGGAACATTGCGAAACCGGCTATCCAAAATGCTGGACTTCTATTTTTTTTGAATCGCTATTTACGAGATCTGTCCCCCGATATTTTCCGCGGGTAGCTCGCAACACGATCATTCCTGTACAATGCGTTGCCAGCGGCGGAAGGCCTGAATCCGCCGAATCGTTCTGCCGTGGAGGGGCGATGTCATCTCCAGATGTAGTTTGGAAAAACGGCAAGTTTGGCCAAACGTCGCGACGCGATGCGTGGTGGCTTTCCCCAACAGCAGTCTTCGTGGGGCTGAGCATATTCATCGTGTATTCCACCTGGGCTGCATTCCAAAACACCCATTACACCTTCGGACCGTATATCTCTCCGTTTTATTCGCCCGATCTTTTCGGCAACACGTCGTTCGCGCTGTTTGGCCCAAAGCCGGGATGGTATCCGGACTTTCTGCCGTTTTCTCCAGCGCTCTTCATCCTCTGGATTCCCGGCCTCTTCCGCGTGAGCTGCTACTACTACCGCGGCGCGTATTACAAGGCGTTCTGGGCCGATCCTCCGGCGTGCGCGGTGAGCGAACCACGCAAGAAATACCTCGGTGAGCGGTATTTCCCGCTGATTATGCAGAACTTTCACCGCTACTTCCTGCGGCTTTCCTACATCCTTTGGGGTTTCCTCGCCTACGACGCGGTGAGAGCGTTCTTTTTCGCCAACGGCTTTGGAATCGGCGTGGGAACGCTCGTTCTCGTCATGAACGTCGTGCTTCTGGGGGGATACATTTTTGGCTGTCATGCCTTCCGGCACCTCATCGGCGGAACGTTCGATCGCATCTCAGAACACCCCATCCGGCACAAGCTCTACGACGGCGTGAGCTGCCTCAACCGGAGACATAAAATCTGGGCGTGGTTGAGTCTCTTCTGGGTAGCCTTTTCCGATCTCTATATCCGCCTCTGTTCGATGGGCGTCATTCATGACTGGAGAATTCTGTAGATGCCGGAATTCCAGCGGTTCTCTTACGATGTTCTTGTGATTGGAGCAGGCGGCGCAGGTCTGCGTGCCGCCATTGAAGCCGCAGCCACCGGCCTCAAAGTCGGCGTCGTCTGCAAATCCCTGCTTGGCAAAGCCCACACTGTCATGGCTGAGGGCGGCATTGCCGCTTCTCTCGGCAATGTCGACGATCGCGACAACTGGCGCGTCCATTTCTCCGATACGATGAGGGGCGGCCAGTACATCAACAACTGGCGTATGGCCGAGCTGCATGCCAAGGAAGCTCCGGAGTGTGTCCGCCAACTCGAAGAGTGGGGCGCGCTCTTCGACCGCACCAAAGACGGCAGAATCCTGCAGCGGAACTTCGGTGGCCACCGTTATCCGCGTCTGGCCCACGTCGGCGACCGTACCGGCCTCGAAATGATCCGCACGCTGCAGGACCATGGCATTCACGCCGGGATGGAAGTCCACATGGAATGCACCGTGCTCCGCCTGCTGCTCGACTCCGGCCGCATCGCCGGGGCCTGCGGATACGACCGCGAGAAGGGCCGCTTCTATCTGTGGCAGGCGAAGGCTGTGGTGCTGGCGACGGGCGGAATCGGACGCGCGTTCAAGGTCACCAGCAACAGTTGGGAATACACCGGCGATGGACATGCCCTGGCCTATCGCGCCGGCGCCGAACTTCGGGACATGGAGTTCGTGCAGTTTCATCCGACCGGAATGATCTGGCCCATCAGCGTGCGCGGCATCCTGGTAACGGAAGGCGTGCGCGGTGAAGGCGGCGTTCTGCGCAATAGTGAAGGCCGCAGGTTCCTGTTCGACGACATTCCAGATCTCTACAAAGACCAGACCGCGGACAATGAAGACGAAGGCTGGCGCTATACACAGGGTGACAAAACTGCGCGCCGTCCTCCTGAACTGCTGACTCGCGATCACGTCGCCCGCTGCATCAACCGGGAAGTCAAAGCAGGGCGAGGCTCGCCGCACGGCGGCGTCTTCCTCGACATCTCCTGGATCAAGGAACGCATGCCGAAAGCCGAGGAGCACATCAAGCGCAAGCTCCCCAGCATGTATCACCAGTTCAAACAGCTCGCGGATCTTGACATCACGAAGGAACCGATGGAAGTCGGCCCCACCACCCACTACGTCATGGGTGGAATCAACGTCGATGGCGACTCGCAGATGGCTACGGTGCCAGGACTCTTCGCCGCCGGAGAGGTGGCCGCAGGCCTGCACGGCGCAAATCGCCTTGGCGGCAATTCGCTCTCTGACCTGCTCGTGTTCGGACGCCGCGCCGGACGCTATGCCGCGGAATTTGCTAAGGCAAACGGCGCCACCAGCATTGACGAGCAGCAGCTTCAGGCAACCGCGACCGAAGCGCTGGCTCCCTTCGAGCGCGGAGCTTCCGGCGAAAATCCATACCAGATTCAATATGACCTGCAGGAGGCCATGCAGGAATTGGTTGGCATCGTTCGAACGGAAGATGAAATGCTGCAGGCCCTCGAGACGATCGCCCAATTCCGTCAGCGGACAGACCGCGTCGGCATCGTCGGCAACCGCGAGTACAACAACGGCTGGCACACCGCCGTAGACGTAGGGAACCTGATGATCGTCTCCGAGGCAGTCACCCGCGCGGCGCTTTTGCGCAAGGAGAGCCGAGGCGCGCAGTTCCGCGAAGACTTTCCCAACAAAGATCCCGAATGGGGCAAATACAACATCATCATCAAGCGCGGTCCGGATGGCGCAATGCTGGTCGAAAAGAGAGCCATTCCGCCCATACCCGATGAGTTGAAGGCAGTGATCGAAGAAATGAAATAAACGGGGAAATGTAACAGTTGGAGATGAAATAGATGGCCACACAAGCAATGTTTCGCATCTGGCGAGGAGATCCCGAAGGCGGCGCCTTCCAGGATTACGTCACGCCCGTCGAAGAGGGCATGGTGGTTCTGGATGCCGTGCACCGCATCCAGGCACAGCAGGCAAACGACCTCGCCCTGCGCTGGAACTGCAAGGCCGGCAAGTGCGGCTCCTGCTCCGCTGAAATCAACGGAATGCCCAGGCTCATGTGCATGACCCGTCTCAGCGATATCAACCTGGAAATGCCGGTCATCATTGAGCCGATGCACGCCTTTCCCGTCATCCGCGATCTCGTCACCGATGTCTCCTGGAACTTCCGCGCCAAGCTTACCGTCAAGCCCTTCAAGCCCCGCTCTCCCGACGCACCGGACGGCACATGGCGCATGCAGCAGGCCGACGTCGAGCGCGTCCAGGAGTTTCGCAAATGTATCGAGTGTTTTCTGTGCCAGGATGTCTGCCACGTCCTGCGCGAGCACCGCAAGCACGACGAGTTCATCGGGCCTCGTTTGATGGTCTACACGGCAGCGCTCGAAATGCACCCGCTCGACACAGAAGACCGAACCAAGGACCTGCGCGACAAACACAACATCGGCTTCTGCAACATCACCACTTGTTGCAGGCAGGTGTGCCCCGAGTCCATCACGATTACCGAAAACGCAATTATTCCGCTCAAGGAGCGGGTCGTTGACCGGTTCTACGATCCCCTGAAGCAATTGCTCGGCATCTTATAACCCGGAGGAGATCACCACGAACAGGAGGACACTCGATGTTCACTCTGAAACCCCTCTCTCATGAAGGCATTGAAACCGCTTTGGCCAAGGCCGAGCGTTATCGCCTGCTCGGCGAGCCAAATGAAGCCGAGAGCATCTGCCTCGACATCCTTGCGATTGAACCTGCGAACGAGAGGGCGCAAATCAGCTTCATCCTTGCCCTCACAGATCAAATCTCTCAGGAAGAGGATTCCTTTGACAGAGCGATCGAAGCGATAACAAACCTGGAGTCGCCGTATCATCGCGCTTACTATTCCGGAATCGCCTGGGAGCGGCGCGCGAAGGCATTCTGTGGTTCCCATGAACGCGTATCCGGTGGTTATGTCTACGATTGGATCGTCAGGGCCCTGAAGTTTTTCGAAGAAGCGGAGCGCCTGCGGCCTTCAGGAGATGATTCTTCCATCGTTCGCTGGAATGCCTGCGTTCGCTTTCTTGAGCGCCACAAGGAATTGGAGCCTGTGACCGAGGTGGCTCGAGCACCGGACTTCTTGGAGTAACCTCGGCATCCATCATGCAATGAAACGATTACAGAATCGACGGGCCTTCGCTTGAAATCGTCTTAGCTTTCAAAAGCACTCGTCAGCCTGCCGATCTCACTCGATTTCTGCCCCGGAAATGATGAGCTCATTGCAACCGGTGTAAACGACTGCCGGAATGGGCCACTTCCGCACACTGAAGTGCCGGCGCGAACGCAATTCTCCTTCGGGAGAATACCGAAGCCAGAAGCGTTACGCGGCTGTCCCTTAAGAAACGCCGCGCAGCAGATATAGAAAAGTGCCTCGCTGAAGGAGATTTGCTTCCGCACCAGGGACGATTGGTGGCAGGCAGCGCTGGGATACAGCGCTGCCTGTTGGCTTAAGGTTTCGTAGAAGGATTATCCGTCGTCGTGGGAGCGCCCAGGAACATCCCCGCGTTGTGGTTCGGATAGGGAGGGTGAGGCACGACATGAAAAGTGTGGCCCTTCAGCTCACGCATCGCGATCGAAACAGCGGCCTGAAGCTGAGGGTCTTCTCCTTTGCGCCAAAGCTCAGGATTCATCGTCACGTGCACATCCGGAGTCACACCATGATCTTCGATATCCCATTTCCCATTGGGGAAATAGAGGGCTGCATCGGGCGCCGTCACCATGCTGCCATCCATCAACGAGGGGTATCTATCAATTCCCACGAGACCTCCCCAGGTACGGGTGCCTACCAGCGTACCAACATGCTCCTGCCGGAACACGTATGGCATGTAGTCTCCGCCCGAACCCGCAAAGTGATTGATGATCATCACTTTTGGCCCAAAGATGGCAGTGGGGGCGACCTCGATATGGCCATGACGATTCAGAGTGAAACTGAGCAAAGGCTGCTGTAATTCGTTGATCACATAATTGGCAAGGAAACCGCCGTGATTGAATCGCTCATCCACAATCGCGCCCTGCTTACCGATCTGGGAAAAGAAGTACCGGTTGAAATCAGTCCAGCCGCCGTTTTCCGTATCCGGAAGATAAATGTAAGCAAGCTTGCCATCGCTGAGCTTGTTCACCAGCATCTGGTTGTGATGAATCCAGTCCTCTTTCCGCAGTGCCATTTCGTTGCGCACCGGTACGACGGTGACCTGCCGGGAATTCGTACCGTCAGCACTGGCAGAAACGGTCAGTACCACCTGCTTGCCCGCGGTGTTCTGGAAGAACGAGTAGATATTGTCCGTCCCATACAGTGGCCGGCCGTTCACGTCCAGCAGGTAGTCGCCCACCTTCACGTTGACTCCGGGCTGAGTCAGTGGAGCATGTAACCGAGGATTCCAGTTTTCTCCGCTGTAGATATGGGAGAAGCGATAACGATTGTGTTCGATCGTGTAGTCGGCTCCCAGCACCCCGTCGGGGACCGATTTACGCCCGAAAGGCGATGGCATTAGGAACATGTGCGAAACGCTCAGGTTGCCGACCATGTCGTGGAAGAGATACTGGAGATCAGAACGGCTCTCCACGCCGGGCAGAAACTGGGCATAGTATCTTTCCGCGCGCGGCAGGTCCAGACCGTTGTACCTGGGCGAGTAGAAGAAATTTTGCTCGATGCGCCAGACCTGGCGATACATCTCGCTCCACTCACGGCGCGGATTCACATAAACCCGAAGACCGCCCGTGTTGAGCGTCGTTCCAGCACTGGGGCTGACCTTGGCCTCCGCCGGAACGATTCGCCATTGCGAATGCTGCTCCAACAGCATTTCCTTGCCATCGGCTGAAATCGCAAAGTTCTGGAGATTTGACAGAACATGGGTCGCCTTGCGCTTCTTCATCGAGAACCGGTAGAGATTCAGTCCCGGATGATCCGGCTGGTTCTGGCTCACGATGGGGCCGGAGAGCAGCCACAACACTCCAGGAGCAGACACTTCCACGTCCCGATAGGATCGCGGCGGTATCGGCAGAGCCAGGATGCGATGGCTCAGCCCCGAAAAGTCAATCGTGACCTTCGCCTCTTTGGCAGGTTTCTTCTTGGCGGGATCGGTTCCTTTCTTCGACGAAACAGGTGTCGACGCCTCCTCTTCACCGGGTCTCGGGGCAAGTGGTGAAGGAATATTGTTGCGCAGCACGGCAACATAGGCGCTATAAACCGTGGGCTGATTGATAGAAGAAAGGTCGCCTACCTCAGCACCCGGGTTGGGATTTGTACTGGCCAGGAAGTAAAGGTATTTGCCACTGGGATCAAACTGCGACATCTCAGCATCGCTGCCGGCTGGAGTAATGCGTGTGGATTTCCCCGATGCCATCGAATAAACAAAAATGGCATGCAGATAATTGGGCTGGATCTCTGTATAGGTGAGCCACTGACTGTCCGCCGACCAGCCAGGATTGAAGGAGTTATAGCCTTCGTCGTAGTAACGGGTAGTCACAAGCGTCGTCTTGCCGCTCTTCACATCCACGATCCACAGGTGCTGCGCGATGTCGGTGAACGCAATATAACGGCCATCAGGTGACCAGACCGGGTTGAAATAAAACGTGGGCTTGGCGCCAAGGCTTATTTTGCGGACAGGGCCGATTCCGTTTTGCGGGCTGACGTAAAGCTCATTTACGCCCGATGCGTCAGAGAAATACGCGATCTGACTCCCATCCGGAGACCATGCCGGGTAACGTTCGCACGCCCCTGTCGTGTTGGTAATGTCCTGCGCGCTGCCGTGTTTCGTCGGAACGGTGAGGATGTCACAGTGCGCCTGAAAAACTGCGCGCACGCCATGCGGCGAAATATCTGGATTTTCCAGTTGCGCCGCGACCTTGTCCCAGTGCGGCTGCGCGGCGGAGAAATCGGCGTGAATCGCGACATCAATCTGCCGAATTCGCCCCGAGTTCACATCCAGCAGATACAGCTTCCCCATTTCGGTGTAAACAATCGCCGGATGCGAAGTGTCCAGAGCACCGGCTGTGGCTGTGAGAATGTCGTGCCCGTCGTCCGGCGAGATCGCCTTGATTGTCTTGGAGCCCAGATCGTAGCGATAGAGCCGGAAGTGGCCGCCCGTGCGATCGGAGAGAAAATAGATTGCGTTGCCGATCCACATCGGATCCTTATTATTGGCGCCGTCCCGCGGCAGCGTGGTCACAGTCGAATTGCTCAGCACCGCAACCCGGATGCGCGGCTCCATTCCGCCCCGATAATGCTTCCACGCTTCAAACCACGGGTGGTTACGGAAGGGCACGTAGGCGAGCCGCAGACCATTGGGTGAATAGGAACCCTGCGTGGCCCAGGGCAACGGCAGCGCCGTGGGCAAACCTCCGGCCACTGAAACCGTGTAGAGCCGGAAGTACAGCGGATCAATGCTGTAGCGAGTCGATCGGAACAGCACCTCCTTGCTGTCGTTTGTCCAGCCGGCCGTCACATTTGGACCGGGATACCATGTAAGCTGCCGGGCCGGGCCGCCTTCGGCCGGCATTACGTACACTCCCTGATTGCCGCCGTCGCTGCGCGTGAAAGCCAGCAACTTCCCGTTCGGAGAGAAGATTGGAGCAGTATCCTGACGGGTTCCTGACGTGAGCCGGTACGCATCCCCTCCATGGCGGCTTACCGTCCAAAGGCTGCCTGCATAAGAAAAGACAATCTGGGTCGCATCGACGGTAGGATGCTGGAAGAGGATGGGCGGGGTCTGCGCCTGAGCGAATGTCAAGGCTGGCAGCAGACAAGCCGCGATTATCAGGAAACGAGTCGGCAGAAAACGCATTGGATCTCCCCTTTAGGAGCGGTTAACCTATCATTTTGTTACGTCGAACGGCTGTGGTTGTCACGGATTCAGCCATGCATGATCGAGTCAAATACCGGCCAAAGAGAATGACCGATAAACCGATAACTGTACGCTGCGGCAGGATGACCTTGCAAGGCTCAGCGGGGCGAGGACATCCTGTAAGCCATCCGTGCAAGGGTACCCCCGGGGAGCTATACGCATGACGTCATTTTGGAATGTCTCACAATTTGCGTCGGGGATTTTCCTGATCTGTGGAGCATCCATTCTCTG
The DNA here is from genome assembly GCA_021799405.1 of Acidobacteriota bacterium. Next base: position 18,477 of record JAJZAL010000054.1, read on the forward strand.
GTGGCTTCACACGAGAGAATCAAACGAGCGGAGGATTCTAGTTCTGAATGCGATCAGTAGTCGCGTACGTGCGAATCATGACGACATAGCAGCCGAATTTCGCTTCGATCCCATCTTGGACACAGCAAGGGGCCAGCTAATGAATCCCGGTGAAGTTGCATAGCGGTATCGCGAAACTGCGGAGAATAGCCATGCAAAGGCCAGGTCTTGTCTGGAAATTTGTGGAACACACGCGAAGGCAAAAAGCGATCCGCAGAACATCGCGTCCAAGCAAGCAAACCGTCAAGATTGCTGCCGTAGCCTCTGGCCGCGAATCCGCTTTCCAACCGACTCTTAGAGTGCCCTGCGATGGAACCAGATAGCAATCGCGGATCACGGCAAGCAATCCCAAAAAGATTGCCGCTCACCCGTTGGTCGCCCATGCTACGCCTGATCCCGCCGCCCCGGAAACCACTCTTGAGTACGATCGGGCTTGTCGGTCTGGCTTTATTCCTGGGCGCACTGCTGCGCCTCTGGTTCCTCTACACATATCCCACCGTCGCAGGCGATTCCCTCGTTTACGGCGGCATTGCAAAGAATTGGATGCTCCATGGAATCTATGGGAGGATGACTCGCGTCGGAATTCAGCCCACACTGATACGCTTGCCCGGCTATCCTCTATTTCTCGTTGCTTGTTTCTCGCTTTTCCACATAGAGAATTACAACGCCGTCGTATTCGTGCAAATTGCGATCGACCTATGTGCATGCCTGATTCTCGCGGCCTTCGCAACCCGGGTTTGGTCCCGCAGAGCCGGCTGGTGGACACTGTGGCTATCTTGCCTGTGTCCGTTCACAGCCAACTATGCCGCAATTCCCCTTACAGAGACTCTCGAGCTGTTCTGCATTACAGCCTCCCTCTATGCATTCGTGCGCTTTCTTGAGGACCCCCGCAAGCGTTGGCTATTTCTCATGGCCGCAGCCTGGAGCTACGCAGCCTTACTGCGGCCGGACGGCCCTTTGCTCGCGGTTGCATTTTGCCCTGCTATCTACTTCTATGGCCGACGCAGGTGGGGAACCCCGCGCATGCTTCGCAGTGCCGTCATCGCCGGAATCCTTTCGATTCTGCCCTTTATTGCCTGGACGATTCGGAACTGGGAAACCTTTCACGTATTCGAGCCTTTAGCGCCCCGCTACGCAGTTGACCCGGGTCAGAGTTCCGATCCTGGCTTCAACCGCTGGACAAAGGCGATTTGCGTCGACTTTGCCTGCACGTCAGATATCTATTGGAATGGCGGTACCGATGCGATCCATCCAGACTCATTGCCTTCCCGCGCATTCCCCTCGCCCGCGGTTCGCGCCGCCACGCTGAGGCTGCTGGCGGACTACAATCGCACGAAAGTCATCACGCCCTCAATCGACGCCCGCTTCGGCGCACTGGCAACGCGCATCCTCCAGGCCAATCCCTTCAGGTACTACGTTGAACTCCCTCTTGCACGTCTCGCAGACATGTGGCTCCGTCCGCGCACAGAGATGATCTGGATTGAACTTCGCTGGTGGCAGTATTCAAAGCACCCCGGCGACACAATTTTTGCGGCCGCGTATGCCCTCCTGAATCTCGCCTTCCTGCTCGCCGCCCTGCGGGGCATCTGCAAGCGTCCGCCATTCTGGGGAGCCATACTTGCCTTTGTTCTGCTTCGCTGCGCATTGCTGGCGACGCTCGAGGCGCCCGAGCCGCGTTACACGCTCGAGTGTTTTCCCATGATCATTGTTCTCACCGCAATCGCCTTTACCCGCACGCCTGCTCATCGCGCCTGGCTTGCTGAGCCTGCCAATCGTCATTCGCCGTCCCAGTCATAGCGCATCGCCGTTCATGTTCCCATCGCCAGCAGATTCGTTGCAGTCGGAAACGCCTGGAAAACTCCACCTGCCGGGAAGGAACCACGGGCGCGCCCGATCTGCAAGAGACAGCCGCACCTGCAAAATCTCAACCGGCGCATGGGATCAGCGGATATGCTCTAAACAATGCGCTTATAGTGGTTGTGTTTCATTCCAACGATGGAAAACTCCTTCAATCACACGCGCCGATGGCAGACGCTGCACCAGGGTGCAATATCCAGTCCTTATGGAGGCTTGCTGAGCCGATGAATCGATACTCTCTCCCGTCTCTTCTAGTGGTTGTTGCAGCGGCAGCGCTTGCCCCTCTCTTGCACGCCGGAACGGTCACGCCTCTTCACGAAGGCTGGCAACTGCAGTCGGCTTGCAAGCTCAATGCGACCGGCGAGGCAATTTCTAGCCAGGAATTCCGCGCCTCTGGCTGGATCCACACGACGGTGCCGAGTACAGTTCTGGCGGCTCAGGTGGCGGCCGGCATATTCCCCAATCCTTACTTCGGCGACAATCTCCGAAAGATTCCGGGCACCTCTTACCGCATCGGCTGGAACTATGCGAATCTCCCCATGCCTGCAAGCAGCCCCTATCACTGCGGCTGGTGGTACCGAAATGAGTTCATCGCACCTGTGACGGCAAGCGGCAAGCATTATTGGCTACGCTTCGGCGGAATCAATTACCGCGCCAACATCTGGTTGAACGGTCATGAGATCGCGAACTCCTCCCAGATTGCCGGAGCAGACCGCCGATACAACCTGGACGTAACAAAGCTGCTGCGACCCGGAAAGCAGAATGTACTTGCGGTGGAAGTCTTTGCTCCTACCGAAAAGGATCTGGCGATCAACTGGGTGGACTGGAATCCCGCTCCACCAGACAAGGACATGGGATTATGGGGCAAAGTCGATCTGGTCTCCACAGGGCCGGTTGCCCTGCGATTTCCCATGGCCACCACGCATTTTCCAGATGGCAAGCTCAGCGTAGCCGATCTGACTGTCTATGCCCAATTGCGAAATGCAACCGGCCACGCGGTGCAGGGAATTGTCTCCGGCACGGCTGCTGGCGCTCATTTTGAACAGACAGTCGATCTGGCCCCGCATGAAGAGCACACCGTAGTATTTTCGCCGGAGAAATTCCCGCAGTTGCGCATCCGCAATCCGCGCATCTGGTGGCCCCGGCAAATGGGCAAGCCTCGTCTGTCGCGACTGACGATGAGCGTCCGCACAAATGGTCAGATCTCAGACGAGCAGACGATAAACTTTGGCATTCGTGAAATCACCTCCGAACTGACCGCGCAGGGCGCTCGCCTGTTCCGCGTTAACGGCAAGCCAATCCTCATCCGCGGCGGCGGCTGGGCAGAAGACATGATGCTGCGGCGCAACCCCGAGCGCTTGCGGGAGCAATTCAAACTCATCCGCCACCTCAACCTGAATACCATCCGTCTGGAAGGCAAGATGGTCCCGAATGACTTTTTTAATCTGGCGGATAAGAACGGAATCCTTGTGATGGCAGGCTGGGTTTGCTGCGACGCATGGCAGGAATGGAAGATCTGGACTCCCGAAACTCTGGTCGTCGCCAAGGCATCCCTGCGTTCACAGATGCTTCGCCTGCGCAGTCATCCCAGTCTTCTCGTATGGTTGAACGGCAGCGACATTCCCCCTGTGCCGAATGTTGAGGAAGCCTATCTGCAGATAGAAGCGGAAACGCATTGGCCCAACCCCATCATCTCTTCGGCCTCGGCAACTCCTACTACCGTCACGGGCGAGAGCGGCGTAAAGATGACCGGTCCATATGATTACGTGGAGCCGAGTTACTGGTACCAGGACAATCAGCATGGCGGCGACTACGGCTTTAACACTGAGACAAGTCCCGGTCCCGCAATCCCGTCACTGGCAAGCCGCAAGAAGTTTCTGCCAGACCCGACGGCCTGGCCGCCATCGGCAACTTGGGCACTCCACTATAGCGGCGGCAACTTTACCACCATGAAGGTTCTGGACAGCGCGATGGATGCAACCTACGCCAAGCCCACCTCGCTTGCGGAATACGTGCGCATGGCAGACACCATGGAATACGACTCGGAGCGCGCAATGTTCGAGTCTTACAGCGGCAACAAGTATGTTTCCACTGGCGTCATCCAGTGGATGCTCAACAACGCCTGGCCGTCGATGTTCTGGCATCTCTACGACTATTATCTGGACCCCGGTTCCAGTTATTACGCTGTTAAGAAGGCCTGCGAGCCTTTGCACATTCAGTATTCGTATAACAATCAGTCGGTACTTGTCGTCAACAGCACTTATCAACGCGCTGACAACCTGCACGCCAGCATTACCGTGCATGGTATCCACTGGAATAAGCTATATAGCGCGCGAACGGTGGTCAACGCCGCCGCAGACAGCTCGCAGACGGTCTTTACCTGGCCTGCAGCCCTCAACTCAGGCATGGAACGCATCTTTTTCATCAATCTCAAACTGACGGATGCTTCGGGTCATGTCGTCAGCCGTAACTTCTATTGGGTGCCATACACACTTACAACCTTTGATTGGTCCTCAACCACCTATACGCACACGCCGGCCGACCGTTACCCCGACCTGAACGCGCTCACGCATCTTCCTCCAGCGACTGTAGCCGCCCATGCCGAGATCGAGCATACGGCTCACGGAAACCAGATCCGGCTTCATTTAAAGAACACCTCCACCGCGCTCGCTTTCCAGTTGCGCTTCGTGGTGCGCACACCATCAGGCGGGCTGATTGCACCGGTCATCTGGTCTGACGACTGGATCGAACTCACACCCGGCGAATCGAGAACATTTACCGCTTCCCTGCCCAATGGCACTCCGCGCGATGCCGTGATAAAACTCAGCGGATGGAACATCCCGTCCGCCACCGTCACCCCTGTGCCCACCGCTGGCACCGGTGCGACAGAACAGCAATAACCATGAACCAGTAACAGAGAGCTCGCGACAGCATGGCAGCAAGCGCACAATCGGGTTCGCCCGCTCGGTTAAAGAAGGTTCTGTCTCTCTGGGACTTGATCTTTTACGGCATGGTGCTTATTCAGCCCACGGCGGGGATTCCGCTGTTCGGAGTAACCCAGAAGCTCTCCAACGGATATATGGTTTCCACAATTCTCGTAGCTATGTTCGCCATGATGATCACGGCGGTCAGCTACGGGCGCATGGCCGCCGTATATCCGTCTGCTGGCTCTGCCTACACGTACGTCGGCAGAACCCTCAATCCGCACCTCGGATTCATGGTTGGATGGGCAATGCTGCTGGATTACATTCTGCAGCCTCTCATCAATGTGGTGTGGATTTCAGCCGCATTGCACAGCCGTTACATCCCCGAAATTCCGTTCGCCGTCACCGCCCTGGGCGCCACCGTCTTCATCACTGCTCTTAACCTGATCGGCATTCGGTCATCGGCGCGTGCCAATAAGCTGCTGCTGTTTGCCATGTGCTTGGTCATCGCATTGTTCTTCGTTCTGGGAATTCGATTCCTTTATCACCATGGACAATGGGCGGCAATCTTCTCAATCGCGCCATTCTATACGCCCTCTACCTTCAGCATGCATCGCATATGGGGTGCTACTTCATTCGCCGCGCTCACTTATATTGGCTTCGACGGCATCACCACTCTTTCCGAGGAAGTCGAGAATCCTCGCCGCAATGTGTTGCTGGCTACCGTACTGGTCTGCCTCCTCACTGGACTCCTGGGCGGAGCGGAAGCTTATCTCGGTCAGCGCATCTGGCCCGACTGGCATACCTTCCCCAACCTGGAGACAGCTTTTATGGATGTGTGCCGGAGAGTCGGCGGCACATTCCTGTTTGAAGCAATGGGAATCATCCTCATCCTTGCCGCGCTTGGCAGCGCTCTTACGGGCGGCCTTGGCGCAGCCCGCCTGCTTTTTGGCATGGGGCGCGACGGAGTTCTGCCGCGCGGCTTCTTCGCCCACCTTCACTCCGAGACAAACACCCCGACTTACAACATCCTCCTGATTGGATTGATTGCCTGGCTCGGAGCTGTCGCCCTGAATTATGTCGGCAGCGCATACGAGCATGCAGGTGAGTTGCTCAACTTCGGTGCATTCCTCGCCTTCATGGGCGTGAACCTGTCCTCGTTCTGGCACTTTGGCATTCTGCAACGAGACGCCAAGCGCAGAGTTTTCGCCGATTTTGTTCTCCCCCTGGCTGGCTTTGCTTTCTGTGCTTCTATCTGGTGGAACCTGAACATACTTGCCAAGATAGTGGGTGGCATCTGGTTTGCCCTGGGGCTCCTCTGGCTGGCCGCAACCACAAATTGGTTCCGGCAGGTGCCCAAAATGATCGACTTCAGTGAAACCTAGAGGGAGGCAACCCTCTCTCCCAGTCGCAGCCGGTCGAGCATCCGAACCACGCATACCACCCGTGACGAAGTGTTCCCTTCAACGGCGAGCGTCTCTCGCGTATCAGCATCTTCGCTCGATTGGGTATTGGCTTCGCCGGTATCGACCTTAAACGTGTGCTTCCAGTCACGCGGCATCGGATTCTTCCACGGGACCATGCACCAGCCGCGCCGGGAGGCGCTCTAAATCAACGCCAGGTGCACATGGCTGGTGGCGAAAGCCGCCGCCAGCGCATGTTTCTCTAACAACCTCCCGATCCCTTGTCATCAATATGGAATTTCCTGTTTTCCACAATGGCCTGTGGCGGGTTTCGGAGGGAATTCTCGCGTTACTAAACAAAAAGTAAATCCGAGCTTGCGATTTCGGTCAGTCAAGGAGGCGGGATGAGGTCGTTTGCATGGTTGTGTGCGGTGGTCAGCCTGAGTGGGAGTCTTGCGATTTCAGGTTGTTCGGGGTCCAGCGTCAGCACGAAATCCGGTACCGGTGGCTCCGGAGGCTCAACCTCAAATGCCATTACTGTGTCCATCACAAGTCCCACCTCATCGCCCACGATTCAGGCGGGGCAAACTGTGAGCATCACCGCCGCGGTAGCAAATGACTCATCGAACCAGGGAGTTACATGGGCGGTTTCGGGTGGCGGAACTCTATCCAACGAGACGACCACCGGAGCTACCTACAACGCGCCTGCTTCCGTCTCGTCCAACACTGATGTCACGGTCACTGCAACCTCCGTGGCGGATACCTCCGCCTCTGCAACGCTGAAGATCACTGTCACTCCCGCACCCGCAATTTCTGTGAGCATCACGAATCCGATTTCCACCATCACCGCCGGATCATCGGCCGTCACGCTCAACGCCACGGTACAG
>JAJZAL010000293.1 GCA_021799405.1 Acidobacteriota bacterium
GCCTGCGCTGAATTTTCTGAATTGAGCGCGTCATCCTTGAAACTTTAGCCGCGGCGGATGCATGGGCGGAAGGGCTCTGCTGCTCGCAGTTATATTTGATGCGCTACCTGTTATGGCTCTAACTCACTTGTGCTTATTTACCGGCCGTATAGCCTGGTAGATGGACCACGGCGGTTATCAGGTTCATTTGCCACTGCTCGGCAAAGTGAGTTGCAGATCCTGGAGAGAAGTTGTTCGATTTGCTTTCCCTCACTCCACAGATTGAAGGAGAAATAACTGCGCTGTTAGAACTTAGTTATACCGGATCTACGGAGCATTCTTAAAGTGTTTCGCTTCAATACTTGCAGGAGTTATCGCAGATGAGATGATGCTCAGTTATCCTGTAACTCTATAAGTTATATTTACAGGTCATTATTCATGGGCAGGTGGCCCATTCATGCATTCTGCCGCACCCTTTATCCCTTCGCAAAGATGAGGTTGTGCGCTCCGTTCATCGCGGCATTATCGCGATCAGCGGGCCGCGAAGCCTCGCCGTCCACTCCGACTCGATTTGAAATGTGCCGCGAATACACGTGGTATGGTGAGAAAAACTGCTCCATCGGTACTGTCCGGGTGATGCCACCAGTCCCCGCTTCACCGGGTTCCGTTGGATAATCGCGTTGCGACCTCGCCCCAGACCGGTTCATTGTGATAAAGCCGCGATGAACGGGGCACATCTCCCGACACGTTGCAATATGTACCGAGATCCGTGAGCGGGCCACCTGCCCGCCTGCCATTTGTGGTGGATCTGAGCTGAATCGGCCGCTTTACCCGCGCCGCCCGCGCACGGCATCCTTGGCTTCTGCGGGGCCGGTGGCGGGGACTTCGGGGACTTCGGCTTTGGCGTTCTGGCCGATGCCGAGGCGCTTGCGGACTTCGCCATCCATCTTGGCGAAGGTGTCCTTGTTCTCTTTGAGGAAGTTGCGGGTGTTCTCACGGCCCTGGCCGATGCGCTCGCCGGCGTAGCTGTACCAGGCGCCGGACTTCTCGACAATGTTGTGGGTGACGGCGAGGTCAAGGACGTCGCCTTCGCGGCTGATGCCCTCGCCGTAGAGAATGTCGAACTCAGCCTCGCGGAAGGGCGCAGCCACCTTGTTCTTGACGATCTTGACCTTGGTGCGCGAGCCGACGACCTGGTCACCCTCCTTGACGGCGGCGATGCGGCGGATATCGACGCGGACCGAGGAGTAGAACTTGAGGGCGCGGCCGCCGGTGGTGGTTTCGGGGTTGCCGAACATGACGCCGATCTTCTCGCGAATTTGATTAATAAAAATGAGCGCGGTGCGGGACTTGGAGACCGTGCCGGTGAGCTTGCGCAGGGCCTGCGACATGAGGCGGGCCTGGAGGCCGACGTGGGAATCGCCCATCTCGCCGTCGAGCTCTGCCTTGGGGACGAGGGCGGCGACGGAGTCGACGACGAGAACATCGATGGCGCCCGAGCGGACCAGCGCCTCCGTGATTTCGAGGGCCTGCTCGCCAGAGTCGGGCTGCGAGACGAGAAGATTGTCGACATCGACGCCGAGCTTTTTGGCGTAGCCGGGGTCGAGCGCGTGCTCGGCATCGACAAAGGCAGCCATGCCGCCGAGGCGCTGTGCCTCCGCGACGACCTGGAGACAGATGGTGGTTTTGCCGGAGGACTCGGGGCCGAAGACCTCTGTGACGCGCCCGCGGGGGAGGCCGCCGACGCCGAGGGCGGCGTCGAAGCTGATGGATCCGGTGGAGATGACCGCGATCGGCATCAGCGCCTCGCGCGAGCCGAGACGCACAATCGAGCCCTTGCCAAACTGCTTTTCAATCTGGGCAAGGGCGAGTTCTACAGCTTTGGCGCGGTCGTCGGCGATGGCCATCGGGAATGCTCCTGGTATGGGAGCCCGCTTTCCGGATTCCATGCTTTACGGGCAGGAAAGATCGCGGGCGGAATTTTGGATTTCGTTGCAGATTGTAGCAGGGTGGGGGCGGGCAAAGACAGCGAAAAGAGCGAAAGAATGGAGAATATTTTCGGGTGGCCGCAGACGACCGGATTTCGATCCGAAAATTCAGGCCGATGCGGAGGAACTCGGACGCAGCTAAACCGTATAGGCGCCGATGCGAGTCTCTTGGGCAGTCAGGTCGTCGCAGGAGCGGTCGAGGGTTTCATACTCCTGGTCGTGCTCCTTGCGGAAGGCACGGAAGGCATCTTCGCTGGCCCAGCGGTCGATGGTGAGGTAGCTGCCAGGAACGTAGGCGTCACGGAGCAGCTCGGTGCCGAGATAGTGTGGCGAGGTGCGGAAGAGCGTTGCCCAGGTTCCTTCGGGGCCATAGGCGGCCTCAAAGGCCGGGACTTTTTCCTCGGTAATTTCGAACCGCCAAACCACAACAAACATGCGTAGCCTCAATCCTGTCTCCATGTTAGCGCATGGGGCAACGGATCAGGACCGCGAGCCCCGAGCAGCGGCGATTTCCTCCGTGGCGGGGAGTTGCCAGTCGACCGGTTCCACTTCACGGACCAGAAAGCGCCAGGCTGCCGAGCCGCCGAGGGCCACGGCACCGACGACCAGGAAAGTGAGGCGCAGGCTGCCGTATTTCTCTGCGATCCAGCCGGCAAGCCAGGGAGCGACGATTCCGGCAAGGTTGGCGATGCCGTTCTGGAGGCTGGTCCAGCGGCCGGCCATTTTTGGGCCGGAGAGAGTTTGGCAAATGGCCCAGTGATTCGAGGCAAAGGCTCCGTAGCCGATGCTGGCAACGGCCATGATCGCCAGCGAGAGCGTGAAATTATGGGGGACGAAGGCAATGGCGCCAAGGCTGGAGGCGATGAGCATGCCTCCAGCGACGAAGGGGCGGCGCGCGCGGGTAGCGGAAACTCCGCAGGCGATGAGGCGGTCGGAAAGCCAGCCGCCGAGCAGCGTGATGACAGCGCTGAGCAGAAACACCCCGGCGGTGAGGCGCGACATAGCGCGGATCGACAGATGTTCTTCGCGCACGAAGTAGGTGGGAAGCCAGGTAAGCAGGAAATAGAAGAAGTAGTTCCCGCTGAAGTGGCCGAGGAAGGTTCCCCAGGCAGACCGCGTGCGTACCAACTGGGCGAAGCCGGCAACGGTCGGCACATCGCAGGCGGATTGGTGTGCGGCGGTAACATGCCGCGGGCGAGGCATCACGCGCAGCCAGGGCAGGATCCACAGGAGGCCGGCAGCGCCCAGCACGAAGAAAAGCATGCGCCAGCCAGAGTGCACGAGGATGAGCCCACCCAGAAAGGCTCCCAGGGCGGGGCCGATCTTTGTTCCAGTGTCGACGATGGCGTTGGCGCGTCCGCGGTGCTGGGGCGGGAGTTCGGCAAAGATGCGCGAATAGCAGGGATAGGCCACCGATTCGCCGACGCCGAGGAGCAAGAGGACGAGGAACAGGGTGGTGAGTCCCGAAGTGAAACCGGCAAGGATGGTAGCCACCGACCACAAACTGTAGCCGCCGAGCATGACCCAGCCTACGGGCAGCCTGTCCGCCAGATAGCCGGCCACACCGAAGATCTGCATCAGCGCGTAGGTCCAGAAGAAGGCGGAGAGCAAAGCGCCAAGCCGCAGCGGATCCAGCGCAAATTGGTGTGCGATGAGCGGCGCGGAGATGGAGAGGTTGCTGCGGTCGCTGTAATTCACCACGACGGAGATGGTCAGCAGCAGAACCATCATCCATTGCCGGCGTGACATTTCCGGTGATCGGGCGTAATTTGCCATCCGTATCTCGCTGTCTTCAGGAAAAAGGAAAGGCTTGGCCAGCCGTTGGTTCATTATGGAATACCGCGGCGCCAATGAGCGGCATTGTGCAGATGCGGCAGTAATCCGCAGAGCACCTATTTCGGCTCCACGATGATTGCCCAGAAGTCTGTTTGTCCCAGGTTGTGCCCCTTGTGCGTGGCTGCCCAGTGCCAGGCAATCTCGTCTGCTTTCAGGTCCACCGGCTCTTTCTTGCCGTTGGGCAGAATATGTTCGAGCGTTGCTCCGGCAAGCACGACGACGACGCGGTCATGGTGAGTATGCAACGGCTCCGATTCCTGGGACGCAATCCGGATACTGTAAACGCGGGCGTAGCGGTTATCGAGAAGAATCTTGTAACTCGGCGTCAACCCCGCGCTGCCCCATGTTTCAGGCTTGCCGGCGGTGAGGAACTCAATACGGGCGAAGTGCAACGGCAAGGCGCCATCGTTTTTGATGGCGGTGAACCCGATACCGTGAAAGATGACGCCTCCTCTTCTGAAAGCCTGCGCCTGCGCGCCGCCGCCGGAGGCGATGAACTGGGCCGAGCCATTCGCCATGGGAACGACGACGCTGGGGTGATCGCTGAGGATCGCCTCTGACTCACCCGGCGCAAGCGTGTCCTCAGTGACGGCGACTATGGGGTTCTTGATCTTCTCAACGCTGGAGGCGGCTGAAAGGGCCGGCGCGGCGATCAGAGACAGTCCGATGCAGACGGATAAGGACCAGGAGCGCATATTCCCTCCTTTCTGTGATCCCGATGCGATTCCACTCCCGCCTATGCGGTGTCTGAAATCATAGCCTGATTCTCATTGGTTTGACTTTCGGCGTGGATCGATGGTGGTTACGGTGTCTCTTGCCGTTCCTGACGGAATTGGACGCGCAGATGCCATCCGGAGCCGGTTCGGCAGTTCCTTGCTCCTGCTACTGTGGATGCAGTTTGACGGCTGCAGTTCAATTCGGCGTATTGTTGCCACGGCTTCAATTCAATTTCGCGGAAGATCGAGCTCCAGGCTGTCGTGGGGCCGGCGGTCCGGAGTGCATTGACGGCTGACTGCCTTTCATTCGGGGATGCGGCGGTGTTCATCAAGGCGGCGTTTTCGCCCGGTGATCCAACAGACGCCAATGGTAATCCTGAGGATCTTTTCCTGGTCAAGCGTCTCATAGCCGTGCCGGGCGATCACATTCACCTGCGCAATGGCATTGTGATCATTAACGGCGTGGCGCAGTCGGAGCCCTACGTCCAGTCCACCTCGCCGGAGAACTTCAATGAGTTTCTCGATGATTTTCCGGCCATGCCGCCCGCTGAGGTTCCTGGTTCGACCCAATCGTAGAATGGCTCCTTTCCGAAATACATCGAGGACGGAGATCTCGTTGTGCCTCCGGGCATGTACTTCATGATGGGCGACAACCGGCAAAATAGGGAGGATTCGCGCTACTGGGGATTTGTGCCGCGCGCCATCATCATTGGCCGTCCGCTGCTCAAGTACTGGTCGTTCAAGGCCACGGAGGAACAACTTGAACGGGCAGGATCCGCTCATCGGCTCGCATGGATCGGCCATGTCCTCGTGCAATTGTTCCCAGACACGCAGTGGAAACGCGCCTTTCACGTTATTCATTAAACCGAAATTGAACGATTCCGATTGAATTCGGTGCATTGTGGCCGCACCACGGGCTCTGCTGGCTACCCCCATGCGCCTCGCTTTTGGACACCTGATGGGGGAAACCTCCCTCGCTCCATCTACTATCTCGGTTCGCGACGGACTAACGCCGCCGCTCTCCAGCTTCCTTGGGCTGGAGCGTCAGACGCGCCGCCAATACCACCAGTGCGGCCCACAGCACGTCAGCGCCGAGCAGGTGCACGATTTGCAGCCAGACCGGCGCCAGCAGGATGACATCAAGCAGGCCCAGCAGATATTGCACTGCCAGCAGGATCAGGACCAGTGCAGAGAGACTGCGATTGTCCCAGTAGGCGGAGCGCTTGACGGCGCGCACCAGAAGCCAGATGAGAAAGACGCTGGAGAGGAAGGCGACGGTAGGGTGCGTCCAGCGCCAGCGTACCAGCCACGCGCTTGTCGAGGAGAAGTCCTCCGTCAGAGCCGTACTCAGTGAAGATGCCGGGAAGAGCGTGTCGCCCAGCGCGGCCAGTGAGCCGGTAACACCGACGATCAGGATGATGACAACACAGGAGATGGCTCCCGCGGGGGCGACGACGCGGATGCGGTCTCTCAAATAGCCCTCACTGCGGCTGAGCATGTGTGCGGTGAGGGTAAGCGCGGCCAGCAAGAGCAGCGTATTGGTCAGGTGC
>JAJZAL010000294.1 GCA_021799405.1 Acidobacteriota bacterium
GCCTCAAGAACCGGGTTGATCTGAATGGCGTGGGATCCTCAACAAGCGGGAACTCGATATTGGCTGAGATTGGGTTCTCAGGTTTCGAGCGGTGCACCTTGCCGCAGCAAGCGGCTGCTGGAAAGAGGTCACAAGCAGGTGCAGTTCCGCGATGCGGACAAGCGCCTGCACAATTTCGACTTCCAGTTCAACGCCAAAATGAATCGCAATCTGGTCTTCGAACTGGCCACCAACTGGATCGGAAAACGCGGAGATGCATTGTTGCTTGGTCCGCTTGGGAGCGGAAAAGTCACTGCGCACAAGCCATCGGACACGCTGTCAACCAGAATGGGTACCGTCTGCTTTATCGCGAAGCCTACGCACTGCTGGAAGAAATGACCGATGCCACCCTCGATGCAAAGCGCAAGGAGTCTATGGACCTGCTGACCATCGTGCCGCTGTTGATCCTCGACGATCTGGGAATGCGAAAGCTGCCGCTGACTGCAGCCGAAGAACTTCTGGAGATCATCATGCGCCGTTACGAACGTGCCAGCACGCTTCTGACGTCGAACAGGCCCGTAGACGACTGGGGAAAACTGCTGGGCGACAGCGCCGCCTTCATCGCCATGCTGGATCGACCGCTGCATCACGGACACGTTCTCAAGTACGGGCCGTGCAGTTGGCGCACCTAGACAGGTGCTTCAGGAGAAGGCAAATGACAAAGGCAAAAGCCCTAAGGATGCGGGGCAAGGAACGCCCGGCGACGTCGCGACTCGGGATCCAGAGGCCTCCCTCAACGGAGTCTCACCAAGAGGATCTCTGCAAAAACACGAAAACCTCTGCCGGCCAGCCCATCAGGCAAACCGCAGAGGGTCTCGATCACCGATTCCTTCGGAGCCAGCCCCGTGTCATCGGCCCTGGATCACTCCGCAAGGCGCGACGGGGGCAGAGCGAATATAACCTTACCATGCATCCAGACGCCCTGAATACCAATCACAAATCTCCAACTCAATCCGAGCCTTGCAAACGCACACTGCGGCAAGATAAAACGATCACGTCTTCGGCCAATCCCGTTGGCCGGTTTTGAGCTGATAACCTATGGCCGCTTTTAAAGTGATAACCGAGGCTGTGGATGGCGGGGGATGTATTCCGATCGATGAAGTCGCTGCTGGATAGACGGCCGGTCTATCACAAGTGCGACGAGACGATACGTGGCCATGTGTTTTGCTCAACCAGCCGATGATGCAATTCTCGCAGAGCGGCCACAGTGACTCGCGGCTCACCAAGTTGCATGCCGAAGCAAACTGCTGGATCCAACATCCATCCGGCGACCATCGTGACCAAGCCAGAGCCGTCGTCCACGTGGACAAAACCCCCTGGGCCAGGTTGTTCGCTGTCCCGCTCTCTGACGATCAGGCCCCCCAGTCCGAGGTGGTAAGTGAAAAGAAGGCTTGAAAGCGCTTGCGCAGCCGGCCACCATCCGACACTGGAACTTTTCCTAGTGTGCGGACCGGGCACGGCTTCCTATGATCTGGGGAGCACTAGCCATGTGCGGGAAGCCGGCCCCGAGCATGTCCGCCTGGTATTATCTCGTCGGCATTTGATGCGGGGGCACCTGGTGGAATCCCTCGTGGTCCCTAGCGCAGAACGGGACGCGATCATGAAAATCTCGTACGTGATCCTCACTGGCATGTTTCTGGTTGCCTCCCCAGTTTTTGCAAGAGACAAAGTTGACGTCCTGGTTATGCAGAACGGCGACCGCTTCACCTGCGAAATCAAGGGCCTCGATAGCGGCGTTTTGTACATCGGGCTGGATTATGTCCAGGGCACAGTTCAGGTTGACTGGTCCAAGGTGCGCAGTGTGGAGAGCAAGCAGTTGTTTCTCGTGAGGACCCAGGACGGTCGCTATCACACAGGGGCACTTTCGATGACGGGAACGGAAGCCGCCCAAATTCTCCGAATTGAGGCCCTGGAGGATTCGCGGAACGCGGTAGAGGTGAGTCACAAAGAGGTTGTGGACATCGATCAAACTTCCAGTAAGTTTTGGCAGCGGTTCAACGGTGCCATCAATTCGGGAATGACTTATTCGAAGGCAAATGAGTCCACGCAGTATTCTTTGGGTGCTAACGCACAATATCTCCGAGAAAGGTGGAGCTTGGGCGCAGACTTCACTTCCATATTGACGGGCAACACCGGAGTCGCAACTTCCACTCACAACAGCGTGACGACCTATTACCGTCACCTCATGCGCTGGAACAACTGGTTTTACACAGGCATAGGCTCGTTACTTCAGAGCACCGAGCAGGAGATCCAGTTACAGAGCAACATGGGAGCCGGGATCGGGCGCTATTTGAAAGACACAAATCATGCAACGGTCAGCGCCTATGGCGGTCTGGCCTATCAAAACACGAGATATACCCAATCTGAAAGCCGGCCGCCAAGCCAGAACACAGCTGCTGCTTTGGCTGGTGTGGATGCAGGACTGTTCCGATTCGATAAGACCAAGCTAACTCTCTCCGCCACCGCATTTCCGGCGCTTAACCAACCCGGACGAATTTACAACAACGTCAACGCAACCTACTACCTCAAGTTCTGGGGAGACTTTACGTGGAACCTCTCGTTCTACGGCAGTTGGGACAGTCAACCGCCGGCGCGTTTATCTGGCAGTGATTATGGCGTGACTTCGGGGTTCGGCTGGACATTCGGGAATTACAACAGCTTCTCAAAATAGAGGGTTCGCGGCGATGCACGAAATTGGATCCGGAGGCTAGCAGTTTTCATAGTTGTTGATGTCCCCTTCGCATTCTTATGCTTTGGAGGCGGGGAGTGCGAAGGCGTTGACGTCCACCAATTGGCTCAGGGCGGAGGAGAAAATGTCGTCCATGCTGACCGGCAACTACCCGCAGACAGATTGGAAGGAGTAAATCCCATGACACCCCAGACTGGTGAGACAATCCCCCCCCCATACGTGGAATGCGCGGAGCAGAAGAGGCTGAATGAGGCTCGTGAACTTGGCGTTCCCTGGAAGAAATGGGGACCGTACCTGAGCGAAAGACAATGGGGTACCGTGCGGGAGGACTACAGCCAGGATGGCAACGCCTGGGATTATTTCTCGCACGATCAGGCGCGTTCCCGCGCGTACCGCTGGGGTGAGGACGGGATGGCCGGAATTTCCGACGATCAGCAGCAATTATGCTTCGCGCTGGCGCTATGGAACGGGCACGACCCGATTTTGAAGGAGCGCATGTTTGGATTGACAAACAGCGAGGCTAATCACGGCGAAGACGTGAAGGAATACTACTTCTATGTGGATAGCACCCCCACTCACTCTTACATGAAATATCTCTACAAGTATCCGCAGCGCGAGTATCCCTATAGGGACCTGATCGAGACGAATCGCCGTCGATCGAGGGAGGAGCTTGAATACGAGCTCCTTGATACAGGCATTTTTGACGACGACAGGTACTTTGACGTGTTTGTGGAGTATGCGAAAGCCGAACCCGAAGATATGCTGATCCGGGTCACGGTTCACAATCGCGGGCCCGAAGCCGCGGAAATCCATGTGCTTCCGACGTTGTGGTTCCGGAACACATGGTCCTGGGGCGGCGAAGCCCATGGCAAGCCCAATCTGCGGCAGACGGGAGATGGAACCATACTGGCAACGCATCCGACGATGGTCGACTACACCCTCCAATGCGAGGGTGATCCGGAGATGCTTTTTACGGAGAATGAATCGAATGCTAGCCGCCTGTGGGGTGAGTCGAATCCGTCACCTTATGTGAAGGATGCATTCCACGAGTACGTGGTTGGGGGAAACAGGGAAGCGGTCAACCCGGCCAAGTCGGGCACCAAGGCGGCCGCTCACTACGTGCTGCAGGTTCCTGCGGGAGAACACAGGAGTGTGCGCCTGCGCCTGAGCGCAAGACCATCGGCCGATGCGTTTGCGAATTTTGACCCGATCGTTGGCTCCCGGCTTGCCGATGCGAATGAGTTCTACGACCGCATCACTCCGGCCGAGTTCAGCGAAGATGAGCGGCGCGTCCACCGGCAGGCGCTGGCGGGAATGTTGTGGAGCAAGCAGTTCTATTATTTCGACCTCGATAAATGGCTGTCAGAGCACGCGGCGCACCCGATGACCGGCGAAAGGCGTCGCAGCTTGCGGAACACCGAGTGGTTTCACATGCTCAACCGCGACATCATCTCGATGCCGGATAAGTGGGAGTATCCATGGTATGCGGCCTGGGACCTGGCGTTTCATACCATATCCCTTTCGCTCGTGGATTTCGACTTCGCAAAGGATCAGTTGCTGTTGATGTTGCGCAATCTCTACGCACACCCCAATGGCCAGATCCCCGCTTATGAGTGGAACTTCAGCGACGTGAATCCCCCGGTGCATGCCTGGGCGACCCTGTTCCTTTACAACGTTGAGAAGGAACTGGGTCGCGCCGATCTGCGCTTCCTTGAGCGTTCCTTCCAGGGATTGATGTTGAACTTTAACTGGTGGGTGAACCGCAAGGACCCTGAGGGCCGGAACGTGTTCGCCGGCGGATTCCTGGGTTTGGATAACATCGGCGTTTTTGACCGCAGCTCGAAACTGCCTACCGGCGGCTTCCTTGATCAGGCCGACGGAACGGCGTGGATGGCTTTCTATTGCCAGAATATGCTGGAAATCGCGATTATCCTCACGGAATACGATCCCATGTATGAGGACATTGCCTTTCGGTTCCTCGAGCAATTCGTCTGGATCACCTACGCAATGCAACGGATCGGGGAAGGTCACGCGCAGATGTGGGATGACGAGGATGGATTCTTCTACGATCTGCTCCACTTCCCGGATGGTCATTCGATGCGGCTCAAGATTCGTTCCATGGTCGGGTTGCTTCCAGTTTGTGCGTCGACGGTTTTTGAGCCAGGTTTTATGCAGCGGCATCCTCGGGTGCTGGAACTCATCGAACTCTTCAAGAAGCGGCATCCAGATGTTCTGGAACGTATCGGTAAGGCTGAAGAAAACGTGGCCGGTTACGGGGGACGAAGGGTGCTGTCCGTACTCGACAAGAAGAAGCTTCAATGCGTTTTGGGGTACATGCTCGACGAAGAGGAGTTTCTCAGTCCATATGGAATCCGTTCCATGTCACGCAAGCATCTTTCAGAACCGTTCGTATTCCACGTTGAGGGGCAGGAATACAGGGTGGACTATCTGCCGGCGGAATCCAATACCAGCATGTTTGGGGGCAATTCCAACTGGCGAGGCCCAATCTGGATGCCGGTCAATGGATTGTTGATTCGTGCGCTCCTCAATCTCTATCAGTTCTACGGAGATGATTTCAAGGTTGAGTGCCCAACTCGTTCCGGTAACTACATGACACTCTTCCAAGCGGCCCAGGAAATTGTGCGCAGGATCGAGAGAATCTTCCTTCGCGATGAGAACGGTCGCCGGCCGGTATACGGCGGCGCCAGGAAATTTCAGGAAGATCCGAATTGGCGGGATTACATCCTGTTTTATGAATACTTCCACGGTGACAACGGGGCCGGCCTGGGAGCCAGCCACCAGACGGGATGGACCGGACTTATCGCCCGCATGATGGATCTATTTGCCCGAATCGACTCCGCGAGGCTGCTCGATACTTCAAAGTCGGATCTCATCGCCGAGACTACGCGCGATCAGGTTGCCGGAGTCTAGATATCAAAGACAGAGGCAGAAGCCCTGCCAAGCTAAATCGCTTCGGAGCAGGAAACGATGAACGCGCCGTGAAGAGGCGTGCCTGGTCCTTTGAACGGTCACTTTCGCAAATTCGCTTCTTACGGTCTTCGATGCGGCACTTGCAGTCGTTTGCGGCGCCGAAACTGGAGAATCGCGCATCGACTGCTTATCGATGCAGCACATGCAACCAAAGGCATAGTGCACGGCTCCGGGCCTTTTGTGCTGCAGACGCAACTCCACGACTTCTACCTATCGCATAAACTCAACGCAGACACTGATGTCCCAAGAATCATGCAGTTCATCTATTCCGTTCTTCACTAGAACATTCAGGACTGCTTCAATGAAGCAGGCATCGAGATCTCTTCTCCACA
>JAJZAL010000295.1 GCA_021799405.1 Acidobacteriota bacterium
TCGTCGGGCACTCGGTGGTCATCCAGACCTCGGCCAGGCTGCACAAGATCTACATCAGCAACCCGGCCGTCCTCGATTCCCTCACCGTAAACCCGTATCAGCTCCTGATTTCCGCCAAAACGGCTGGTGTGAGCACCCTCGCCGTCTGGGATGAGCACGGTCACTGCCAGCTCTACAACGTGGTGGCGGATATCGACGTCTCGGGCCTGCAGGATGCGCTGGATGCAGCCTTCCCGCACGAGGAGATTCATGCCGTCGCACGGCTCGATCGAGTCACATTGACCGGCATCGCGACAACCAAGGACGATGTTGCGCGAGCGGTAAAGATTGCTGCCGGCTACAGCAAAATCGTGACCAACTCGCTGGTCCTCGATCCGCCTCACCTCGACGAAGTAAGGCTCAAGGTGCGATTCGCCGAAGTGGACCGTACGCGCGCCGAGCAGCTGGGATTCAACCTCTTCGAGGGCAACCGCACCAGTGCGATCACCAGTACGGGACAATTCCAGTCTTTCAGCAATGTCACCCTGGGCGGAAACACCTCGGCGAACCCCGTCCAGGTGACAAATCCGCTGAATCTTCTGCTGTACAACTCAGACCTCAATGTGGGCGCAGCCATCGCGGCGATGGAGCAGGAGCAGGTGTTGCAGATTCTTGCGGAGCCCACGATCACCTCACTCAGCGGAGTCACCGCGAGTTTTCTTTCCGGCGGGCAGTTTCCCTTTCCCGTCGTCGAGGGCGCCGCTGGAGGACTGGCCACTGTCACCGTGCAGTTCCAACCCTATGGCGTGCGGCTCACCTTTACGCCTTACGTCAATCCCGACGGCACCATCCGCCTCAAGGTCGCCCCGGAAGTCAGCGCGCTCGACTACACCAACGAAGTGCAGATTTCCGGATATACGATCCCGGCCATCGATACCCGCCGGGCAACCACCGAAGTTGAGCTCCGCAACGGGCAGAGCTTTGCCATTTCGGGCCTGCTGGACCATCGGCTCACCGACGACTTTCAGCACATGCCTGCTATCGCGAAGATTCCGGTGCTGGGCTGGCTCTTCCGGTCAAAGCAGAACACTGCCTCCACAACGGACCTGATCGTCATTGTGACGCCGACCATCGTGAATCCGCTGAAAGCGCCGAAGGCCGGCCCCGCCTTGCCGAAGACCGTGAGGCCGTACCTGAACGACAAGGTCTTCGACCAGCAGCTGAATCCACAGCGCAAAAAAGGCGGCAACCAGCGCGGGAAGCAGGGAGCGTGATCCGATGAGCGAAACCCTATCAGCAAACGACGCGATTGCCACGTTCACCGTCTGCGCCGATGCGGCGCTCAACGGGTTGATCGAGCAGCTTCCCGAACGCCTGCAGGGTGTCGCCTTCGCTGGCGAGTTTCAGCACTACATCAGCACCGGACAGCGGCCGCAATTTCCCCAGAGCGTCCGCAAGGCCCCGGGCTGTGTTGCATGGATTGACTTCGATCAGGACCAGGAAGCTGCGCTCGAAACCGCCGAGGTGCTGCACCGCATGAGTGCTCCCACCGTGACCTGCGTCGGCGTCGCCTCTCAAGTCGAGACATCCCTGCTGCTGCGCGCCATGCGCCACGGCTGCAGCGAGTTCCATCAGAAGCCGGTGACCATCGAGCATCTCAAGGAAACGGTCGAGAGAATTAAGAGCCGGATTTTTGTGCAGATGGAATCGTCTGCGCCACGCGGACGAATCGTCTCCTTCTTCGGAGCCAAGGGCGGAGTCGGCACCACAACGCTGGCCGTGCATATTGCCGCCTACCTTGCCAAACAGCACGGCAAAAAGACCCTGCTCGTCGATCACAATCACCAGCTCGGCCACGTCGGCCTGCTGCTCGGACTGGAAGACAGCAACTACCACTTCGACGACCTGACTCGCAATGTCGACCGGCTCGATGCGGAGCTGCTCAGCGGCTTCCTGATTCGGCACGCCAGCGGGCTGGCCGTTCTCTCATCGCCGTCGACCTGTTCGGTCAGATACCATGCCATGCCCGAGGACCTGGAACGCATCTTCGAATTTCTGCGGCAGGAATTCGACTTCGTCGTCATCGATTCCTCCCTGCAATATGACGACGCACCGGCCATGATTCAGTACTCGGACAGCGTGTATCTGGTCTCGACGCCCGACGTGGCCGCGCTGCGTGATCTTTCCCGGCACATCGAGCATCTGGGCCTCACCGAGGTTCCCGCAGACAAATTGCGCGTCGCCATCAACCGGTCCGCGTCTCAGGACGCGATCGGCCAGGAGCAGATTGAAAAAGTCGTCAAATTTCCGGTTTCGGTCAGCATTCCCAACAATTACGGTGAACTGCTCCGTGCCGTGAACGCCGGAGAGCCGATCTGGCCGCAACGGCGCTCGGAATTTACCTCACGTTTGACACGATGGGCGCATCAGCTCGCCGGCGAGCATGACGGCCCCTCCGCCTTGAGTCAGCACGCACCCAGAAAACGGTTTTCCTTCTGGAAGACAGAAAAAGTTCAGGAGTAATCACCCATGGCAGCCGATCCCGTCCTTCGTCTGAATACGGCCGCCCGCACAGCAGAACCAGCACCGCGGGCCGCCGCCCCGTTGCCGCTGGACCGTTACCACGAGCTCAAGTCAGCCGTGCATCACGAGCTCATCAAGCGCGCCGACCTCGAGAAGCTGGGCGTACTGCAGGGGCAACGAGGCAACCAGGGCCAATTGATGAGCCTCATCGTGCAGCTCATCGGCGAGCAGGGCGTGCCGCTGAGCGCGGTCGACCGCGACCGCCTGGCGCAGGAGGTTCTGGACGAGGTCTTCGGCCTCGGCCCCCTCGAACCCTTGCTGCAGGACCCCACAGTCAACGACATCCTGGTGAATACCCACAAGATGGTGTACGTGGAACGGCGCGGCGTGCTCGAGCGGACCAACGTCGTCTTCAAGGACAATACCCACCTGATGCACATCATCGACAAGATTGTCTCCGCGGTGGGCCGTCGCGTCGACGAATCCTCTCCCATGGTCGATGCACGCCTCCTCGACGGCTCCCGCGTCAATGTCGTCATTCCTCCGCTGGCGGTCGACGGACCCCTGATTTCCATTCGCCGCTTTCCGAAATCGCCGCTGACAGCCGAAGATCTGCTGCGCTACCGCGCGCTGACGCCCCCCATGCTGGAACTGCTGCAGGGCGCCGTGAAAGCACGCCTCAACATCATCGTGGCCGGAGGCACAGGCGCAGGCAAGACCACCTTGCTCAACGTCCTCTCCGGCTTTATCTCTGCCAAGGAACGCATCGTCACCATTGAAGACTCGGCGGAACTCCAACTGAAGCAGGAGCATGTGGCGCGGCTCGAGTGCCGCCCGCCAAACGTGGAAGGCAAGGGCGCGATCCGCCAGCGTGAGCTGGTCATCAATGCTCTCCGTATGCGGCCAGACCGCGTCGTGCTCGGCGAAATCCGCGGCGAAGAAGCGCTGGACATGCTGCAGGCCATGAACACCGGCCACGATGGCTCCATCACAACACTGCACGCCAACACGCCGCGCGACGCAATCTCCCGCCTCGAAACCATGTGTATGATGGGCAGCGTCTCCCTGCCCGACCGCGCCATCCGCAACCAGATCGCATCGGCCGTGCATGTGCTCATCCAGGCGCACCGCCTCAGCGACGGCAGCCGCCGCATCACGCACATCAGCGAGATCACCGGCACCAGCGGCGAGGTCGTGAGCATGCAGGACATCTTCCTCTTCGAAAAACAGGGCCTCGGCCCAAATGGAAAAGTAAGGGGCCGGTTTATCTCGACCGGCATCGTCCCCAAGTTTGCTGAGAAACTCCAGGCAGCCGGAATTCCATTCAACCCCAACCTGATGGAACAGGTGGTCGAGGTATAGCCATGCTGATCGGACTGATATTTGCCGGGATTGCGCTGTTCTGCTTCGTGGTGATTGCCCTGCTCACGCGGCCGACCTCCAAACAGAAAATGATCCACAAGCGGCTGGAGCGGGTTGCGGCTTTCAGCGGCGGAGCACAGCAAGACAAGCAGGAAGCGGACGAGTTACTCAAGCAGCCGCTCGCTGCCGGCAATGTCGCGCGCCTCGACCGCGTACTCGACCGGTTCGACTTCTACCCTCGGCTGGAAAAACTGATCCTTCAGGCGCATCGTCCCATCACACCCGCACGCGTGCTCCTGCAGGCTGCTCTGATCGCCACCGCTTGCGAAATCGCCTCCAGGCTGCTCTTCCCTCATCTCCTCGTCGAAATCGCCGCCCCGCTCGTTGGCGCAACCAGCCCCTTTGTCCTGCTGAACTTTCAGCGCAGCCGGAGAGTCAAGCAGTTCAATGATGCGCTGCCGGATTCCATCGATCTGATGTCCCGCGCCCTCAAGGCAGGACACTCCGTCTCTTCGGCGATTGAAGTGGTAGCCGAGCAGGGCCGTGAACCGGTCTCCTCCGAGTTTCGCGAGGTCTTTCGCGCCCAGAATTTCGGATTGCCCTATCGCGACGCGCTGATTGCCCTCGCCGATCGCGTACCTTCCTCTGATCTGCGCTTTCTGGTGACTGCCATGATGGTGCAGAAAGAAACAGGTGGCAATCTCACGGAAATTCTGGACCGCACCACCCACGTGATTCGCGAGCGCCTCCGCATCTACGGCGAGGTGAAGACCAAGACGGCGCAGGGACGCCTCACCGGCTCCATCCTGGCGGCCCTGCCGATCATCCTCGGCATCCTGATCAACATCATCAACCCCGGCTACGCAAAGCCCCTGGTCAGCAGCGACTTCGGACACAAGCTGCTCATGGCAGGAGTCGGCCTGCTGGCGATCGGCGGCATGCTGATCCAGCGCATTGTAAAGATCGAGGTATAGCACCCGATGAACCTGGTCTACGATTTCGCGCTCGGTTCAACGCTCTTCTGTTTTGCGGCGTTGGCGTTCTACTTCCTTCTGCAAATGAGAACGGCGCGCGCCGGACGCCGGCTGGCCCAGATCACAGAAATGCAGCCGGTCAAGGGACCATCTCTGGTGAAAGTCACGGGCCAGCGTCTGATGAAGGCACTCACCAGCCTGCGCCTTCACCTCGGCATCGCCAGCAACGACAAACTGGCCAAGCGTTTTGCCGCCGCGGGCATGCGAAAGCCAGATGCCGCGGAAATGTATCTCACCGTGCGCATTCTCGCCCCCATTCTCGGCGTGATCGCAGGCACCTTCGTCCACACCAACACGTTTCTCGCCATCGTGGTGCTGGCCGCCGCCGGTTATCTCGGCCCAGACTTATGGCTCGAGCGGCAAATCAAAAGCCGCAGGCACAGGATTCATCGCAGTATGCCCGATGCCGTCGACTTGCTCGTCATCTGCGTGGATGCCGGCCTGGGGCTCGATCAGGCTATGCTCCGCGTCGGCCAGGAACTCGCCGTCAGTCACCCGGAAATCAACCAGGAATTCCTGCAGATCAACCGTGAACAGCGCGCCGGCCGGCCGCGCCTCGAAGCCTGGCAGGAGATGGCCGAACGCACCCAATTGCCCGATGTGCAGAACTTCGTCAGCATGCTCGTCCAGACCGAACGCTTCGGAACGCCCATCGCCCGCGCACTCAACGCATTCTCTGACGGCATGCGCCTGCAGAGAAAACAGCAGGCCGAGGAAAAGGCCGCTAAAACCAGCGTCAAACTGCTCTTCCCGCTGGTGCTGTTCATCTTCCCATGCATCTTCATCGTGCTGCTCGGTCCCGCAGCCATCACCATAGTGAAAACATTCAGCCAGCTCAAGCACTGATGCCCCATAAGAACCCGCGTGCCGTAGACAATTCGAAAACAAATTCCTGAAACCTGTTTCGACCTGCAAGCCCTGACCAGGTTTCTGACTGATAATCGCAGACAGCCGTTTGGCCTGCGCATCCCTTGAACCTCTAACAAATACCTGAAGGAGACTCCCCCTTATGCTTTCACCCACCGCGATTCGCATCCTTGCCGGCGTTCTTTTCGTAGTTGTTGCCGGAATTCTGATTCTGCGGCGTAAACGCAAATCTGCCTGAGCATCAGC
>JAJZAL010000296.1 GCA_021799405.1 Acidobacteriota bacterium
TTCGTTGTTCCTTCGCTCCAGCCTTCGCAGTACCGTCTGCAGGTTATTGCGCCGGGGTTCCGCAATTTCACCCAAGAGAACATCACTCTCCAGGCGGATCAGGTTTTGACTGTAAACGCCGTCTTGCAGGTAGGCACAGCCCAACAGTCGGTTACGGTGTTGAGCATCCCTCCGCAGGTTGACACCACGACGCCTACGCTAAGTCAAGTAGTGAATCAACAGCGTATGGTTGATATGCCTCTAAATGGCCGAAATGCCGCTGCTTTGACACTACTGACGGCCGGCACTGCGACAACGCCGTCTCAAGCGGTTAATCAAGGAGACACGAAGACGTTCCCGGAAGGGGTGACCATTTCTACTAATGGCGCTCGGCAGAGCCAGATCAGCTGGAATCTGGATGGGGGCGACAATCAGGATATTTTGACCAACATCAACCAGCCATTTCCATTTCCTGACGCGTTGCAGGAGTTCAGCGTACAGACGAGCAATTATTCGGCGCGCTACGGAGGTAACGCCGGCGGCGTGGTTAATGTCGTCACCAAATCAGGCACAAACCAGATTCATGGGGATGCATTCGAATTCCTCCGCAACAAAGATTTTGATGCTCGCAACTACTTTGCCACAAAGCGGGACCAGCTCAGGCGTAATCAATTTGGTGGTACAGTGGGCGGACCGATCAGGAAAGATCGAACTTTCCTTTTCGCAGGCTATCAAGGAACGATCACTCACGACACATCTACGAAGCCGGCGACAGTTCCCACAAAAGCCAACGAGGGCCTGGGAACCGCATACCCAGGCGCAGGAGACTTCTCCGCATTGTTAAATGCGGGTAGTCCCGATAACCCCAATCCAGGCAAGGTGACCAAGGTACTAAATCCAACAACCGGCCAGCAATTCAGCTATGAGGGTGCGGCCAATGTGATCCCGCCCAGTTACCTCGACCCCGCGGCTCTGAAAGTCGCGTCGATGTTGCCACAGAGCACGGGAAATGGGGAGATCCAATATGTTGAGCCCCTTCAGCAAACCTTCAACGAATTCCTCACCCGCGTTGACCATTCATTCTCGGGCTCAGGCTCCGGAAACGACCTCTTCACGGCCCGGTACTATTACAACCGGTTTGTCAACGCAGCTCAGTTCAGTCCAACCAATCTCCTGTTGTATACGGATAGTTCGACGATTCTATCTCAGAACGCGCTATTGAGTGAGCAGCATACCTTCAGCCACGGCTTGCTCAACGAAGTACACCTCAGTTACTCCAGGATAAAGGCATCGCGACTCCCTCCACCGGGAGCTCCCTCGATGAATTCGCTGGGTGTTCACATCTATGACGGTGGCCTGAACGCAATTCAACAGATTCAGGTCGCTAGCGCCTTTACTTTTGGCGACAATCCTCCCGCTATAAGTACCCGAAACGACTATCGGCTAAATGAGGATGTTAGCTGGATTCATGGGCGACATAGTTTCTATTTTGGGGGCTATGTAGAGCGGGATTATTACGACTTCCGCAACCCGGCAAACGTCCCTGGAATTTTCAAGTTCAACGCCAGCCTGACAGATTGGGGCCTCGCTGCCCTTATGATTGGCGAAATTAACCAGTTTACACAAGGAATGGGCCAGTATGCGGTGATACGCGGTAACTTTGTAGGAATCTATGCCCAGGATGATTTTCATGCCAACCAGCGCTTGACACTCAACCTCGGCCTTCGTTACGATCCCTTCTTCCCAATTCAAAATCACACAGCCGTAATGGAGTTTAGCCAGGCCGCCTATGACGCCGGCACGATTTCGACCATCTATACAAATGCCCCCAAAGGACTGCTCTTCCCCGGCGACCCGAGTGTGCCGCGCTGGGGATTTAACGGCCAGTTCAGCAACGTCTCTCCTCGCTTTGGTTTTGCCTACGACGTGTTCGGAAACGGAAAAACCAGCATCCGTGGCGGCGTAGGGATGTTCTATGACTCACACTATGCTGCCATCAATAACCAGAATACGAATTCAATCACTCCCTTCAGCCCTGAGGTTGTTCTCACGGAACCAAACGGTCCTTTCAGCAATCCGTATCTCGGCATCACTAACCCGTTTCCCGCTCCGATTCCAGCACCGAAGAACTATGTTTTCCCAACACCGGTAGAGGCCCTTACATACGATCCAACACGGAGCTTCACTGTACCGGTAACGTATGACTGGAATCTCACGATTGAGCACCAACTCGCGCCACACTGGCTCTTGCGGGCCGCCTATGTCGCCTCACACGGCAGCCATCAACAGGATTACATCGAACTCAATCCCGCTGTTTACACTCCGGGCAGTAAACTATCTGAGCAACAGACGCGGCGATTCCAACCCTATAGCTTGATCGGGCAGATGGAGGAGGATGTAAATTCCTCTTATAACTCACTGCAGTTAGCGCTCGAAAAACGCCTATCGCATGGATTTACGATTCTGGGAAACTACACTTATTCCAAAATGCTTGATGACCAACCATATAACCAGCAGGTTGTCGCAATGAATGTGACCGTTCCCAATGTATCCCCAATACCCTGGTATATGCCGAACCGGCATTATATGGACTACGGGCCCGCGGATTGGGACCGGACTAATAACTTCGTCGCATCCTATGTCTGGGCATTACCGGCGTTCACCAAGATGAATGCTATTGCCAGAGACATTGTCGGGGGATGGCAGCTTACTGGAATCGCAAATGCTTATACCGGTGACCCACTTACTATGCTGGCTGGCGCGGATCAATCACGGACTGCACTGAACACGGATAGAGCGAACCCCGTGCCTGGAGTAAATCCGTACGGAAGTAACGCCTGCGGGAGCACTCCTCGCTGCGTTAACTACCTCAACCCGAAGGCCTTTGCGCTTCCGGCAATAGGAACCTTTGGCACCGCGCGCAAAGGAAGTCTACGCGGTCCTGGTTACTTTGACTGGGATATGGGTATATTCAAGAATTTCCAGATGCCTGGCGAGCATACGCAACTCGAGTTGCGTGGGGAGTTCTTCAACGCGCTCAACCGCGCCAATTTCCTCGATCCGAATACGAGCGTTGCAACGGCCGGTTTCGGACAGGTCCGATCCGCAAATGACCCGCGCATCGGGCAGCTGGTGCTGAAGATACTGTTCTGAGGCTCCTGCGAGTGTATAAGATCGCGGGGTCTTTGGCTTTTGCTCGCACGATTCGGGAGTCAATTTGAAAGATAGGAGAGGAGAGCGTGCTGAATCTATAGATTCAGAAGATAAATACTGACACATTCTGCGCTTTTCTGCGTTTTACCAGACCTGGAAGCAGCAGACGGACGCAAGTTGAGTTCCGAGGCGCAGCAGGAACGTCGGCGGCAGGTAATTCGCGCCTTCTGGCGCGGTGTCAAGCAGCGTCAGGTAGCCTGCGATCTTGGGTTGGGCTACTCGCCCGTGCGCATGATAGTTGGCCGGTACAAGAAGGATGGCCCGCAAGGCATGCAGATGGGTCGTCGGGGACGTCCTCAAGGCTGTTGCCGCACGCTCACTACCGAGCAAGCAGAATGGATTCGGCGCCTGACCACAGATAAGCGTCCAGAGGAACTCAAATTCGACTTTGCGCTGTGGACGCGCAAGGTCGTTAGCCGCGATCCCGCAGCATCTGATGCATTCATGTGGCGCGAAGCCGCGGATGCGCTTCCAGCGTTTGGCGCACCAGGGGAAGATAGGGATCCATCATCGTGACCCATAACCGCTCGGTGCGATGAAAACGCTCCACTTCGATGGCCCGCTTTACCGTGTCGGGATGAACTCCAAGGGCTTGAGCGATGGTGCCCGCCTTCCAGTGCTCGACGTAAAAATCGCGGCGGATCTGTATCCGCACTTCCGGATCGATCATGTCTCCCTCACCTGCGAGAAGATGTGCGCGGAATAGGATCGTCCAGGTGGCCAGTACGCCCGCAGACCATGCAGCACGGCCGAATGCCCGCCGGCGATGCGACCGAATACGCAACGGCGCCACTACCCGCTTCGTGACCGCTTTCCCACCCCCTGATGGTCGACGAGTTTGGAGAGATTGGGAACCCTGATCCGTCACGCGGCGTAACAACTGCCGGCAACGATAAGCACGTTGGCGGTCGCGATGATCCAACCGGCCCTTGGGACTCCGCTGATGACGCCGGTTGGCCGCCCAGTGCTGCCGGAGACGTGACTGGCGCCGGCACTCCCAGCTGCAATAGCGCTGACCGCCATCGCAGCACCTGCTGATCAGCGACAATCAAATTTCCCGATCGACGACAAACAAAATTCCCGACTGACGACAACGACAATTGAGCCAACAAGATTCCAGACCATGGGGACGGGGCGAGTTGCTCACAGACAAGCAGGTACGGAGGTTGTTTACGTTGGAGAAGACAGAGGGAAATCGGGAGATAGCGGCGGTGAAGTCTGGGATGGATGTTAAGACGGCGCGGAAGTATTTAAACCTGAACCGTATGCCGAGCGAGTTATCGGTGAAACCGCGGGGTCGGCGGCCTGATCCGTTTGCGGATGTCTGGGGCGAAGTCCAGGAGCAGTTGGAAGTGAACGCGGGGCTGGAAGCCAAGGCGCTTTTCGAGTATTTGCAGCGGCGGTATCCGGGGCGCTTTCAGGACGGTCAGTTACGGACGTTGCAGCGTCATGTGAAGTACTGGCGAGCAACGGAGGGCAAGATCGTTGGCTGGCACACGTTCCGGCACTCACTTGCGACTAACCTGCGGGCGGCGGGAGCGGACTTGAAGACCGCCCAGGAACTCCTGCGTCATGCCAACTCGCGGATCACGCTTGAGATTTACACGCGGGCTATTTCCGCGACCAAGCGCGAGGCCAACAACAAGTTGGTAGAGATGCTGATGGCCGGAGATTCAGCACCCTCGCCAGCACCCTCAGATCAAGTGATAGACGCACGCAAAAAGGGTGCTGAAATCGTTCAGCACCCTCACGGGTAAAACTTGCCATTTTTGCTTCGCCGTAAGTCTAACAATCCGCTTGACTTAATGGCGGGGACGACGGGGCTCGAACCCGCGACCTCTGCCGTGACAGAAGTCGCTTGTTATTGAATCTAAAACACTTCATGAGTGCCGATGGCTAAATTGAGCACCCTTGAGCACGCATAAACACTGGAGAAATCGCACAACCCCATTTTCGACTCCCTGCAAAACACCCTGTGTCTTCGCGGCCGGGCGTGCAGCTGACCTCTGCCGCGAATTTCGTGAATATCTCCTGATAGGAGGGTGCTGAACAGGGTGCAGAAGCCAGGACGAGGGAAAGTGTCTATGACGGTCAATCATGGTACACTTGTGTACGCAACAGTACACAAGGAGCCAATATGGAAACCCAGAAGGTCGGCATGAGAGAGTTTCGCGACAAACTTGCCACCTACCTCCTTGAATCGGAGGCGCCGGTGGCGATCACACGCCATGGCGATACCGTGGGCTACTTCATTCCTGCGCGCCGCAGACGCAACGATGCCGAACGGGAGGCGCTGAAGGAAGCCTCGGCGCGCTGGCAGGAGATCCTCGACGCCGAGGGGATATCGGAAGACGAAATCCTGGCAGACTTTAAGAAGTGGCGGGCCAAGCAGAAGTGATGACAGAGCAGAAGCGCCTGGTGCTCGATGCGAACATTCTCCTTCGCGCCGTATTTGGTGTTCGGGTGCGTAGTCTTCTTGAAACCTACGAAGACTCCGTTCTGTTCTTTGCTCCGGATGTTTGCTTTGCCGACGCCCGGAAATACATCCCTTCTGTTGCTGCACAACGTGGCATCGATGCGTGAGCCGGTTTCGGAAATTCGGACAGCGGGATGAGTGGAAGGGTTGTTCCCTAGCCCTAATACTGTTCACTTAATTATCTGAATCGCGTTTCCGATGTCGATGGGCGGCAGAGGGGTGGCGTGACGAGGACGCAAGGGGAAGTTGCTCATTTTGCGCTTTACGCCGCGAGGATGGCGCCGATGG